>DATCXP010000213.1:0-2526 GCA_036565765.1 Terrimesophilobacter sp.
AGCACGTTGATTGCGGTGGCCCGCCAGCGGCTGTCGAGTCCTTCCAGCCTCAGCGCGACCGCCCGAACGCGCGCCTTGCCCCGCACCACGACGACCGCCTCGATCACGCCGTCGCGGGGCTCGAAGATCGAAGTCGACCCGATCGTGAAGGCGGGCCTCACGGGCACCCGCCCTTTCGCCTGCCTGGCGCGCGCGGAGAGCACGACGCGTTTCAGCAGATGACGGTACACGTCATCCGTGACCCACCGCGAGATCTGCTCGAGGTCCCTCGCTCCGGCGAGGATCTCGATGACGCACCTCGTGAGATTCTCCAGGAGCGGCTCAGGTCCTGGAAGCGTCGCCTTTCCGGTCGGTTGATGGTCGAAATACTCATCTGATTCGTAGGGGGTTGCGGCCTCGCCGAGCCGGCGCCCCGCGCCCCGCCTTGCTGGCTGTTGTGCAGATGAAGGTGCAGGTAGCGCGTTGCTCATCGTTGGCTCCGAACTATGCGGGATGACATGCTCGACAGGTTCTGTAGTTGTCTACCCTCGTTGGGGGTACATTCCCGCACACACTAAAGCAGTTATTGCTCGCTCCTGTCCACGCCCCAATTTCTGGGCTGTGGATAACCTCGGGCGCACGTCGGTGAGGGTGGCTAATTTCGCATCATGCGGTGGAACAATCTGTTCGACGATCTCGAGAGCCAGCTCGAGCACGAGCTCGGAGCCGACGATGTCGATCTGAAGGGCGAAGCGGAGCGGCTCCGTCTCGGCCGGCTGTCGCTGCGCGACCGCCTGCTGTCGATCCATGGGGCTCTGGACCGGCCGGGCCGGTATTCGATCAGGCTCGTGCTCGTCGACGGTGCACTCGTGCGGGTCAGCCCGCTGAGCTTCGGGAAGGACTGGATGTCCGCCGAGCTCGATGACGAATCCGCGCGCCGAACGCAGATCGTCATCCCGCTCGCCGCGATCGGCAGCCTCCAGCTCGACCGCGAGCAGGTCGCTGCGAGCCTGCGGGAAGCACCGCCGGCGGAGCCGCCTCGTGGGCTCTCGGCGCGGCTGAGCCTGAGCTTCGTGCTGAGAGACCTCTGCCGCCGACGGAGCGCCCTCGAACTGAGACTGCTCGGCGACGCCGTTCACGGCACGATCGACCGCGTCGGCCGCGACCACTTCGACGTCGCCGTCCACGAGCCGGGAACCGCCCGCCGGGAGACCGAGGTCACCCAGTACCGCGTGGTCCCGTTCGCTCAGCTTCTCGTCGTTCGACTCTGATCCTGTCCGAACGCAAGCTCCTGCACATTGGCGAAGTCGGACTGGTTCCACAGGCTCATCCGCCGCGTCTCCTCGTACTTGGCCAGGATGTACGACTCGAGCACGGTGCGTTCGACCCGCCACTGACCGCGGGTCCCGATCTTGATGGCCGGAAGCTCACCCGTTCGCACGAGCGAGTAGGCCTGGCTGATCGACACATTCAGGATCTCCGCCGTGTCGGCGATCGTGAGGAATCGGACGAAGCCGGCTGCTGGATCTGTGTCGTTCATGCCTCGATTATCGGATGTCCCGCCGGCCCAGGACGGCCCTGTGGATAACTTTCGACGCACACGTGCCTCGCGCGCGACGATGGAGCCCTGGACGAGCCGTCCAGATTCTCGGGGAGGTTGGACATGGCCGGAATCCGCGACCCGCAGCGCAGGGAGCGCACGCCGAGGTCGTTCTGGTTCGATCCGCGCTTCGCCGTCGGCATCGGTCTCGTCGTCGTCTCCGTCGTCGGCGTCTACGGAATCGTCACCGCGACCGATCGCACCGTCCAGGTGTTCTCCTCCTCTTCGGCACTGAGCCCGGGCGATCGGATCTACGCGGAAGACCTCGTGAGCGAGAATGTGCGTCTCGGTGAACTGGGCGGCAAGTACCTGACGCCCGAGGAGCTTTCCCCAGATGGCCTCGTCGTCATCAGGGCGGTGGCGGCCGGAGAGCTGATCCCGACCTCCGCGCTCGGCACCGCCGCGAGCATCCGGGTCGCCTCCGTCGTCGTGACGGTGAGCGGACAGCTTTCGAAGTCGATCGAGCCGGGCACGGTCGTGGACGTCTGGTCTGCGGCGCAAACCGACCACGGGGTGTTCGGTCCGCCGACCGTCCTGGTCGGCTCTGCAACGGTCGTGCGCACGATCGAGTCGAGCGGGCTGATCGCCGGCAACGGCAGTGGAGTGGAGATCCTCATCCCCCGGGAGAAGGTGGCGCGAGCGCTCGAGGCCGTGGCGAACGGCGACGCGATCTCGCTCGTTCCGGTCAGTCTTCCCGTAAGGAGGTGAGCATGCCCGGAATCGCGGTCGCATTGCCGCCGGAACTGGAGGGCCGGATCGTCGCCGAGCTGCGAGGCCACGGCTACCGGGTCGTCCTGAGCGCGGCGAGCGCCGACGAGCTGGTCGCCGGGATGACGACCGCGGGCTTCGAACTGGCGATCGCCGACGCCGATCCCCACTACCTGACCGCGGGTCTCCTCGCGGCCTGCGATGCCGCCGGGATCCGGCTCGTGGCGGTGGCCGGGAGC
>DATCXP010000217.1:0-3332 GCA_036565765.1 Terrimesophilobacter sp.
ACCTGCTCATCATCGCGCGCACCGACATCCGTGCCGTTGACGGGCTTCAGGCGGCGATCGACCGTGCGAAGGAGCTCGTCGATGCCGGGGCCGACGCGATCTTCCCGGAGGCCATGAAGGACCTGAGCGAATTCGAGGCGGTCAGGAAGGCCGTCGAGGTTCCCGTCCTGGCCAACATGACTGAGTTCGGCAAGAGCGAGCTGTTCACGACCGAGCAGCTCGCGAGCGTCGGGATCAACATCGTGATCTATCCGGTGAGCCTGCTGCGCCTGGCCATGGGGGCCGCGGAACGGGGCCTCGACGTGCTCGCCGCCGAGGGTACGCTGAAGCCAGTAGTGAGTGAAATGCAGACTCGCGCACGACTCTACGAGCTGCTGGACTACGAGGCCTACAACACCTTCGACTCCGGCGTCTTCAACTTCACCCTCGAGACCAATAAGGACTGACATGAGCGAACCAGACATCCGGAAGGGCCTCGCCGGCGTCGTCGTCGACACGACCGCGATCTCGAAGGTCAACCCTGAGACGAACTCTCTGCTCTACCGCGGCTACCCGGTGCAGGAGCTCGCCGCGAGCTGCCAGTTCGAGGAGGTCGCCTACCTGCTCTGGAACGGAGAGTTGCCGACTCCCCTCCAGTTGGAGGAGTTCCAGAAGCTGGAACGCTCGCTGCGGCCGCTCGACCCGCGCACGAAGCGCATCATCGACGAGCTTCCGCTCACCGCGCACCCGATGGATGTCGTGCGCACGGCGGTCAGCGTGATCGGCGCGACCGACCCGACGCTGTCCGAGAAGGACGGCATCACCGATCCGGGCCTCAACCTGGGCCGGGCCATCTACCTGCTCGCCCAGTTGCCGGCGATCGTCGCCTACGACCAGCGCCGCCGTCGCGGCCTGGAGCTGGTCGAGCCGCGCGAGGACCTCGCCTTCTCGGCGAACTTCCTGCACATGACGTTCGGCGAGGTGCCGTCCGTGACGGTCGTGAACGCCTTCGACGTGTCGATGATCCTGTACGCCGAGCACTCGTTCAACGCCTCGACGTTCACGGCGCGGGTCGTGACGAGCACGCTCTCCGACCTGTACTCCGCCGTGACGGCGGCGATCGGGGCGCTCAAGGGTCCGCTGCACGGTGGGGCGAACGAAGCGGTCATGCACGTCTTCGAGGAGATCGGGACGGCCGACAAGGCACAGGCCTGGCTGGATGCCGCGCTGGCCGAGAAGCGCAAGATCATGGGCTTCGGTCACCGGGTCTACAAGCACGGGGACTCGCGCGTTCCGACCATGAAGGCTGCTCTGGACACCCTCATCGCCGAGTACGACCGGCCGGATCTCGCCGAACTCTACGACGCGCTCGAGAAGGGCATGACCGAGCGCAAGGGCATCCTGCCGAACCTCGACTACCCCTCCGGCCCCGCCTACCACCTGATCGGGTTCGACACCGAGTTGTTCACGCCGCTGTTCGTCGCGAGCCGCATCACCGGCTGGACGGCGCACATCATGGAGCAGCTGGCGTCCAACGCGCTCATCCGCCCCCTGAGCGCCTACAACGGCCCGGACGAAAGGCATGTTCCGGCCTCCCAGTAGTCTCGTACGGTGACGAACCAACAGGGGCGCATTCTGCGTCTCGCCATCATCGGCCTCGTCGTCGGTTTCTTCTCCGGACTGTTCGGTGTCGGTGGTGGAATCGTCCTCGTCCCCCTGCTCATCGTCGTAGCGGGGTTCGACCAGCGTCACGCGAGCGGAACAAGCCTCGCTGCGGTGCTGCCGACGGCGATCGCCGGAATGGTGGCGTACACGACCCATGGCTCGGTGGACTGGATCGCGGGAGCGTTCCTCGCCGTCGGCGCGGTCGGCGGATCGCTCCTGGGCACCTGGCTCCTGCACAACACGCGGCAGGGCATCCTGCGCTGGATCTTCATCGGGTTCCTCATCGTGATCGCCGTTCGGATGTTCTTCCTGGTCCCGGATCGCTCGGTGCAGCTCGAGTTCGGACTCTGGGTCGTCGCGGGCCTTCTCGCACTCGGCTTCGTCACCGGGATCCTCTCCGGACTGCTCGGGATCGGCGGCGGGGTGTTCGTCGTCCCGGCGCTCATGCTCCTGTTCGGCGTCGGCGATCTGGTCGCGAAGGGCACTTCGCTGCTCATGATGATCCCGACGGCGATCACCGGCACGATCGCGAACGCGCGCAGGGGCAACACCGACCTTCGTGCCGCTCTGGTGATCGGATGCCTGTCGGTCCCGGCGTCGATCGGCGGCGCGGCACTCGCCTGGGCGATACCGCCCGTGCTCGGCAGCGTGCTGTTCGCCCTGCTGCTCGTGTACTGCGCGGCGCAGCTCGCCTGGAACGCCCTGCGGAAGCCCCGGCCCGGCGCCGCGTCCTAGGCTGGAGCCATGAACTCTGTGACTCTGAACGACGGCACGACGATCCCGCAACTCGGATTCGGGGTGTTCAAGGTCGACCCCGCCGACACCGAGAGGATCGTGAGCGAGGCCCTCGAGGTCGGCTACCGCCACATCGACACGGCGGCCATCTACGGCAACGAGGAGGGTGTCGGACGAGCGATCGCGGCATCCGGCATCCCGCGCTCCGACCTCTACGTGACCACGAAACTGTGGATCGACCGGCACGGGGACGCCCCGGCCGCGGTTCAGGAGAGCCTGGACAAGCTCGGGCTCGACTACGTCGACCTCTACCTCATCCACTGGCCGGCGCCAGCGAATGACCACTACGTCGAGGCGTGGCGGTCACTTGTGGATATCCGAGGACGCGGGCAGGCGAAGAGTATCGGCGTCGCGAACTTCCTGGTCCCGCACCTGGAGCGGCTGCTCCGCGAGACGGATGTCGTCCCGGCCGTGGATCAGATCGAGCTGCACCCGGCCCATCAGCAGCCGGCGGTCACCGCGTTCGCGCGCGAGCACGGCATCGCGATCGAGTCCTGGGGGCCTCTCGGGCAGGCCAAGTACCCGCTCCTGGAGCTGCCGGAGATCACCACCATCGCCGCGGCCCACGGGAAGACGGCGGCGCAGGTGGTCATCCGCTGGCACCTCCAGTGCGGCTACATCGTGTTCCCCAAGACGAATCACCGGGCGCGGATGGTCGAGAACTTCGATGTCTTCGACTTCGAGCTGACGGATGCCGAGCAGGCCTCGATCACGGCGCTCGAGCGTGCCGGTCGGGTCGGCAGCGACCCGAACACCGTCAACTAAGTCGGGTCGATTTTGGAGTAGCTCGTTGCCCCCTTCGAGGCTCGCTACGCTCGCACCTCAGGGAGCGGACGTCACCGCTCCCTGAGGAGCGGCCGAGGGACGAGGCCGCGTCTCGAAGGGGGCCAACC
>DATCXP010000252.1:0-20771 GCA_036565765.1 Terrimesophilobacter sp.
CCGCTACGGGCTGGGCGGTTCGCGCGAGGTGATCGACGCGCTCGCGAGCGAACTCGACGCCCCGGAGCCCGACGTCGACCAGTCCGAGCTCGCACGGCTTCAGGGCATCTTCGAACGCTCACCCTGGGCGGAACGCAGACCGCTCGAGGTCGAGCGCGAGCTGCACCTCCCCTTCGACGGGCGCATCGTGATCTGCAAGATCGACGCGGTGTACGAGCTCGACGGGCGGTACCAGATCGTGGACTGGAAGACCGGCAGAGCGCCAAGGGACGACACGGAGCTGGTCGAGAGGCAACTCCAGCTCGCCCTGTACCGACTTGCGTTCGCCCGGTGGAAGGGGATCTCGCCCGAGGAGATCGACGCGGTGTTCTTCTACGTCTCTGACGACCGGGTCATCGAGCCGGACCGGATCTACGATGAGGCCGAGCTTCTCCAGCTATGGCGTGACGCGACCGGTAGCCGCCGCGCTTAGTCGTCGGCGTGCCGGGTGGTGCGGGGCGCTCAGTGCACCGGTCGGCCCATGATGGCGGAGGCCAGCGCCTCGACGGGCTCGCGCGCGGCGGCGGGATTGTCCACGAGTGCGAAGTCCACGTCGCCGAGCTCAGGCAGTCCGGCCGCCGAGGGGAGTTGGACGAGGTCGCTCGGGATGAGCGACTGCGGGAACACGGCGACCCCGATGCCCGCGCGCACAGCGGCGAGCACGCCGTTCACCTCCTTGACGTTGCAGGTGATCCGCCAGGTCCGTCCCACCGACTCGAGCGCGCGGATCGCGAAGGTGCGGCTCAGACTCGGCGCCTGGTAGACGATGAGGGGGAGGGGGGAGTTCGGGTCGAGCAGGATGCTCTTGTGGCCGACCCACACCATCCGGTCGCGCCGCACCAGCCGCCCAAGCGGGTCGCCGGACTCCTGCTTGATGAAGACCAGGTCGAGTTGTCCTGACTGCAGCCGCCGTATCAGCGAGCCGCTCTGGCTGACCGTGAGCTCGAGGTTGATCTGCGGGTACAGCTGCCGGAAGTCGCGCAGGATCTGCGGCAGCTGGGTGAGGGCGAGGTCGTCGGCCGATCCGAAGCGCAGGCGTCCGCGCATCGCGGAGCCGGTGAAGTAGCTCACCGCCTCGTCGTGGGCCGCGAGGATCGTCTTCGCGAATCCGAGCAGCGCGTCGCCGTTGTCCGTGAGTCGCACGTCGCGCGTGTCGCGCGTGACGAGGTTTCGTCCGGCCGCGAGCTCGAGCTTGCGGATGTGCTGGCTCACCGTCGGCTGGCTCAGGCCGAGCAACTGTGCCGCGTGCGTGAAGCTCAGGGTGTCCGCGACCGTGACGAAGGTCTTGAGCAGAACCGGATCGAACACGGCATCCCCTATTGAGAAAGGTAATAGGACTTATAGGGCTGATAGTATCTTCCAATGAGTCGTTTGATCTACCCTTGAGCAAATGACACCGGATCAACAGTTGGATGACGCGGCGACTGCGCCGATCCCGATCCTCCTGCACCGGCCGCGATGGCGGGACACCTTCAGTTCGCTGAACATTCACAACTACCGCCTGTACGTCGTGGCGCAACTCGTCTCGCACACCTCCGCCTGGGCGATGCGGATCGCCGTCGACTGGCTCGTCTTCCAGCTCACCGACAGCATCACCGCGGTCGGAGTGACCGTCGCCCTGCAATTCGGCCCCATGCTGCTGCTCGGCCCGCTCGGCGGGGTCATCGCCGACCGTTACCCCAAGCGGAGGCTTCTGGTCGGCACCCAGGCAGTCAACGCCGTGCTGTGCGGAGCACTCGCCGCACTCACTCTCACCGGCATCGTCGTCGTCTGGCAGGTCTACCTGGTCGCCCTCCTCCTCGGGATCGTCGCCGTCGTCGATTCTCCGGCTCGCGCAGTCTTCGTCAATGAGATGGTCGGTCATGACCGGCTCGGCAACGCCATCAGCATCAACGCCTCGATCTTCCACCTCGGCGGGCTGGTCGGTCCCGCCGTGAGCGGCATCCTCATCGCCCTGGTCGGTGCCGGCTGGTCGATCGCGGCGAACTCGTTCGCCGCCTGCGTCGTCATGATCACGCTCCTCAGCATGCGCTCGCGGGAATTGCTGCCGTCCCTGGTCGCAAAACGATCCAAGGGGCAGATTCGCGAGGGCCTTCGCTACGTGCTGGCGAAGCCGACGATCTTCTGGCCGATCGTCATGCTCGTCTTCGTCGCGACGTTCGGGATGAACCTGCCCGTTCTCCTCGTCTCCTTCGCCGACCACGTGTACGGCTCGGGCGCGGCGGGGTACGGGCTGTACAGTTCGGCGGCCGCCTTCGGCGCTCTCGCAGGGTCGATCGCCTCGACGCGGCGCATGACCTACCGGCTGAGGTCCATCATGTTGGCTGCCGGCTTCTTCGGGATCGCGCTCATGGCCTCCGGGATCGCACCGTTCGTCGCCGCGTTCCTGGTCTGCCTCGCCGGGATCGGGTTCACGCGGCTGCTGTTCGCGACCGCGGCAGAGTCGATGGTCCAGATGTCCTCCAACCGCATCATCCGGGGTCGGGTGATGGCGATCTACGCCATGGTCGTGCTGGGCGGACAGGCACTCGGCGGCCCGATGATGGGCTGGTTCGTCGACCTCTGGGGGACCCGGACGGCCATGGTGATCTCCGGCGCCGTGCCGGCCGTCGCGGCGATCGTCATCGCGATTCTGCTGGCCCGGTCGGGCCGGCTCTCGCTGAGGATCCGGATGCGTCGCAGAATCGTCCCCATCACGATCGAGGTGCGCGGCCAGCTCGGCTGATGGGCTCGGCTCTCAGGCGCGGCGCTGGTCCAGCATGGCCTCGACCTCGTCGACGGCCATGACCGGCATGGTGTTGTGACTGAGCGTCTGATTCAAGTCGTTCTGCACGGTGTCGACGAGCCCATGCAGCATGGTCACGGCGTCGTCGACGATTTCGGTGCTGCGCTCCTGGGCGCCGTGCAGCAGCCACTTCGCGATCTCGAGCTCCGCGTACAGCCTCGCGCGGCGGCCGATCTGCCGGTCGCTGGAGCCCCTCGCCCGCTGGTAGGCATCGATCACACTGTCCGCAACGCCGTCGCGCGGCGATCCGAGCAGCCAGAACATGTCCCGCGCCGGGTCTCCGACGCTCAGCGACTGCCAGCCGAGGATGCCGGACACCTCGAGGTGGTCGACGAGGAGGGAATCGGCCGAGAGCGAGCCGTTGACGACCGTTGGGGCGAATTGCCACAGGGCCGAGTCCTCCGCCGCGCCCTCCCACCGGCCGAGCAGGGCGGCGGGAACGAGGCCGGTCGCCGAGGCGCGGTCCATGATGGTGACGTGGGAGCGCAGGATCTCCACGGGGCTCAGCACCGGGAGCCCGGCATCCGCCACGAAGCTCGTCGGCAGGGTATGGATCGCTGCGATCGCGCGCCCGATCGATGTGGCAAGACCCTCGCCTGCGGGTCCCTCATCAGCGGAGATGTCGCCGAGTGGCACCCTGGTTCCGTAGACGAACTCGTACACGACGCCGCGTGTGCCGCTCACCGGGACCTGGCCGGCGAACGATGAGACGGTGAACGGCAGCCGTGCCCGGACGCCCGTGCTGAGTGCGCGCAGCGCGACGAGGTCCGCTGACTGCTCGGCCTCCGCCCGTTCCGAGGTCGGGATCCGGATGATCCAGTGCTTCCCGTCGGCCCCGGTCACCAGCGCGGCCTCGAAATCGCCGTGCACGCCGGAGCCGATCGGGCGTGCGGCCACGACGTCGAGCCCCGGGACAGCGGATGTCGCGAGTGCGGCTAGGGTGAGGTGAGATCTGGCCATACCTGTCAGGGTAGGTCGTCGGCCTGCAACCGTGGCCGAACGCCACGCACTTCGTGCCGAGACCCGGCGACTGCGATGATGTTGGTGTGACAGTGATGGGTGACAAGATGCGCGGCTCCGCGATGCCGCTGTCCCGGCACGCGGTGGACCGGGATTACCTCTCGAGGAGCCGTCCCGAGCTGTTCGCCGAACTCGCGGCCGACCCGGAAACCCGCGTCCTCCCGATCTGGCACGGCAAGACGCTGCTCTCCTCACTCGAGCCGGCGCGGCTCATGCTTCTGCCTTCCGCTGCCCTGCCGGATGCGTCCCTGCGCTTGTATCTCGGTCGCTCGATGTCGGGTCGGTCGCCGGAACCGCCGGAACCGCCGGGAACGCCGTTCGTCGCCGCCGTGCTGTCCGACGCCGTTGCGGTGGCGCTCGCCCCACCGGATGACTGGGTCGGGCTGCGCGAGGTCGGCGCTGCGCTGAGCGACCGGGATGCCGGACTGCTCACTGAGGCACTCTCGCTCGCGAACTGGCATGCGTCGCACCGGTTCTCTCCTCGCACGGGCGCCCCACTGGTCCCTGAGCAGGGCGGTTGGGTCCTGCGTTCAGCCGACGACACGATCGAAGTGTTCCCGAGAACCGACCCAGCGATCATCGTCGCGGTCGTCGACCAGGACGATCGATTGCTGCTCGGATCCAACGCCATGTGGGAGGTCAATCGGTATTCGCTGCTGGCGGGATTCGTCGAGCCGGGGGAGTCGCTCGAGGCCGCGGTCACGCGCGAGATCTTCGAGGAGTCGGGCATCCGCGTCGTCGACCCGGTCTATCTCGGCTCGCAGCCGTGGCCGTTCCCGGCATCCCTCATGCTCGGATTCCGGGCACTGGCGGACCCGGCCGGGGGGTGGACGCTCACGCCCGACGGCGCCGAGATCCTCGACCTTCGCTGGTTCACGCGCGAGGAGCTGCGCGGCAACGCCGACGTCATCCTCCCTGGGAAGACCTCGATCGCCCGAGCCATCATCGAAGGCTGGCTGGGCGCCCCGATCGACTCCCAACCATGAGCGGGCCGTCATGAGCACGCTCCTCGACGGGCTCGATCCGGAGCAGCGCACCGCAGCGGAAGCGCTCAGGGGTCCGGTCTGCCTTCTGGCCGGCGCGGGGACCGGGAAGACCAGGGCGATCACCCACCGGATCGCCTACGGCGTCGCGACCGGTGTGTACAACCAGAGCAAGGTCATGGCCCTCACCTTCACGACGCGCGCCGCATCGGAGTTGCGCGGTCGGCTGCGCAGGCTCGGGGCCGGTGAGGTGTCCAGCAGGACGTTCCACGCCGCGGCACTCTCACAGCTCGGCCACTTCTGGCCGGAGGCGATCGGGGGAACGATGCCGCGCATCCTCGACGGCAAGGCGCGCTTGCTCGCGCAGGCGGCGGAGACCATGAAGGTGAAGATCGACACCGCTGCGCTGCGGGACCTCGCGGCGGAGATCGAGTGGCGGAAGGTGTCGAGCCTCAGCCTCGAGCAGTACGGGGCCGCTGCCGGCGAGCGTGCCCTTCCGCCGTCGATGACCGTCGAGAAGGTCGTCGCACTGCAGCAGGCGTACGAGAACCTGAAGGACGAGCGCAGGCAGCTCGACTTCGAGGATGTGCTCCTGGCCTGTGCCGGAATGATCGAGTCGGAGCCGCGTATCGCGCAACAGGTTCGCGAGCGGTACCGGTTCTTCGTCGTCGACGAATACCAGGACGTCTCCCCACTGCAGCAGCGGCTCCTCGAGCTCTGGCTCGGCGAGAGGGAGGATCTCTGCGTTGTCGGGGATGCCAGCCAAACCATTTATTCCTTCGCAGGGGCGAGCCCCGACTTCCTGCTCGGCTTCCCCCGGCGGTATCCGAATGCCACGGTCGTGCGTCTCGAGCGGAACTACCGCTCGGGTCCCGCGATCGTCGACACCGCGAATCGCCTCATGCGCGGTCGGCCGGGAGCCCTGAGCCTCACGGCGGCCTCTGCGGGTGCGAGGCGGCGCGACGACCCACCGACCGTCGAGGCCCACCCGAGCGACTCCGCAGAGGCGCGAGCGGTCGCGAACCGCATCGCCGAGCAGATCGCCGCCGGCGTGAAACCGCAGGACGTGGCGGTGCTCTACCGCATCAACGCGCAGTCCGTGGTTCTCGAGACGGCACTGAACGATGTCGGCGTGAACTATCAGTTGCGTGGAGGGCCGCGCTTCTTCGACCTCCCCGAGGTCAAGCAGGCGCTCATGATGCTCAAGGGGGCTACGATCGTCGCGAACGTCGATCCGCTCTTCAAGACCGTGAGCGACGTACTGCGCTCTCTCGGCTGGACGCAGGATCCGCCGGAGTCCCGCGGCGCCATCCGCAATCGCTGGGAGTCCCTCAACGCGATCATGGCGATGGCGGAGGACCAGCCGGAGGGCACCGGCATCAAGGAGTTCGCCGCGGAGTTGTTCGAGCGCTCCGCCGGCCAGCACGAGCCGACCATGGCGGCCGTGACCCTCGCCACGCTGCACTCCGCGAAGGGGCTCGAGTGGGACACGGTGTACCTGATCGGACTGCAGGACGGACTCGTCCCGATCGGCTACGCGAAGTCTCCCGCCGCCATCGACGAGGAGCGCAGGCTGCTGTACGTCGGCCTCACGCGGGCACGGAAGAGGCTGCACCTGTCCTGGTCCCAGTCTGGCGGGCGCGGCGGGACGAATGCGCCGTCCCGTTTCCTCGCGGAGCTGGCGCCGGCAGCGCGCTGATCGGCGTCGCGCGGGTCAGCGCGCCACCGGGCGCCGGCGCACCGGCGATGCCCGAGCAGAAGCACTGCGGATGGGGCAGCCAGTGGCGGGCAGTCGTCTCGCCGGTCTCGGCGTCGATCGTGAAGCTCGTGCCGTTCGCGAAGGGGAACCCGCGAACCTGCTCGAGCGCGAGCCGCGCGGCCAGCGTCGCGGCCTCGCTCGCGAGGAGCGGGCTTTCCGCCGTGCTGCGGGCGCCCCAGAGCTGCGAGGCGATCGCCGGCCAGGCGGGGTCGGCATCCGTTCTCTGACGGTCGAGGCAGTACAGGCACGGGCCGTTCCCCGGCTCGATGACGGGACCGATCCGCACGCTCGTGTCGCCGAACACGATCGGCAGGTGGGGCACGTCGCGCCGGAGCCACAGGCCGTAGAACTCGGGGTCGAGGACGTAGTGCGCCACCACGATCGCGAACGGCGCGTTGCACAACAGCGGAGTGGCGACCGCACGGTGCGGATCCGGGCCGACCAGCCGGGGGCTCAGTGCGGCCTCGGTGAGGCGATAGGCAAGGCGATCAACGGTCGGGCCCATCCCCGCGACGACGACGATCGGTCGGCCCGGAGCCTTCGGAGACTCCAGAGCCGGGGAGACCTGCCGGTGGAACCGGCTGACCTCGCGTTCGGTGAGTCCCGACTGGGTTCCGATGAGGCTGAGTCCTGGGCGTGTCGTGCCGACGGTCAATGCCGCGAGCATGCGCTCCTGGGCGAGCGTCACCCCCTCGAGCGTGACCGGCGGATCGTCGACGCCGAGCTGCAGGGAGTCAGGGCTGCGCCAGACGAGCGGATATCGGTTGTCGAGTCGCAGAAGCATGCGACGATGATGCAACAAGTCCTCCCGCGCGCGCGGAAATCATCCACAACCGCGCTGGAGCTATGGACGAAGGCCATTTCTGGCCTTCGCGACGCCAGCGCCGACACCCGTCCCGGGTCCCCGGGTAGATTGGACAACGTGACTGACGATCAACTATCCAGCCGTGAGACCCTCGATGCGGCCATCGACGCGCTCCGCGAACTGTGCGAACCGGTGATGCCGCCGAAGCGGGCCCCGGAGTACCGCCAGTACTTTCTGGCCCGCAACCCGGACAACGTCGAGGTGGTGGCCAGGAACGCGCCGCGGCGGCGCGGGCTGTACGCGGCGATCAATGACTATGAACGGGCCTGGGCCGCACTCGGGGACGACGCGGCATCCGCCGGCTACAACGAGCGCGAGATCGCGAGCATCGTGAACGAGCTTGCCCAATTCGGCGCCCTCCGCGACGAACTCGCTTCGGCGACGGGTGAGCCCGTCTGAAGGTCGGGGCGGATCGTCATGGCCGCAGCGCTGAGCGAAGCGCGTCAACGATTGCGGTACCGCGCGAATCGAGGGCTTCCATGAGATTGGTGGTGAAGGCGAAACCTACCTTGAACTCGGGATCTGCGAACGCGACCTGACCCCCGGCACCGTCGTGTCCGAAGCCTCTCGGGGTGAGGTATTGGCGTGCGGGTGAATCGAGCTGGAATCCCATCCCCCAACGCGGGAAGGGCGGCGGAACGTCGAAGACCGGCCTCCCCTCGGTTTGCACGCGAGTGGCGGTCGCAATGGTGTGGTCGTTCAGGAGGCGGACGTTGTCGGTATCGGTGACCACTGCCGACCAGATGGTGGCGAGGGACCTCGCTGTGGCGATTCCGCCGGCTGCCGGGATCTCGGCGGCCTGTAGACGGTAGTCGTTGAAGTCGCCGTCGGGTGTGGCAAGTGCTGGGCTGAGCGCTCCACCGAGAGTCATGGCGCGGTTTGGCCAGTCGGGCTGGCGAGGGTCTCTCGTTGCCGCTTGCGCGGCGATGAACTCGGCCAGTGTCGATCCGACCTGGAGGTGGGCGACACGATCTTTCTCTTCTGGCGGCAGCCCGATCCATGCGTCGGCACGAAGTGGAGCGGTGATGGCGAGACGGAAGTACTCTCCGACTGAGATGCCGGTGATCCGTCGGATGACCTCTCCGATCAGCCAGCCGTGCGTGACCGCGTGATAGGCATGCCCCTCCCCGGGGTTCCACAGCGGCTCTTGCTCCTGCAAGACCCCGACAACGCGCCTCCAGTCGGTGATGTCCTCGACCGTAAGGTCCTCGCGAGGCGCTGAGAGTCCGGCTTGGTGGGACAACAGGTGTTTGACCCGGACCGATTCCTTGCCGGAAGCGCCGAACTCGGGCCAGTAATCGGTCACGAGGGCTTCGTAGTCGAGCCTGCCCTGTTGTGCGAGGTGGGCGGCAAGGATGGAGACGAGGCCCTTGGTGCAGGAGAAGACGACGCTCGTGGTGTTCTCCTGCCACGGTGTCGACGTGCGCTCGTCGGCCAGTCCGCCCCAGAGGTCCAGAACGGGGGTGCCCTCCACGCGGACGGCAAGGGCCGCACCCATGGTGGGATTGTGGTCAAAGGTCTTCTCGAAGGCTTCTGCGACCCCCTCAAAACTGGAAGCGACGAATCCCTGAACGTCCGCGGTCATGCCTTCACTTCCTCGAGGGCCGGGCTCGGCAGGAGCTGAAGCGTTCGTGTGTCTGATGTCCAACCGACGGATATCGGGTCGGACACCGACCCGACGAAGTCGTCCTCCGCGCTGCTCATGTCGAAGGCCAACACCATCCACCGGCCGTGACGGTCTTTGATGATGCGACCGCCATAGAGGCTTTCGGAGGCAAGGAGCGATGCTTCTTTGACCTCGTAGGGACCGGCGAGATCAGGACTGGCAACGCACCAGATGCCGCCGCCTTCGCCGCGCCCTCTGCGTGAGGCCGCGAGCTTGGGGGTGTCGCAGGAGAAGAGGAGAACTCCTGCTCCGTCGATCTCGGCGATTTGCGGGACTTCGAGGTGAGCGAATCCTGCTCCTGGTGAGCTGAGCGGTGCCTGCACCTCCCAGTTTTCGAGATCCGGGGAGGTCGCGTGGCCGATGACGCCGCGGTCATCGTCGGGGCCATGGTTCGCACGGGCGGTGACGAGCATGTGCCAGCCGTCGCCGTCGGGGCCGGCGAATACCCAGGGGTCACGCCAGGCCTCTTCTGGCCACGTGGAAGTGCCGAGAGTCTCATACCATCGGGGATCCGCTCGGGTGAGGGGTCCAGGGTGTTTGGTCCAGGTGTAGAGGTCGGAGGAGGTGGCCACTCCGATGGTTTCGATGTTGGTGTTGGCGTCCGTGTTGATGAACCGGGAGCCGGTGTAGAACATTCGCCACAACCCGTCGGGACCCTGCAGGACGCTGCCGGTCCAGGTTGCCGTTTCATCGAAATCACCCGGTCTGCCAGGGGTGAAGATGGGTCCGAGGTCGACCCATTCGCTCAAGTTTCTGGATGTGGCGTGCCCTAAGCGGGCGTTGCGGTGGCGCAGGTTCGGATCGCCCAGCGATTTGGGGGCGTGCAGGTAGAACATGTGGAAGTCCTCACCGTCATCGGCGAGCCAGAAGTCCCACACCCAGTGATCGTCCAATGTGAAGGCCATGCAGTTTCCGTTCGATGTTGCGGCGTCAGACGCCAGTGAGTGAGGTGTTGGAGTGGTCGGGCCGCAACTCAGCCCTTGACCGCTCCCTGGAGGAGGGCCTTGATGAACTGGCGCTGGAAGATGAGGAACACGATGATCGCTGGCGCGATGATGATCAGCGCTCCCGCGTTCAGAAGCGGGATGCTGATCGAATACTGTCCCTGGAAGTAGGTCAGAGCGCCGGCGACCGTTCGTTTCAAGGGGTCGGAGACCAGAACGACCGGCAGCAGGAACTGGTTCCAGGTCCAGAGGAAGAGCAGTATCGCCAGCGCGGACAGGGCAGGGGCCGCGAGCGGCAGCTGGATTCGGCGCAGTTCCTGGAGCCTGGTGGCGCCGTCGACCCTGGCGGCCTCGGAGAGTTCCCGGGGGACACCGATGAAGTGAGCGCGCATCCAGACGACGCTGAAGGGCATGAATAGTCCGATGAGCGGAAGGATGATCGCCCAGGGAGTGTTCAGGAGCCCGAAGCCCTTGATCTCGTAGTAGAGCGGGATGATGAGGGCCTCGAACGGGATGGTCAGTCCGAGAATGAGCAGCACAAAGACGAACCGGCCACCGCGAATGCGCAGGTTGCCAAGGGCATAGCCGGCAAGGGTTCCGAACAGCAGGCTGATGGGCACAACACCGACAACGATCAGAAGGCTCGACCCCATCAGCTCCCAGACATGGCCGCCGCTGAACGCGGTGACGAAATTGATCCATTGGGGATCGGTGGGCCAGGTCAGGCCGGTCGGGTTCTGATCGGCCGGTTGCAGGGCCGCCGAGATCATGTTGACGAGTGGGATCAGTGTGAGGACGAGGACGAAGACGAGGACGACGCGGCCGATAATCGCCTCGCTGCGGTTGACGATCATCGGTCGCTTTCCCTTGAAAGTCGCTGAATGGGCAGAACACAGGCCAGAACCAGCAGCATCAGCACAATCCCGAAGGCGGAGGCCAGGCCGACATTGCTCTGGGTGAACCCGATCCGGAAGATCGATATCCCGGGAACGAGTGTTGAGCGCCCGGGGCCGCCGAGAGTCGTGGTGTAGATGATGTCGAAGCTGCTCAGAGCGGCGATCACGGTGAGGATGGCGAGAACCGCGATCTCCTGCCTCAGGCCGGGGATGGTCACGGTGAAGAACTCCCTGAGCCATCCGGCACCGTCGAGCCTCACGGCTTCGTACAGCGACGCGTCGATCTTGCCGATTCCGGTCAGGAACAACACTGCGCACAGGCCGGTCAGCACCCACGACCCGATGAGGCCAACCGCAGGCAGTGCGGTCTGGAAGTCTCCGAGCCAGGCTCGAGTCAGCCCGCCGAGCCCGATGGCGCTGAGGATCTGATTGACCGCCCCGGTTTGGGCATACATCCACGACCAGGCGATACCGGCGGCGGCCAGGGGGATGATCTGCGGCAGGAACAGGATGGCCTGCGCCGTGCTCGAGAATGGGCCCGGCTTGATGGATCGGATCAGTGTTGCCAGAACCAGGCCGGCCGAGATGGGAATGACCGTGAAGTACGCGATCAGCACGAAGGCGTTGCCGATCGAGCCCAGAAGGTCGGGATCCGTGAAGACCCGCAGGTAGTTGGTGAGGCCCACGAACTCCGAGGCGCCGACACCATTCCATCGGTAGAACGAGTACTGCACTCCGAGGAGGAGCGGGTAGATCACGAACACGCCGTACGCGGCGAGCGCCGGGAGGACGAAGAGCCAGCCGGAGCGTGCCCCCCACCGGGCCACCGAACGTGCGGTGACCCGGCGGGAGCGTTGTGCAATCGAGACGTTCACATCGTCGTTCTCGCGCTCAGAGACAGCGGGATCTGTGACGGCGATGGTACTGGCTCGGTTGCGGGCGGCCATCAGCCGGCGATTTCCTGCTCATAGAACTTCTGCACCGCGGTGACGAAGTCCTGGCCCGAGATCTTTCCCGTGACCAGCAATTGCGATTCGGGAATGATGGAGCCCGCGTAGATGCCTGCAGTGGTGTTCGCCATGAAATCGACCTGACCGTCTTCCGCGGCAATGGTGGCCGACATCTTGAGTGCGTCTTCGATGAGCGAGCCTGCTTCAACCTTTGGAAGAGCCTGGCTCGGGTCGCCGCCCGGCGATGCGCCGGTGACGTCGACGATGATCTGCCTCGCCTGCTCGTTGGTGTGAATCCAGTTGAGGAAGAACACGATCTCGTTGATGTGCTTCGACTTGGCGGGAACGGAGAAGGAGTTCGCCGCCCCCATCGCCACGTGCTTGCCACCCTCTTTCACCGGCGGGACCAGGAAGAAGGACACATCGGTGCCCATCTTGGCCTGCGTGTCCGCCGCGGCCCAGTTGCCGTTGAAGGTGAAGAGTCCTTCCCCGGCCTGGAACCGGCTCACGAAGGAGCCGTAGTCGATGGCGTTGATATCGGTCGGGAAGTAGCCCGCGTCCGCCCACTTCTTGATGAGCTCGGCACCCTTGACGTTTCCAGAAGTGTTGTATGTCGAGCCCGGCGTGTTCAGCATCCAGGACATGAACTCGTCCTTGTCGGCGTACTGGTTCATGGCCGCCTGAACGACGAAGTTGACGACGCCGTCCTTGTCGCCCTCCATCATCGGAAGAACTCCGCCGGCCTTGGCGATCGCGAAGTCCTCCTCGAGTTCAGCCAGCGTCGCCGGTGGTGTCGTGATGCCGAGCTGGGCGGCGAGCTTCTTGTTCATGTAGATGCCGGTCACGCTGTAGCCGAGCCCCAACTGATAGAGGGGGCCGGAGCCACGAACGCTGTCGGCGTTCATACGCAGAGGCGCGAGCTGGGCAGCAGACCATTTGTCCCAGCCGTAGGCATCGAAATACGGGTCCAGATTGGCAAGAAGGCCGTCCTTCACCGTGCTCCCGATGGTGGGCAGACGGATCAGGTCCGGCGCATCGTCGCCGGCCATCAGCTTCGGAGCATTGGCCGTCAGGTTGGCGAAGGTATCGCGCGTGATCTTGAACGTGATGTTCGGGTACTGCTTCGTGAACTCCTCGGCGAGCTTGTCTGTCACCGGGAACCCGGTCTCGTCGGCAATGGTCAGTACGACCTTGTCGGTGGTGAGTTCAGTGCTGACCTTGGTGCTGTTGGTCGGCGCGGGCGCAGAACCGCCCGGCGCGCAGCCGGTCAGCACGAGCACAGCGGTCGTCGCGATCGCCACGAACGCGCCCGACTTCCTGGCCGTGAAACGCAAGCGTCCGTCGCCGGAACGCGGTCGAGAGATTGCCATCTCCATGACTCCTTTGTCTAATTGTGAGGTGAGCAAGATCGGCCCTTGACGTTTCTCACTACGAGAATGACACAGGCCCCTTTTTGTGGGTGCCGACGTTGCCGTTGACGGGTGCAGCTATATGCTAAATGCATTTAGCACGCTAATACTCCGATGCTCGGCCGGAAATGTCAAGCCTCGGGAAGCGAACCCATCCTTCTGCGATGACCAACTACGATCGGGAGCGACGAGAGGAAACCGATGTCGAAGAGGCGCGTGACTCTGGCGGATGTTGCGCGCCGCGCGGGACTCTCTCCCACAGCGGCGTCCATGATCCTCAATGGGCGCCCAGACACTCGGCTCTCACCAGAGGCCCATGCTCGCGTCCATGCTGCGGCGACCGAGCTGGGTTATCGCCCCAACGTCGCGGCCAGGGGTCTGCGGACCGACAAGACGCTGACGATCGGCTTCATTTCGGATGTCGTGGCCACCACCCGCTTCGCCAGCGGCCTCATCAAGGGGGCACTTCAGGCGGCCGAAGAGGCCGGCCACGTCGTGCTCGTCCTCGAGACGGGCGGGGAACCCGAGCGCCAGACCGAGGCGATCGAAGCGGTCCTTGACAGACAGGTCGATGGGATCATCTTTGCCACGATGAGGGCGCGGGAACTCCATGTCCCCGACCTTCCACCGTCGACTCCCGTTGTCATGCTGAATGCCACCAACGCCCACTACCCGACTTCGGTGCTCCCCGACGAGGAGGAGGGCGGCCGCGCTGCAGTTCGGCTGCTCGTCGAGGCCGGCCATCGTGAAGGAATAGCCCTCGTCGGTCAGAACGACGAGCTGGAGAAGAACCTTTTCAGATCCGCCACCGTCGCCAAGCGAGTGTTCGGTATCCGCGCCGAAATGAGGGAACACGGACTCGAGTTCATCGCCGAAGACTCATGCTGGGACTGGGAGCCCGACTATGGCTATGAGATCACCAAGAGCCTGCTCGAGCGCCGAAGCGACGTTCGAGCACTTCTCTGCATGAACGACCGGCTCGCCTTCGGCGCCTACCAGGCCTTGGCTGAGTGCGGCGTCCGGGTTCCGGAGGATGTTTCCGTGGTCTCCTTCGACAACGATGAAGTCGCCGCGTACCTCCGGCCCGGTCTCACGACGATCGCGCTCCCTCATGAGGAAATGGGCCGTGCGGCCGTCGAATTACTACTTGCCGGCGGTGGGCCCGAAGACCGCTTGGTGTCGATGCCGATCATCGTGCGCGGCTCGATTGCACCGGTCGCCGCGGCAGAAGCGCCTTAACGCTCGCGCTTCTCGTCCGGGTCGCCGTCCTCGGTGGGTCGGTCGCGGTTCTCGTCGTTGAGGAGGTCCTCGATGGCTTGGTCGACATCGTCGAATTCGGGCTCGGGGTTCGTGACGCGGGCGATGAGGGCGGCCGGGTCGTCGAGGTCTTCCGAGGTCGGGATGAGGTCGGGATGCGACCACAGGGCGTCCCTGCGCTCCGCACCGACGGCATCGGTCAGCTTCTGCCACATCGCCGCAGCCTCGCGCAGCCGGCGGGGGCGGAGCTCCAGCCCGACGAGGGTCGAGAACGCCGACTCCGCGGGGCCGCCGCTTGCACGCCTCCTGCGGACGGTCTCGGCGATCGCGCCGGACTTCGGCAGCCGCTTCGTTGCCTCGGCGGTGACGACATCCACCCAGCCCTCGATGAGGGCGAGGGTCGTCTCCAGGCGCGCCAGAGCGGCCAGCTGCGACTCGTTCTTCGGCGCAAGGAGTTCGCCGGCGGACACCGCGCGCTGGAGCGACTCCGGGTTCGATGGATCGAAGCTCTCGGCCAACTCCTCGAGACGCTCGGTGTTGACCGTGATGCCGCGGGAGATTTCGGTGATGGAGGTGAGAAGCTGCAGCCGCAGCCAGCGGGCGTGCCGGAACAGCCGGGCGTGAGAGAGTTCCCGGACGGCGAGGTACAGGCGGATCTGGTCGAGCTCGATATCGAGTCCCGCGCCGAACGCTGCGACATTCTGCGGAATGATTGCGGCCTGCTCCGAGGAGTCATCCTCGGCACCGAGCAGGGGGATGCCGACGTCACCGCCGGAGACCACCTCGGTGGAGAGCTGGCCGACCACCTGGCCGAGCTGCATCGCGAACAGGGTGCCGCCGACGTTGCGCATGAGTCTGCTCGCCCCGGCGATCATGTCGCTCATGTCCTCCGGCGACTGCTCGTGCAGCACACGGGTGAGAGCGTCGGCGATGCTCGACGCGACGGGCTCCGCCATCTGCGTCCAGATCGGCATGGTCGCCGTGACCCACTCCGTCCGGCTGATCAGCCGGGGAGAGACGGAGAGCTCCGAGATGAACGTCGCCTCGTCGAGCCACAGCGCCGCGATGTGGAACGCCTGCTCGAGTGCGGAGCGCTCCGCCGGAAGCGACGGCTGGCGGTCACGACCGGCGACGGCTTTCGCCTGCTCGGTCGCGAGATCCCAGTTGATTCCGTCACCGCTGCTCTGCAGCGCCTCCTGCAGCTTGCCCATGAGCTGGGCGACGAGAGCCGGGTCGTTGGGCAGTCCGGCCGCACTCGCAAGCTTGTTCGGATCGATCTCGGAGTTCCCGGAGAGGAAGTCGCGCAGCATGTCGCGGAGTTCGTCCTCCGCTCCACTGTCGGACGGATCCTGGTCCGCTGGATCCCGGTCTGCGGGGTCTCGATCCGAATTGTCAGGCATGAAATCTACGCTAGCTGCTACGCGCGCAGTGAGGCTGGGTTTTCACTTAGGCTTGGACCTCCAGTAGTGCGCCCGTGGCGAACACCCTTCGCGAAAGGACTCCGTTGGCCTTATTTGCCGTGGATCAGCACAGCCCCCTCGATCATTCCGGTTCGTCAAGGGGGCGAGGTGGTCGGATCGGCGGCTGGCTGCTCACGATCTCGATCCTCGGCCTGTGCGTGTTCGCCCTCGTCCCGTCGCCGTATGTCATCGAGCTTCCCGGCCCCGTCTTCAACACGCTCGGCGCGGTGACGATCGACGGCAAGAAGGTGCCGCTCATCGAGATCCCGGATGAGTCCACCTATCCGACCGGCGGCTCCCTCGATCTCCTGACCGTGAGTTCGATCGGCGACCGGGCGAGCCTGCCGAACTGGTTCGACGTCGTGACCGCATGGTTCGATCCGAGCAAGGCGGTTCTGCCGCTCGACGCGGTCTACCCCCCCGGCTACACGGTCGAGCAGTCGAACGAGGACGGCCGCATCCAGATGGCGAATTCGCAGAAGGACGCCGTAGCGGCAGCCCTCACGAACCTCGGCTATCACCTGCCGAGGACGGTCACGGTCGGGGGACTCTCCGACGGCTCACCGTCGGCCGGCGTCCTCGAGCCCGGCGACGTGCTGCTCACCGTCGACGGCAAGACCTTCGACGATGTCGAGGGCCTGCGTGCCGTGATCGCCGCCAGCGGTGCGGGGAAGCCGCTCTCGATCGAGCTCACCAGAAACGGCGAGCCGATGACCGTCACCGTGACGCCCCAGCTGAGCAATGACGAGCCGGCCGTGCCGATCGTGGGGATCTACCCCTCCATCGACTACACGTTCCCGTTCGACGTGAACATCCAGTTGCAGAACGTCGGCGGCCCGAGCGGCGGGCAGATGTTCGCCCTCGGCATCATCGACAAGCTGACCCCGGGGGAACTCAACGGTGGCCAGCAGGTTGCCGGTACCGGGACGATCGACGTCGAGGGCAAGGTCGGCCCGATCGGCGGGATCCGCCAGAAACTCTACGGCGCGCTGCGAGCGGGGGCCACCTGGTTCCTCGCGCCGAAGTCGAACTGCGCCGAGGTGGTCGGGCACGTGCCCGACGGGCTGCGGGTCGTCGCCGTGAGCACGCTCGATGACTCGCTTGCGGCGCTCAAGGCGATCGGCAATGGAACAGGGACGAAGGACCTGCCGACCTGCTCAGAGGTGGTCGGGAAGGCGGGGTAGTCGCACTGAGGGCCGGGGGAATGAGGGGGAACGGCTCCAACCGGCAACGGTTACGATGGGGTAGCCCCTTTTCCCCGAGCCAGGAGTGGTTTCTTGACCTCAACGCAAGCTGATCGTCAACCCGCACGCCGTTCACGGACGCCGTTGGTGATCGCCATCGCCGTGATCGCCGCACTGGTCATCGGATTCTTCATCTTCTCCGGGCTGTACGCCGATTGGCTCTGGTACAGCCAGCTGGGCTTCCTGAGCGTGCTCACGACGCAGTGGATCGCCAGTGCCGTCATGTTCGCCATCGGGTTCTTCGCGATGGCGATCCCGGTCTGGGTCAGCATCGAGGTCGCGTTCCGCTGGCGTCCGGTCTATGCGAAGCTCAGCTCCCAGCTAGACCGTTACCAGCAGGTCATTGAGCCGCTGCGCCGCCTCGCGATGTATGGCATCCCCGCAGTTCTCGGCCTGTTCGCGGGCGTCGCGACGAGCGGGAGCTGGAAGTCGGTACTCCTGTGGCTGAACCGCACGCCATCGGGGACGACGGACCCGCAGTTCCACCTGGACGTCTCGTTCTACCTGTTCGAGTTGCCGTTCTACCGTTCCGTTCTCGCGTTCGCCTCCGCGGTCGTCCTGATCTCGGCACTCGCAACGCTCGCGACGAGCTACCTCTACGGCGCCCTCCGGTTCAACGGGCGTGAGGTGCGGATCTCCCGTTCTGCACGCATCCAGCTCGCCTCGGTCGCCGCGGTCTATCTCGCGCTGCAGGCCGTGAGCATCTGGTTCGACCAGTACGCGACGATGGCCACGAGCACGACGACCGACCTGATCACCGGTGCATCCTATGCCGACGTGTTCGCGGTCATCCCCGGCCGGGCCATTCTCGCCGGTATCGCCGCGGTCGTCGCCATTCTGTTCATCGTGACCGCGGTCATCGGCCGCTGGCGCCTCCCGATCGTCGGGACCGCACTGCTCATCGTGAGCGGCATCCTGATCGGCGCCGTGTATCCGTGGATCGTGCAGCGCTTCCAGGTCGAGCCGAGCGCGCGCAGCGTGGAGTCGGACTACATCCAGCGCAATATCGACGCGACGCGCTCCGCCTACGGTGTTGCGGATGTCAAGGAGACGCCCTACCAGGCCACGACGGATGCCGAGCCCGGTGCCCTGCGCAACGACGCCGAGACGACCGCGAACATCCGGATCATCGACCCGGCGCTCATCACCGACACCTTCGCTCAACTCGAGCAGATCAAGCAGTACTACCAGTTCGCACCGCACCTCGATGTCGACCGGTACACGATCGACGGCAAGTCGCAGGACACCGTGATCGCGGTCCGCGAACTCGACCCGAACGGGATCGGCAGCTCGAGCAACTGGGTCAACGACCACATCGTGTACACGCACGGCTTCGGTGTCGTCGCAGCGTTCGGCAACCAGCGCACGGTCGACGGACTTCCCGTGTTCCTGGAGTCCGGCATCCCGAGTACGGGCGATCTCGGAAAGTTCGAGCCGCGCATCTACTTCGGCGAGACCTCGCCGGACTACTCGATCGTCGGCGCTCCGAAGGGTTCTGAGCCCGCGGAACTGGACTACCCGTCCGGTGACTCGGAGGAAAGTCAGAACGCCCAGACGACCTATCAGGGCAACGGTGGGCCGAAGCTAGACAACGTGTTCAAGAAGCTCGTCTTCGCGATCAAGTTCCAGTCTGAGCAGATCTTCCTCTCCAGCGACGTGAACGATGAGTCGCAGATCCTGTACGACCGCAACCCGCGCGAGCGGGTGCAGAAGGTCGCGCCCTACCTCACCCTCGACAGCGACGCCTACCCCGCCGTCGTCGACGGCAAGGTCGTCTGGATCGTCGACGGTTACACGACGAGCGACCAGTACCCGTACTCGAAGGTCGAACAGCTCAGCAGTGCGATCGCCGACACCTACACGCCGAAGCCGCTGTTCGCCGTTGATGACATCAACTACATCCGCAACTCTGTGAAGGCGACGGTCGACGCCTACACGGGCGAGGTCACCCTGTACGCCTGGGATGACCACGACCCGGTGCTGAAGACCTGGGAGAAGATCTTCCCGGCCACGGTCAAGCCGATGGCCGACATGAGTGCCGACCTGCTCAGCCACGTCCGGTACCCGTCCGATCTGTTCAAGGTGCAGCGAGCCATCCTCGGTACCTATCACGTGACGGAGCCGGGTTCCTGGTTCCAGAGCGATGACGCCTGGATCAACCCGAACGATCCGGTCGTCCCCGCCGCGCAGGCCAAGCTGCAGCCGCCGTACTACCTCACGATGAAGATGCCGGGTGCCGACAAGCCGGCGTTCACGCTCTACAGCACCTACATTCCGCAGGATGCGACCGAGAAGGCCAGGAACATCCTGACCGGCTATCTCGCGGTGAACGCGGACGCCGGGAACACTCCGGGGAAGATCTCTGCCGACTACGGCAAGTTCACCCTGCTCGCGCTGCCGAAGCAGGAGACCGTGCCGGGCCCCGGCCAGGTGCAGGCGAACTTCAACTCCGAGCCGACCGTGTCGACCGAGCTGAACCTGTTGAGTCAGGGGTCGACCACTGTTGTGAAGGGCAACCTGCTGACACTCCCGGTCGGCGGCGGACTCCTCTACGTGCAGCCGGTGTACATCCGGTCGACGGGTGAGACGAGCTACCCGCAGCTGAAGAAGGTACTGGTGGCGTTCGGCGACAAGATCGCGTTCGAGCCGACGCTGGATGCCGCGCTCGATGTGATCTTCGGCGGCGATTCCGGTGCATCGGCCGGCGACAACGGCACGGGTGGCCCGACGGGACCGACAACGCCGACCGGGCCGGAGAATCCGACCCCGCCGGCCGAGAATGCGGCGCTGGATGCTGCGCTTCAGGACGCCGCTGCGGCCCTCAAGGATCGCGAGGCGGCCTATGCCGCCAACGACCTCGTTGCCGCGGCACAGGCCGACAAGAAGCTGCAGGACGCACTGGACCGGGCGATCAAGGCGAGCGGTATCGTCGTTCCGTAGTCGCCGTCTGTGCCCGGATTTCGACAGGCTCAATCCGAGAAGTGAGGATCGAGCCGCGCACTTCTCCGGTCGAGCCGCGCCTATCTCGGGTCGAGCCGCGCATATCTCGGGTCGAGTTTGTCGAGACCGCGGCGCGGATTTCGACAGGCTCAATCCGAGAGGTGGAGGCGAACTGCACCGTTCTCTGGGGCCTTGTAGGCTGCACCGCTCCCTGAGGTGCGAGCGAAGCGAGCCTCGAAGGGAGCCACGAGAATTCCTGTGCTAGCATTGACCCTTGTGCCGCGGGGTGGAGCAGTTCGGTAGCTCGCCGGGCTCATAACCCGGAGGTCACAGGTTCAAATCCTGTCCCCGCAACAGAAAAGGCCCGGAATCATGGCGATTCCGGGCCTTACTCTTTTCTGAAAAGCTCACTCGCCATCACCCTCAGTCGTGCGGATATCACCTGGCTGTGCCCAGGGCCGACGAGTAACCACCAGGCTCTCTTGACGTTCCAGTTCGACCCCCACGCGCCTATAGTAAAGATTGACATTATGTCTTAACATTTCTGATAAGTG
>DATCXP010000006.1:0-3143 GCA_036565765.1 Terrimesophilobacter sp.
ACTCCCATCGCCGTGCTCGCGACCGCAGGGGAGTCGGCGGAGGAGGCTCTTGCCGCGGCGAGCCTGGAGGCAGCCCTGCCGCAGGCAGCCGGCGCGTCCACCGCCCCAGCGCCCGCTGAGCCCGTAACGACCCCGGCACCCGTTGTAACGTCGGCCCCCGCGTCCACCGCCTCGGTGCAACCGCCGGCACCGCCCGCAGCGCACGCAGGTGGCTCGAGTGGACGCATCTTCATGAGCCCGCTCGTGCGCAGGCTCGCCGCCGAGCGCGGACTCGACCTGACTGGTGTGACGGGAAGCGGCCCCGGCGGCCGCATCGTCCGCCGCGACCTCGATGCGCTCAGCGCCACTGTACCTGCGCCGTCGCCCGCGCCTGCGCCGTCCAATGCTCCTGTCGGCGCGCTCGCAGCAGTGGGCTTCACCGACACCCCGCACACCGGGATGCGTCGCGCGATCGCGAGGAGACTCGTCGAGAGCAAGACCACGATCCCGCACTTCTACCTCGTGGCGGACTGCCGAGTCGATGCGCTCATGGAACTTCGCCGCGCGGTCAATGAAAGCGCGAGCTCGAAGATCTCCGTCAACGACTTCGTCGTCAAGGCCGTCGCAGCCGCGTTCCGCGACGTTCCGGAGGCGAACGCGATCTGGACCGACGATGGTACTCGCCGGTTCGACGACGTCGACATCGCGATCGCCGTAGCGATCGACCGAGGACTCGTGACCCCCGTCGTTCGCGCGGTGAACCGCAGGTCGCTCAGCGATGTGAGCGACAGCATCCGGGAACTCGCGGAGCGGGGCCGCGCGGGCAAGCTCCGCCAGGACGAGATCGAGGGCGGATCGTTCTCCGTCTCGAACCTGGGCCCGTACGGCACGCAGGAATTCTCAGCGATCATCAACCCGCCGCACTCCGGAATCCTCGCGGTCGGCGCAGCGCGGAAGGCGCCGATCGTCGTCGGTGACGAACTGAAGGTCGGCATGGTGATGACCGTGACGCTCTCAGCGGACCACAGGGTGCTCGACGGAGCGCTCGCGGCACAGTGGCTCGCAGCATTCGTGGCGTGCATCGAGAACCCGGTAAGCATCCTGGTCTGATCCACAGTGCTTCGCCGAGGAAGGTGCCGTACAAGATCAGAGGAAGATTCGGCCGATGTACGCGATCGGAGGAAGTTTCTGGACCGCCGAGGCCGATAGCTCCTCCTGCGCCCCAGCGCCGACACCCATCTTGGGTGTTGGTCCGTCCACCGCTCCGATCAGCCCGCAGCAACCCCTAGCGCCTGACTCAGGTCCTCCCACAGGTCGTCGACGTGCTCCAGGCCGATCGAGATCCTCACGATCCCGCCTCCTGGCTTCGCCTCAGCGGCGACCGGGCGGTGGGTGAGTGACGCAGGATGCTGCGCGAGCGTGTCAACGCCGCCGAGGGACACGGCGTGGCTGACGAGTCTCAGCGCCTCGATGAACCGCACGGCTGCGTCGTATCCGCCCTTCAGCTCGATCGAGAGCATCGATCCAGGACCCTCCATCTGGGTGCCGAGCAGTCCGTCCGGATCGCATCCCGCAAGCGCGGGAAACATGACCCGCGTGAGTGCCGGATGTCCGTTCAATCGGTTCGCAAGCTCCTGCGCGGTGGCCTGCTGGGCGCGAACGCGCAGCGGCATCGTGCGCAGCCCGCGGTGCAGCAGGTACGCGGCAAGCGGATGCAGCAGCCCACCGGTCAGCGCCCGCACGTGCCGAAGACGGGTCGCCCATTCGTCGTCGGTGGCAACAACGCCTCCCATGACATCGCCGTGGCCGCCGATGTACTTCGTCGCGCTGTGCAGAACGAGCGTCGCGCCGAATTCGATCGGACGCTGCAGCACGGGGGTCGCGAAGGTGTTGTCGACGAGGACGGGGACGGAGCCGGCGGCCCTGACCGCGCGCGCGATGTCCACGAGTTCGAGGGTCGGGTTCGCGGGGCTCTCGATCACGACGAGGCCGGTGTCCGGCTGGATCGCCGCGGCGATCTCGTCGACGCTGTGCGCCCAGGTCACGGTCGTTCCGACGAGGCCGTTGTCGAGGACGTGGTCGGTTCCCCCGTACAGCGGCCGCAGCCCGACCACGTGGGGCTTGCCGCCCGTGACGGTTGCGAGGAGGCAGGCCGCAAGGGCGGCCATCCCGGTAGAGAAGGCGACTGCGGATGCCGCGCCCTCGAGATCGGCGAGGCTCTCCTCGAAGCGTGCGACGCCGGGCTGCCAGAGACGCTGGTAGACGGCGGACTGCCCGGGGAGCAGGACTCCGCCGGTGGCGAGCTGCTCGTAGGAGTCGCCGCCGAGCTCGACGTTCGGCAGGGGGTTCGTGGTGGAGAGATCGATGGTCGGAACGTGCGAGCCGGTCTTCTCCAGCCCCTCCATTCCGGCGTGTACGGCACGGGTTTCGATATGGGGCTTCGATGGCTGCATGTCTCGACAGAAACAGAATCTCCGGCTCAATGCAACCACCGGCAAGATACTCTGATTCAGGGAGTCCATGTCGCAGAAGCTGCGATATTGCCCGCGAAGATGAAACCGAATCGAAGAACCACCGAACGGACCCCGATGGACAACGTTGACAAGGCGATACTGCGCGCCCTCTCGGGGAACGCTCGGATGTCCGGTGCGGCGCTCGCGAGTGCGATCGGCATCGCGGAGTCGACCGTGTCGCTGCGCATCAGGCGCCTGCACGCCGATGGGCACCTGCGTGGCTACCATGCGGACATCGACCTCGGCGCGCTCGGGATGACCGTGCAGGCTCTCGTGTCGATTCGGCTGGTCTCGATCGTCCGGGAGGATATCGAGAGCTTCCGGCAGGAGGCGCCGAACTGGCCCGGCGTGCTCGGACTTTTCCACATGGCAGGAGTCGACGACTTCCTGCTCCACGTCGCGGCGCGCAATGCCTCGGAACTGCGAGACTTCGTCCTCGAACACCTGGCCGGACATCCGGCGGTCGCCCATACCGAGACGAACCTGATCTTCGACCACGTCGCCGGCCGAGGCCTGGAGCAGCTCCTCCGCTGACCCGGCTAGCCCAAATGAAGGCATTTCGCAGCTGCGACTGCGGCACGGCGGGGATCGCGGAGCCCACCGTACCGAAATGCCTTCATTTGGGATAAACCCGGGTCAGACCTTGTCGCG
>DATCXP010000012.1:0-29186 GCA_036565765.1 Terrimesophilobacter sp.
CCGCGGGCGGTCGCCCAGCGCCACTGCCGGGTCCGCGGCGATCCACTCGGCGAGGTCGCGAGCGCCGCCCACCGCATCCGGAGTCAGGATGCGCGACGGCGAGCCCGGGTGCGCTCCGAGCCACAGTTCGGCTTCTGGGCCGCCGCTTGCCGCGGTGCCGAGCAGCTCCGCCATGGCCGTCGTTGAGCCCCAGGCGTACGGCCGCGGGGTGTTGGCGATCGGGACGAACACGTTCCTCCTTGAGCGGCACCCTGCAAACGTCACGCCGGTGCGGATTCGCCGCTTGCACCAAAGTACCAAGCATGTCGGGCAGGCCGCGGTATCCGCTCGGCTCGTGCTGAACGAAAACGACGGACATCCGACGCTCTGAGGGCGTTTCGTGCTCGCGTGGGCATCTGAAGACCGCTTCTCCGTCGTTTTCGTTCAGTCCGAGGGCACGTGCGACCGCCGTGAACGAAAACGACGGAGATGCGGATGCCGTGGTCGCGATTCGTGCCAGAAACGGCGATCCGAGCGCGTTTCTCCGTCGTTTTCGTTCAGACCGGAGGGGGCGGGGGCACGCCGGTAGGCTTGCGGACATGCTTGAGAGCCCGAGATTCCGCGTCGGCTTCTCCACCCTGCTCATGTTCACGCTTTTGGCGGGCGACGCGTGGCGCTACTCGATCAGCTGGTACGGCTTCGCTGTGCTCGCCGCGGCACTCCTGACGGTGTCGGTGATCCTCCTGGTGCGGCAGCGCGACCGCTGGCGCCTGGACGGACTGCCCCTCCCCCTGCTCGCGTTCCTCGTGCTCGCGACGGCGTCCATAGCCTGGTCGCACTACCCGGGCGCGTCTGCGCTCGGCACCTTCACGACCTGGGCGACCGTCACCTGCGCCGTGGCGGCCGCAATCACCTTCAGCTGGGCCGAGCTCCTCAGGGCGCTGGGGCTCGCCCTGCGCGCCATCCTCGGCCTCTCCCTCCTGTTCGAGTTCGTCGTGAGCGCGTTCATCGGGCATCCGGTGCTCCCCTTCTGGGTGAGCTATCCGGAGGGCGAGCTGCCGAAGCTGCTGTACTGGTCACGCGACCTGCTCTTCGACGGGGGCAAGATCCAGGGCATCGTGGGGAATTCGAGCCTGCTCGCGTTCGCCGCGCTTCTCGGGGTGATCGTGTTCGGCGTCCAGCTGGCGACCCGCGGCGTCGGCAGGTGGTGGGGCTGGTTCTGGATGCTCGTCGCGGTCGTCTGCATCGCCACGACGCGCTCAGCGACCATCTACCTGGGTCTCGTGGCCGTCGCGTTCGTGCTCGCGGCGGTACTCCTGGTGCGACGCGCGCGAACCCCGAGATCCCGCGCCGGCGTCTACTGGGGCGTGATCGGCGTCATCGCCGTCGGCGTGAGCGCGATGCTCGTGTTCGGCCAGCAGCTGCTCGCCCTGGTCGGCAAGAGCCCCGACCTCACCGGCCGGATCGGCATCTGGGACACCGTGATCGGCATGGCCCAGCAGCGTCCGGTGTTCGGATGGGGCTGGGTGAGCTACTGGGTCCCCTGGGTCGACCCCTTCGACCACCTCGTCTTCCATGCCGGCGTGCTGCAGCTGCACGCGCACAACGCCTGGCTGGATGTCTGGATGCAGCTGGGCATCCTGGGTCTCGTGGTGTTCGGCTCCCTCGTTCTCGCCGCACTCGTGAAGTCCTGGCAGCATGCGGTCGACCGCCCGCAGACGGCCCCCGATGTGCCGGGAGCCCACACCGCGCTCACACTGCTGCCTCTCCTGATTCTCGTCGCCCTGCTGATCCAGAGTCTCGCCGAGAGCAGGTTGCTCATCGAGTACGGCCTCCTGCTACTGACGATCATCGCGGTGAAGACGAAGCGGCGAGAGCTGACATGAGGACCGGCCAGCGGTTCGACGTGACGATCGCATTCCTGTCGTCTGCGCGTTTCGTCACGGCGCTGACGACGGCGGCGGTGGGCGCGGCCGCCTCCGCCTTCGCGCTGCGCCAGACGATCGGATGGCCAGGCCTCCTGGGCATCCTCGGCGGGCTGCTGGCATTGTTCGCGCTCGTGCTGTTCATGAAGCGCGGTGAGATCGAGTGGAGCGGCCTGCTGCCGATCTCGCTCATCGTGTTCTGCGGGTGGGCGGCGATCTCCGTGTTCTGGAGCCTTTACCAGTGGGCGACCCTGGGCAGCCTCGTCTATTTCTTCGCGTTCACGGTGCTCGGTGTCGCCATCGCGCTGCTGCGCGATACGATCCAGATCGTCCGCGCGTTCGGCGACGTGCTGCGGTTCACCTTGTTCGCGTCGTTCGTCGTCGAGGTCGTGTCCGGCCTTCTCATCGATTCGCGCATCCAGTTCCTCGATGTCGCGGGCAACCTCGAACGGCTCGGCCCGATCCAGGGGATCCTCGGCACCCGGAACCAGCTCGGCATCGTCTCCGTCGTTGCCCTCATCACCTTCGCGATGGAGCTTCGCACGAAGTCGATACGCCGCGGAGTCGGCATCGGCTCCGTCGTCCTCGCCGCTCTCTGCCTTGCCCTGTCGCAGTCGCCGGTGGCGATCGGCACGACGGTCATGGTCGGGGTCGCAACGCTCGTTCTGTACGGTCTGAGAAGGGTCGCCCCGGAGAATCGGCGGTTCTGGCAGTTCGGCCTGCTCGCGGCGGCGCTGATCGCGGCGGTGCTCGCCTGGGTGTTCCGCAGCCGGGTGATCGGCACCCTCGACGCGACGACTGAGCTCAATTACCGCCTCGACCTGTGGCGACGGGTGTTCGATCTCATTCCGTCGCACTCGCTCGAGGGCTGGGGCTGGATCGGGATCTGGCGGTCGGATCTCGGGCCGTTCGTCGCGTTCCGGCCGATCGAGGGTGGCGTTCCGGATTCGGCGGCGAACGCGTTCTTCGACGTCTGGTTCCAGCTCGGGATCGTCGGCTTCCTGTTGTTCCTCGGGCTGGTCATCCTGGCGTTCGTGCGTTCCTGGCTGCTCGCGGCCCAGCAGCGCAGCATCGTCTTCACCTGGCCGGCGCTCGTCCTGCTCGCGCTCGTGACGACCTCTCTCGCCGAGAGCATGATCCTCATCGAGTTCGGCTGGCTCACTCTTGTGGTGTGCACGGTGAAGGCGAGCCGGGAGCTGAGCTGGCGGCAGGCGTTCACCGCAGCGCCCGGGAAGCCGGTGCTGCCGCACGAGCCGTGAGCCTCAGCTCCTGCGAGCGAGCGCCCAGATGTGACGTCGTCCGAACGGAAGGATGTCGATCGTCACCGAGTCGGAGGCGAACCCCCGGAGCGCCTTCTCCTTCACCCGCGCGCCGCGCCAGGCCCGGTTGAGCGTCCTGCGCCCGCAGAGGCTGTGCCAGAGGTGGCCCACCCAGTCGAGGGTCCGCGGCACCAGGCCGGACCGCCGGAACTGGATGTACACCCATCCACCCGGTCGCACTACGCGCAGGGACTCGGCGAAGTACTTCTCCTGCGCCGCCGCGGTCGGGACGTGCTGCATCGTGATGTAGGAGAACACGGCGTCGACAGAGTCGCGCTCGAAGGGCAGCTCGCCAGCACCGGATAGTTCGACGTAGTCGATGTTCCCCTGTCGCGCCAGGTTGGTCTTCGCGCGCGACAGCATTTCGCCGCTGACATCGGTGGCGATCACCCGCGCGACCAGTTCGGCGAGGTGGCGTGTCATCCGGCCGACTCCTGAGCCGATCTCCAGCAGGGTTTCCGAGCCGGTCGGCTGCAGACCCGCGAAGGCCAGGAATTCGTCGACTTCGCGCCTGCCGGACTCGAAGAACGCCTCGCTCTCGGACTGGTGACCGGTCGCGATGTGCCACGCGGCGTTGTCGCGCGCGGCATCGTTCCAATAATCCTTGGAGGATTCACCAGTCACGGTCTCTTTGTACCAGAAGTCGACGGATGGCAGATTTGTTCTGAGTCTTGCTCACCCAGTGCGGTGGGGGCTAGTGTGCGATGCGTCACATCTTCTTCGTGACAACCTCACATCTGGGAGTCCATACATGTTCGGTGCAGCAACCTCGATGTTCAGCCGGTCGCCAGGTCGGATCCTTGCCATCATGTCCACGCTCGCTCTCGGGTGCGCCCTCTTGATCGCTCCCGCCTCCGCCTCGGCAGTTGTCGGCCTGAGCGTGTCGGGGCAGGTGTTCGGGACGAGCGGTGGAACTTCCAGCCCCGCCGACAACGTCACCGTGACGCTGTTCGGCAACGACGGTCTGCAGCATGGGCAGGTCATCACGGCGGGCGCCGGGCTGTACACCTTCGCGAGCGTCACCCCAGGGAGATACCAACTCCACTTCTCGCCCGCCGACTCCAGCCCGCTGGCGCCGGTGTGGCTCGGCGATTCGCCGTTGCGTGAGGCGTCCTCCTACATTTCGGTCACGGCGACCTCGCTCTCGGGTCTCGACGCAACGCTGCCTGAGGAGGGGTCGATCTCCGGCACTGTCACGTACGACCCAGGGGTGACTTCCGGGAACAAGACGGCGCGCGCCACGGCATTCCTCTACAACGAGTGGACGGCGACGTTCCAGGCGGCCGGAGACCCGGTGGCAGTCGGCTCGAACGGCGCGTACTCCATCCGGCACTTGAATGCGGGTGCCTACGCGGTGCGCTTCGATGGGGCCGGCCTCAACGCCTTGAGTCCGGTCTACTGGTCGAACGGAGCGCCGCTGCTCCAGCTGGCGGAAGGCATCGCCGTCAATGAAGGGCAGGACACTCCCGGCATCGACCAGCTGGTTGTCCCTGGTGCACTTCAGACGGTTCGGATGGAGGGTGGCGACCGGTTCGCCACAGCTGTGGCGATCTCCGAGCGGCTGGTCCCCGACGCGGGCGTCGGCATCGACACGCTGTGGATCGCCAACGGCCTCGGGTTCCCGGATGCGCTGAGCGCCGGTCCGGCGGCAGCGTCACAAGGTGCTCCCCTCCTGCTGATCACCCAGAACCAGATTCCGTCATCGGTCCTCACGGAGATCCAGCGGCTCAAGCCGAATCAGATCTATGTCGCGGGAGGTGAGGGCGTCGTCTCGGCCGCCGTGTTCGGCCAGCTGAACGCTCTCGCCAAGGATCGGGCGATTCGCCTTGGTGGGGCGAATCGCTACGAGACGTCCCGGCTCATCGTCAGCGAGGCCTTCCGGGATTACGGAGCATGGACGGTGACGTTCGCGGATGGACGGAACTATCCGGATGCGTTGGCCGCCGGTCCGGCAGTCAGCAAGTTCTACGGACCGGTCGTACTCATCGATGGTTCCGCAAGTACCCCCGATGCGGCGACCAGACAGCTGCTGAGCGGACTCAACACCGCCTCGATCACGCTCGCCGGTGGCACCGGCGTAATCAGCTCGAAGCTGGAGCAGTCACTGCGCGCGACCGCCGGCATCGTCGAGGTCATCAGGGACGGGGGCGCAAACCGTTACGAGACGGCGAACGCCGTGAATGGCCGTGCTTTCGCGAGTGCCGACATCGTGTTCCTCGCCACCGGTGCGGGATTCGCCGATGCCCTCGCCGGAGGCGCAGCGGCGGGCACCGTATGGGCTCCATTGTTCCTGGTGCAGAAGGATTGCATCCCTCAGACCACCATGGATTTGATCGTCTCCCTGCGGCCGAAGGTCATCTTCCTGCTCGGCGGTGCCGGCGTGCTCAGTAGCGCTGTCGACAATCTCGCCGTGTGCGGTGGTGGTTCGGGCTTCAGTAGGACCGTACTGGAGACGTCGCTTTCCCAGGGTGGAGGAGTCGAGGTTCCGAGCGACCTGCTGCAGCAGCTTCGATCCGCGAACAAGTGGCCGGTGCAGCCGGTCAGTCGGCCGAGCGGTCGATGAGCGCGAGGTCGGCGCGCACCATCGCATCGACCAGTTCCGCGAATCCGACCGTCGGCCGCCATCCGAGCACGGTGCGCGCCTTGGAGCTGTCAGCCCGCTGAGTCGCGGGGTCGACCGGTCGGGCCAGCGAGTCGTCGACGACGACGTGACGCTCCCAGTCATCGATTCCCGCGGCGGCGAACGCCGCGATTGCGAAATCGCGAACGGTGTGCAGCTCACCGGTTCCCACGACGTAGTCGCCGGGGGTGGGTTGCCTGGCCGCGAGCCGCATGGCCTCGGCATAGTCGGGGGCCCAGCCCCAATCGCGTGACACGTCCAGATTGCCGAGCGACACGGTCTCCTGCAGCCCGCGCGACACGCGCGCCGCCGCGGCCGTGATCTTCCGGGTGACGAACCGTTCCGGGCGGATGGGCGACTCGTGGTTGTAGAGGATGCAGCTCGACGCGTGCACGCCACGACCGCGGAAGCTGGCAGTGAGGAAGTGCCCGAGCGCCTTCGCCGCGCCATACGGCGACACCGGGGAGATCGGGGTCTCCTCGCTCTGCGGGCCGGGGGCGAGGCCGAAGATCTCGGAGCTCGAGGCGTTCACGAACCGGGTATGCGGGCTGTGCTGCGCGACGGCCTGCAGCAGCGCGGCGACCGGAGCACCGGTCTGCTCCACCGTGCCCACCGGATCCTCCCAGGACGCCGCGACGGAGCTCTGCCCCGCAAGGTGGTACAGCTCTGCCGGCCGAAGCTCCGCGACGAGGGCTGCGAGCGCTGCGCTGTCGCGGATGTCCGCGCGGTGGATGACCGTCCCGGCCTCGACGGCCGCCGGCGAGCCCGGCCGCACGAGCCCGTGCACCTGGAATCCCTCGTCGAGGAGCGCCCGGCTCAGGTAGGTTCCGTCCTGGCCGGTCACTCCCGTGATGAGGGCGACGGGCACGCTCAGCCTTGTTCCTTCTGGTCGGCGAGGTCGGCATCCACCATCATCTGGATTAGTTCGGCGAACGCGACCCTGGGCTCCCAGCCGAGCACACTCTTCGCCTTGCTCGCGTCGCCGATGAGCAGGTCGACCTCCGCGGGTCGCTCGTACTGCGCGTCATAGTGCACGTAGGGGGCCCAGTCGCTGATCCCGATGCGGGCGAACGCGACGTCGAGAAGTTCCCGGATGGTGTGAGTCGTTCCGGTCGCGATCACGTAGTCGTCGGCGGTCGGCCGCTGCAGCATCCGCCACATCGCCTCGACGTAGTCGCCGGCGTAGCCCCAATCCCGGCTTGCGTCGAGGTTGCCCATCGTGAGGGAGTCCTGTTTGCCGAGGGCTATCCTCGCGACGGCCGTCGAGACCTTCCGTGTGACGAATTCGATGCCCCGCCGCGGCGACTCGTGATTGAACAGGATGCCGCTCGAGGCATGCATCCCGTAGGACTCCCGGTAGTTGATGGTCATGTAGTGGCCGAACACTTTCGCGACGCCGTACGGTGACCGCGGCCACAGCAGCGTGGTCTCCCGCTGCGGGGTCTCCTGGACCCTCCCGAACATCTCAGAGCTCGAGGCCTGGTAGAACCGGATGCCGGCTGGATCGGAGCCGGCATGGATCCTGGTCGCCTCCAGCATGTTGAGCACGCCCTTGCCGGTGACGTCGGTCGTCATGCCCGCGTTCTCCCAGGAGTGGGCGACGAAGGAGATCGCGCCGAGGTTGTAGACCTCGCTCGGATCGGAGGCCTCGATCACGCGCAGCAGGGAGCCAAGGTCGGTGAGGTCGCCGAACAGGAGCTTCGCGTTGGGGAGCAGCTCCTGCACGACGGCTGCCTTCGGATTGTTCTGGCCGCGCACCAGCCCGTAGACCTCGTAGCCCTTTCGATCGAGCAACTCGCCGAGGTACATGCCGTCCTGGCCGGTGATGCCGGTGATGAGCGCCCGCTTCATGGTCGTCCCGCTTTCCTGACGTACTCGTGGGAGCTCCACGCCGATTGGATGATGTCGTCGAGCCCGAGCCTGGCCGACCAGCCGAGTTTCTCACGGATGCTGCCGACCGCGGCAACGACGCTCGCCGGGTCGCCGGGGCGCCGTTCCGCGACGATCGGCGCCCGGTCGACGCCGGCCACGGCGAGCACGGCATCGATGATCTCGCGGACGCTGTGGCCCTTCCCGGTGCCGATGTTGAACAACTGGTGGCCGCCGCCGAGCGAGTCGAGGCCGTCGATCGCGGCAAGGTGGGCCTCGGCGACGTCCTGCACGTGAACGTAGTCGCGAATGCAGGTTCCATCCGCGGTCGGGTAGTCACCGCCGAAGATGACGGGGGCCTCGCCCGCATCGAGCTTCTCGAACACCATGGGGACGAGGTTGAGCACGGCGGTATCCCCGAGCTCCGGCTCTCCCGCCCCTGCGACGTTGAAGTAGCGCAGACTCACCGAGCGCAGGCCCGTTGCGCGTGCGGCGTCGGCGGCGAGCCACTCGCCGACCAGCTTGGTCTCCCCGTAAGGGCTGAGCGGTTCGGTCGGGTCGCCTTCTGCCAGTGGCGCGTCGGATGCCGCATACACCGACGCGGACGAGGAGAACACGAACCGCGACACCTCCGCCGCCTTCATCGCCAGGAGCAGGTTCGCGAGGCCCCCGATGTTCTGCTGGTAGTACCACGCCGGGCGCGCTACCGACTCTCCGACCTGCTTCCGCGCAGCGAAGTGCACGACGGTGTCGACCCGGTGCTCGCGCAGGGCGGCGGTGAGGATGCCGGGGGCGACATCCGAGGCGAGGTCGAGCTGGATGAGCGGCACGGCGCCGATGCGCTCGGCGGACCCGGTCGCGAGGTCGTCGGCGACGATGACGCGCTCACCGCGCTCCGTCAGCAGCCGGACCAGGTGCGCACCGATGTATCCGGCGCCGCCGGTGACGAGAACGTTCACGCGTCCAGTCTATGAAGTAACCGTCAGTGGCAGTTCGCGAAGCTCGACACACCGGAGCCGAGGACGCCGGTCTCACCGAGAATGGTCATCCTGGTCACCCCGAAGGTACTCAGGTCCTCCAGCGCGTAGGTGTAGATGCAGTTCGTCGGGGTGAGGTACAGCGGCGCCTTGTTCATGCCCGCGACGGCGGCACCGGCCAGGGCATCCGGGAAGGCGTAGCCCGACGCGACGTAGATCCTGGTGCTCGCCGTGAACGATGCCCGGTTGGTCGCCGCCGACACCACGAAACGGTTCCCCCCGCCGTAGCGCGTGACGCTCGTCACACCCGGGACGAGCCTGAGCGACGCCTCGAGTTCCGGCGTCACGACCGCGGGGCCGCCCGTGATGAACACCTTCGTCACGCCGAGACTCTTCAACAGGTCGATGGTCGGCTGATCGACTGCGGATTCAGATCCTCTGACGAGGACGACCGGCGCGCCGACTGCCCCGGCAGCCGCACTCGCGGAGAGCGCGTCGGGGAACGTTGCACCGGTTGCTATGAACGCCGTCGTCGTCGCACCCGCTGGGAAGGTCTCTGCAATCTTGCGCGAGGTGTCGTACCGGTCCTGCCCACCGACTCGCACCGTCGGCGCGAGCGCGGCGAGTTGTGCGAACACCTCGGCCGAGACGGATCCGGTTTCGCCGGTCACGACGATCTTCGCAGGGGCGAGTCGGATGATCTCGGCCTTGACCGCGGCCGGAAGCACTGTCGGTGTGATCAGCAACAGGGGGCCGCGATCCCTCGCCGCCGCGGGCGCAGCGCTCAGGGCATCCGGGAAGTTCGTCCCATCGGTGATGTATACGACGGGAGCCGTGGTCGGGAAAGCGTCCCTGGAGATCTTGAGCGCGGTGTCGAACCGGTCGCCGCCGCCGATGCGGTCGACGCTCACGCCCACCGGGTGGATGTCGGTAGGGCTGCCGAACCAGCTGTAGTAGAAGAACCAGAAGTTCCGGTTGCCGTAGGAGCCGCAGGTGGCATCGTCACCCAACGCGGGACCCGGGTAGGCCGCCAGCGCCGCCGCCGTCGGCGTGTACGGGGTGTAGTTGTAGAGCGCGGCGGTCGCCTTGTTCTTGATGGTGACCTTTTTCCCGTTCGGGACGCAATCGGAGTTCGGGCTGTACAGGATGTTGCGGGTCTGCCCCGCCCAGAAGCCTCCGAACACGTCAGGAGTGCTGTACCGCTTCATCTGCCAGGAGGCCCAGTACACCTGGTTGAAGAAGCCGTAGAAGGTCGAGTCGCAGGTTCCCCCGGTGTGGTCAGGGCAGGCATAGCCCATCGCACGTCCGAGAGTCCCCGAGGTCGGGCCAGTGCTCTGGATCAGGCCCTGCTCCTTCTGCAGGGTGACCAGGATGACCTTCGCGCTGATCCCGCAGGCCTGCTGGACCTTGAAGATGATCCGCGCGGCTGGCTCGTTCGCTGCGCCCGCGTAGGCGTCGCACACGGTCCTGTCCTTGGCGCGGGAGATCGTCGTCTGCTTGTAGACATTGAGGCAGAGCGAGTTCTTGCAGGTGCCGATCTTCGCGTTCAGGAACGCCTGGATCTGAGCCTCGGTCATGGCGTTGCCGTCATAGAAATTGGCATCGCTGATGATATTGCCGGCATTGAATTCGCTCACGCTCATAGCCTCAGCCGGTGCCGCAGGGCTCACCATGATGAGCCCCGTAGCAACCATGAGACCCGCGGACAGTACGGCGACGGCTCGCTTCAGTCGGCCTCGGACAACAGGCCGCGCATTCCCGATTTCCAGCATTGGCATTGCACCCCCACGCATTCCCGCCATCCAGACTAAGCGAAGTGAATGGTAAATCAAGAGAATTCACAACTTTCACATTGTCAACTCTGATCACACCGCTGGCGCGCGGGGCTCCCGGAGGGGAGCGAATATGATGGATGCGCCCCCACTTGTCGATCCCTGGAGCGCGCATGGCCGCGAACAGCGCCAACATCCACAGCACGGCCGATGTCGCCGACTCCGCGTCGATAGCACCATCCGCGAGGATCTGGCACTACGCACAGGTGCGCGAGCAGGCGACGGTCGGCGAGAACTGCATCGTCGGGCGCGGCGCCTACATCGGGCCCGCCGTCGAGGTCGGCGACAACTGCAAGATCCAGAACTACGCGCTCGTCTACGAGCCCGCGAAACTCGGCCGAGGCGTCTTCGTCGGTCCGGCCGTCGTGTTCACGAACGACCAGTTCCCGCGCGCCATCAATGAGGACGGGACACCGAAGTCGGCATCCGACTGGGAAGCTGTGGGTGTCACCGTGCACGAGGGTGCGTCGATCGGGGCGAAGAGCGTGTGCATCGCGCCACTCACGATCGGCGCCTGGGCGCTCGTCGGGTCGGGATCGACCGTCGTCAAGGATGTCCCGGACTTCGCTCTCGTGGTCGGCAACCCGGCCAGGCGCATCGGCTGGGTCGGCCGCGCGGGCCATCCTCTCGCGGAACAGGCCGACGGCCTGTGGACCTGCCCGAAAACCGGGCGGCAGTATCGGCAAGTAGACAGCAACACTCTGATCGAGGTGGAGGACTCATGATTCCCGCGGCAAAACCGCTTATCGGCGACGAAGAGAGAGCGGCGGTCGACCGTGTCATGCTCTCCGGAATGCTCGCGCAGGGACCTGAGGTCGCGGCCTTCGAGCACGAGTTCTCCGCGCTCGTCGAAGGCCGGCACTGCATCGCGGTGAACTCCGGCACCTCCGCACTCCACCTGTCGCTCATCGCGGCCGGCATCGGCGCCGGTGACGAGGTCATCGTCCCGTCGTTCAGCTTCGCGGCCACCGCGAATGCCGTGCAGCTCGCAGGCGCGACCGCGGTGTTCGCCGATATCGAGGCCGACTACTTCGCGCTCGACCCGGCAGCCGCGGAGGCCGCCATCACACCGCGCACCAAGGCGATCATGCCGGTCCATCTGTACGGGCACCCGGCGAACATGGTGGCGTTCGCCGATATCGCCAGGCGCCACAACATCCTGCTCATCGAGGATGCCGCCCAGGCTCACGCGGCCTCAGTCGGCGGAAAGCCGGTCGGCACCTGGAGCGAAGCCGCTTCGTTCTCCTTCTACCCGACGAAGAACATGACCTCCGGCGAGGGCGGAATGGTCACGACCGCGTCCGACTCGATCGCCCGCCAGATGCGCCTGCTGCGCAGCCAGGGCATGGAGAAGCGCTACGAGAACGAGATCTTCGGCTTCAACAACCGGATGACCGACATCCACGCCGCGATCGGCCGGGTGCAGCTCACCAAGCTCGCCGGCTGGACGGCGAAGCGGCAGGCCAATGCAGCGTTCCTGAGTGAGAACATCACCGGGGTCGTCACGCCGCCGACCGCGCCGGGAGCGACCCACGTCTTCCATCAGTACACGATCCGCGTCGTCGACCACGACCGCGATCGCTTCGCGGAGGAGCTCGCCGCCCGCGGTGTCGGCAGCGGCGTGTACTACCCGACGCCGATCCACCGCCTTCCGTCGTTCAAGCAGAGCCTCGACCTCCCCAACACCGAGCTCGCCGCGACCCAGGTGCTGTCGCTTCCGATCTACCCCTCGCTCACCGACACCGAGCTCGAGACCATCGCCACGGCGGTCAGCGCTCTCGCCGGGGCGGGCCGCTGATGGCGGCAACGCTCCGGGCCGGGGTCCTGGGCCTCGGGATGATGGGCCGGCACCACTGCCGTGTGCTGAGCTCCCTGGAAGGCGTCGACTTCGTCGGCGTCTACGACCCCGCTGACGGTGTCCCGCATTCCGTCGAGGGACAGCCGGTCACGAAGGAGCTCGACGAGTTCCTCGCGGGCGTCGATTACGCCGTGATCGCGACGCCGACCGTCTACCACCTGGACATGGGGCGCAAGCTCGCCGAGCACGGCGTTCACGCCCTGATCGAGAAGCCCGTCGCCCACACCACCGAGGCCTCCCGCGAGCTCGTCGAGCTGTTCCGCGCCGCGAACCTCGTCGGCGGTGTCGGCCACATCGAGCGATTCAACCCCGCGTTGCAGTCGATGCGCACACGCCTCGAGGATGGCCTGCTCGGCGACATCTACCAGATCGCCACACGTCGGCAGGGCCCGTTCCCCGGTCGCATCGCCGATGTCGGGGTCATCAAGGACCTCGCGAGCCATGACATCGACCTCACCGCCTGGGTGAGCCAGCAGAGCTACGTGAGTGTGAACGCGCGCACGACCCACCGCAGCGGCCGCCCCCACGAGGACATGCTCGTCGCGATCGGCACTCTGAGCAAGGGGGCGATCGCAAGTCACACCGTGAACTGGCTCACACCGTTCAAGGAGCGCACGACGATCGTGACCGGCGAGAAGGGGGCGCTCGTCGCCGACACCCTCACGGCCGACCTCACCTACTTCGAGAATGGGGTCGGCGCGAGCAATTGGACCGGGGTCTCGGCGTTCCGTGGCGTGAGCGAGGGCGACGTCACCCGCTTCGCGCTCCACAAGAAGGAACCGCTCCTCGCGGAGCACGAGGCGTTCCGCGACGCGGTGCTCAGTGGCGACACGAGCCACATCGTCACGCTCGAGCAGGGGGCGGATGTCGTGGACATCGCCGAGAAGCTCGTGGCCGACGGCCTCACCCACCGACTGAGCTAAAGGAATAACCATGAATATCACCGTCGTCGGCATGGGCAAGATCGGTCTCCCGCTCGCCGTGCAGTTCGCGAGCAAGGGCCACACGGTGTTCGGCGCCGACGTGAACCCGCGAACCGTCGAGCTCATCAACGGCGGAACGGAGCCGTTCCCCGGTGAGGCGTTCCTGGACACGAAACTCGCCGAGGCCGTGACCTCTGGCGCGCTCACGGCGACGCTCGACACGACCGACGCCGTCGGCAGGAGCGAAGCGGTCGTGATCGTCGTCCCGCTCTTCGTCGACATCGAGGGCGTGCCCGACTTCGGCTGGATGGACAACGCCACGGAGGCGGTCGGGCGCGGGCTGAAGGCCGGAACACTCGTCTCCTACGAGACGACGCTGCCGGTCGGAACGACCAGGAACCGATTCGCCCCCATGCTCGAAAAGCTCTCCGGGCTCAAGGCCGGGGTGGACTTCCACCTCGTCTTCAGCCCCGAGCGCGTGCTCACGGGACGGGTGTTCGCGGACCTGCGCAAGTATCCGAAGCTCATCGGCGGAATCGACGAGGCGTCGACCCGGCGCGGCATCGAGTTCTACGAGTCAGTGCTCGACTTCGACGAGCGCGACGACCTGGCCCGCCCGAACGGCGTCTGGAATCTCGGCTCTTCCGAGGCCAGCGAATTCGCGAAGCTCGCCGAGACGACCTTCCGCGACGTGAACATCGGCCTCGCGAACCAGTTCGCCCGCTACGCCGACAGCCAGGGCATCGACGTGTACCGCGTGATCGAGGCGTCCAACAGCCAGCCGTACAGTCACATCCACCTGCCCGGAATCGCGGTCGGCGGCCACTGCATCCCGATCTACCCGCAGATGTACCTGTGGAACGACCCGGAGGCGACGATCGTGCGGGCCGCGAGGACCGCGAATCGCGGCATGCCGAACTACGCGGTCGCCCTGCTCGAGAAGCACCACGGTTCCCTTCAGGGACAGCGTGTTGCCGTGCTCGGCGCGAGCTACCGTGGCGGCGTGAAGGAGACGGCCTTCTCCGGCGTCTTCGATGTCGTCGACGAGCTGAAGAAGGCCGGAGCGATCCCGGTCGTGAATGACCCGATGTACACGAAGGATGAGCTCGAGAAGCTCGGCTTCGAGGACTACGAATTCGGCGAGAGCGTGGATGCCGTGATCGTTCAGGCGAACCACAGGGAGTACGAGTCGGTACGTGCAGAACACGTCCCCGGCGCGAGGACCGTTGTCGACGGCAGGGGCGTCACGAGCCGGGAGTTGCGCTCCGCGATCCCGACCTATGTGATCGGATCGGCCTCGGCGTAACGCGGGAGGGCTCGGCTTCGGCCTTTACGCGCGACGGCAGGGGCAGTAAGGTGAGGGATTCCTAAGAACTCGTGGCGTCCGGTTCCGGGTTCAGGAATCCCGATGCCCTGACTCCACCGAAGGTGTCCGCGATGTCCGTTCTCGAGGCAGCCCGCAGAATCCGCTGGCCCGCGGCGATATTGGCCGTGTTGTTGAGCGCTCTCATTCTGGAACCGACCCCCGCTGCTGCGGCATCCGGTGCGACGATCAGCGGCCGGGTCACCTACGCCGGCAACGGGCGCGGAATTCCGTGGGAGAACGTCACACTCTACTCCGTGCACTACTACGGGTCGGACAAGTCACTGTGGCAGGAGAGGATCACCCTCACCGATTCCGCCGGGTACTACTCGATCTCCATTGCCGGCCTGCCCGCGGGCGAGTACACGATGCGATTCGGACTCCCCTACCTGCACCCGACTCGGGCAGAGTACTGGAACGGTCGATCCGACGATCGGACGTCGGACGACTTCCACCTCGATCCCGCCGTATCGATCCCCGGCAGGAACGCCGATCTGATCGTCGGTCCGAACATTCCGACGAGCCGGTTGGCCGGTGCCGACCGGTTCGCAACCTCAGCGGCAGTGGCTCAGGAATACCCTCCCTTCGAGCCGGGCTCCGGGGTCGTCTTCGTGGTGAGCGGGGTCGACTACCCCGACGCGCTCAGCGCAGCGCCGGTCGCGGCGATGTACGGGGCGCCGCTGCTGCTCACCGCCCCCGATGCTCTTCCCGATGTCATCCGACGCGAAATTGTCCGGCTCGGCCCCGAAGCGATCGTGGTCGTCGGAGGTCCCGGAGTCGTGACTCCTCCGGTGTACGACGGGCTCGCCGGACTCGCGCCGGAGATTTTTCGGGTTTTCGGCGCCGATCGATACGAAACGTCGCGGGAGGTCGCGGAACGGTTCTACACACCGGGAGTGGAGTCGGTCTTCGTGGCAACCGGTAGCGGATTCGCCGACGCCTTGACCGCAGCTCCCGTGGCAGGTCGGAAGGGCGTGCCTGTTGTGTTGGTCAAGGGGTCGCTCGGTGTCCTCGACCAGGCCACAATCGACACTCTCGAGTACCTGAGCCCCGGCGCAGTGAACGTCGTCGGTGGGACCGGCGCGGTCAGCCGTGGAGTCGAGGAGGCACTCTCCCGCCTGGACTCCGTCACCACCGTCACACGGTTGGGCGGTGTGGATCGATATGACACCGCGTCCTGGGTCAACAACTTCGAGCGTCAAACGGCGGACACCGATACCGTGTTCCTGGCCCTGGGCTCCGGGTTCGCAGACGCACTCGCGGGGGCGGCGCTTGCGGGAACAATGGGAGCGCCCCTGTATCTCTCCTTCGGTCACTGCGTCCCCAGCTACACCTGGGTGAACTTCGAGATGCACCATGCGCAGGAGGCGATCCTGCTGGGCGGTCCCGGTGCCCTTGATTCGGCGGTGATGAATCTTCGCGGCTGCCTGCCGGGGACGATCGCCGCAGGCTGATCGGCCTGCACCGAGGCCGGCGAGCCATCGGCTCCCCGCTCGTGCCGATCAGCAGCGGGTGAGGGCCTCAACCGCAGTGGTCAGCACCCCGGTTCCACCGATGAGGGTTACCTCTGTGGCGTCGCCGGCGAGGATGTCGGTGTAGGTCTGGGCAGGGATGCACGAGGTCTGCACGAGGTACAGCGGCGCGCCTCTCAGCCCGGCGAGCGCGGCCCCGGCCAGGGCATCCGGGAACTGGTAGCCGGTCGCCAGGAAGGCCTGCGGCGCGCTCGAGAAGATCGCGGAGTTGATCAGGTGGTTGGTGTCGAATCGGTTCGTGCCGCCCGCTCGGGTCACGGTGGAGAACGACGCGAGAGAACTCCGCACACCGTCACTGACCACCCCTGTTCCACCAGCGATGCGTGTTTGCGTCACTCCAAGGCTTTGGAGAAGTGTCTTCGTCGCCGCATCGACTGAGGAGAGGCTCCCGTTGACGAGGATGACCGGACTGGCCGTCGCCCCTGCCGCAGCCGAGGCCGACAAGGCGTCCGGGAATCCGGTGCCGGTTGCCACGTACGCGACCGTCGAGCGGCTGAACGCCTGCGCGACGACGAGTCGCGCGGTCGCATAGCGGTCTGACCCGCCGACCCTGATGGTGTTCGGCACCATGGCCTTCAGAGCATCGAACACCGCGGGCCTCACGACCCCGATTCCGCCGACGACAACGATCTTCGACGGGTTCAGGCGCTGGATCTCCGTCTTGACGATCGGGGTCAGCACACCGCTCTCGGTCAGGAGGAGGGGGCCACCTTCCTTCACGGCGGCGGGTGCTGCGCTGAGCGCATCCGGATAGCCGGCGCCCTGCGCGACGTAGACGACCGGCGCACCACCGGGGAATCCGGCCTGCGAGACCTTGACCGCGGTGTCGTAACGGTTCGTACCGGCGATGCGGTCGGTGTCGGGTGTGCTGTGGCGGGCGATGCCGACGATCGCGCTTTCGCCGCTGAGTCCATTGAAATCGATCGTGAGCCCGCCGCTGGGTGAGGTGAACGAGCCGCCCACCGTCATGGCGAGCATCTTACGGCTGTCGCCGGGCTGCCTGAGCAGTGCCAGGGCGACGGAGTCCCCGCCAGGGGATGAACTGCGCAACTTGAGGATGCGCAGCCCGACCCGCAGGCCGAGCGCGTCCTGCGTCGGCGGATAGGTGTAGAACGCGCCTGCGTCCATGCCCGTCCCCGACCGGTACTCGACGTAGTAGACGTCACCCGGCGACAGCGGGTCGGCGACCTGGAGTCCTCGAACGCCGCTCATTGCCGATGCGGGTGCGAGCGTGACGGTGCCGCTCGAGGACACCACTCCGAGCGCCCCGGCGGGGTAATACCCGAGATGCACCTTGTCGGTCACGTTGAGCGCTGCGAGCTGATTCGTGCTGTAACTGCCCCACATGTAGCCGCCGGCCATGACGTCGTAGTAGTCCTTGTAGCTCTGGTCCGCGCAGCCCTGAGCGGCGGTGCCCTCCACCATGGTTGCGCTGGTGCAGCTGTGCACATTGGAGTGGCCGAGCCCCAGGTTGTGGCCGAACTCGTGGGCGAGCGTGTGCAGGTCGACCGTGCCCACCGAGTTCGCCCAGATCAGGCCGCCCTGCGCGCTGGGGCTGCCGACGCTCCCGATTCCCGTGCCACAGTTTCCTGTCGACCGGGTGTCGTAGGCGATGACGACCAGGTGGCGGCCCGTGCTGTTGTAGTAGCTGCTGACCGTGTTGCCGAATTTACCGGCGGCTTCAGACCACATCCGATCGAAGTCGCAGCTTGCGAAGTACGGCGAGGTGTACCTCTTCACGGCGTTCGGCCGCGCCACGGAGGTGATGAGATTGTTCGACTGTCCCGGCCAGAACGCGTTGAGGCCCGCGACATTCGTGTCGACCTCGGTGTCGGGGAATGCCGCGCCGTTGATGACCGCGACGTCGACGGTGTGCGCCGCCGCTGTGGCAGTGGCGGCAGCGAGGGGAATCGCGACCTGCGCGGTCACGACCTGCAGTGCTTCCGGCTCCACCTCCGCCAGCTGCATGAGCTGGGTGCCCTCAAGCGATCCCGAGCCGATCGGGCTCTCCGCGGAACGCTCGACGCGCGATGCGGAGCGAGGTGCGAGTTTCTCGGTCATCGTCTTCGGCAGCGCGACTGTTCCGCTGAACGTGCTGCCCGTGGTGAGCCGATCCAGTTCGCCGGCGATCCGGACCTCGCCGCCAGTCGTTTGGACGGAGTAGTCGGTGCGCGAGTCCTGCCCGTTGTCGATCTCGACAACCAGCACCGTTCCTTCGATGCTCAGCTGCGGCTGATCCGCGAGCGCCGGGTTGCCGATTTCGATGACGTGCTGGGACTGTGCGGCCCGTGGCGCCGGAGCGACCACCGCGTTCGCCGACTGCAGTCCCCCGAGCACGAGCGCGACACTCGCGAGTACCGCCAGGACCGCAACGTGTGCACGGCGCGACCGTGCCGCCCCCTGTTTCATCTTCATGAGTTCCCCCCGAACACCCTCATCATTCCTAGCGGATCTGTGCCGGGATCGCGATCCCCCAACAGGGGCACTCCTGCGCAGGTGGTCGGGAGGAGAGCCTCGTGCCGGTTGCCTCAGCCACGCGTCGAGGGCGAGGTCAGGAAACCCCTGAGGTTCTCCGCAGACAGCGCTCCGCTGTGAACCGCCTCGACGAACTCGACACCGGCTGCCGCGGTGTCGCGATAGTCGGCGGGATTCGCGATGATGGCGCGAATGGTCGACTCCAGCTCGTCGGGACTCGTCTCCACGATGGGCAGCGCAAGACCCGTGGCTGCGAGGACGTGATCACGCACCTGCTCGCTCACATGGGACACGACGATGCGGCCGGCCGCCATCGCCTCGCACGCCGCTACCCCGTAGATCCCGAGCCGAACCTGGTCGATCACGATGTCGGCGTCCTTGTAGACTCCCGGCATCTCCTGGGAAGGAACGCCCTGAACCCGCCGGTACCGCAGCAGGCCCTCCTCCTCCAGACGATCAAGGATCGGGTCGATGAGATCCGATCCCTTGAGAATCGCCCGACTGGGCGCGTGGGCGACGATCGGCAGGTCATGACCGGACAGTGGTCCGCGCTGGGTGCGCCAGGCTTCAGGGTCGACCACAACGGGTAGCCAGTCCGCCGTCGGCAGGTCGAGAAGAAGGTCCGGTGTCGAGACGAAAACGGGAAGGTCCAGGTTCGCAATCAAGGCGCTCGTCTTCCGCACCGAAGCCTCCAGAACCGGGGTCAGCTCCATCAGCCCTTCGCGAAACGGGGACCAGGGCGAGTTCGCAGCATGGCGACTGGGCAGTCGAATGTCGCTCCCGTGGAACACCAGAGCGACGGGAACACCGCGCGATCGCAGCCGCGGGAGTTCCTCGAGAAGGTTCCGCCCCAGAGCATCCCCGAAAAGGGGGCGCGCCGACTCGACGATCACATGGGTGTAGTTGCGGGTCAGAGCCCGAGTCTGCGCCCTGCGCCAGGACGGCGACCACCGGTACACGAAATACGGAACCCGCTGATCGGCGGGGAAGGAGAAACGGCGCTCCTTCGGCCCCGACATCGCGACGGCCCCGACATCGGGAAGATACCTCTCGACGGAGCGCGCCCAGCCCCAGCCCTGCCCGGCAAGATTCGATGGGCCGATGAAGAGCCGGACGGCTGTCTTCGGCGGTGCCGGCACGGCAGGGATCTCTCCCGGGGCATAGCGCTGCGCCCGAGGAACTACCCGAGAGACGAGTGCATCCGGCGTCACCAGGAGCAACGTCCTCAGAACCCTCTTCGCGAAGGTCTTCACTGCTGCCACTCTCAAGCCTTCTCGCCCGGCTCCTCGGCGGCTGGAGGTGGTGCCGTCACGAGTGCCACCTGACGCGACAACTCCGTCACGTCCTGCTCGAGATTGCGGAATCGGCGGTAGGTCGTCGCGACGAACCCCAGAAAAGTGAGCACGAGGAAGTAGAGCAGAAGGTCCGCACCGCGTCCGATGCCGACGAGATGCGCGGCCCAGGTCCAGACCTGCGGAAAGAACACCGAGGAGGCCGCGGCGACGATGAACAGCAGCATGAGGATGCGCCGGATCGCCTGATGCCGCGCCCCACCCCCTCGCAGCATGAAGAATGCGGCAAGAAGGATGACCAGAACGGCAAGGATCTGGAAGACAATCGTCACGAGATTCACCTAAACAGTAGTTCGACGAGGATGTTGATCGAGTTCAGCACAGACTGACCCTTCGCCTTCGAGTACTCGGTGTACACGATATGCGTGGGGAATTCGGCCCACCTCGCCTTGTTGCCGCCGATCTGGTCGATCAGCTCCGAGGCGTGCGCCATCCGATTCTGGCGCAGGTTGACCTTCTCCAGCAGTTCCCGGCCGATGACACGCAGGCCGTTGTGCGCGTCGGTGAGCGCCATGCCGGTCGTCAGGCGCGTGTAGAACGCGGCAAGGCGCAGGGTTGCGCGTTTGAGCGGGGTCATCTGGGTCCGGTCGTCGAGGAATCGTGAGCCGATCACGATGTCGAGTCTCTCGGCGCGAAGTTTCGCCAGCATCCCGACGGCATCGTCGACGAGGTGCTGGCCATCCGCATCGAAGGTGAGCACCTCGGTCATGAACGGGTCGCTGAGCGCGAAGTCGAACCCGGTCTGGAGGCTCGCGCCCTGCCCGAGGTTGATCGGATGCCGCACGACGACCGCACCGGCACTGCGAGCGGCCTCGACGGAGTTGTCACTCGATCCGTCGTCGACACAGACAACGAAGGGGAAACTCTGACGCAGTTCCGAGACCACGGAACCGATCATGGTGCCCTCGTTGTACATTGGGATCACAGCCCAAGTTCGGCCCATGGATTACAGTCTCGCATAGGACCCGCAACGCGAAACGTAACTCTTCAGGTTCCCACCCCTGAACGGATGGCACTCAACATCGTCTCCCCCGTCTACCGAAACCGCACAGCCTCTCGGAAGTGATCGAGCGTCCCGCGGCGATATGGCCACCGTTGTCTGTGTAACGGTGTGAGAGGAAATCCATGATCAAGAACGTTCTCAGGCTGCGTGCGCGAAGTCTCCTTTCGCCTCACATCGTCGTGCTCGTCGGGGTCGCGGCAGTCATGGCGGTCACCTTCGCGGTGATCGTGGCTACGCTCAACCGCGGGTTCGACTGGAGCGACGAGGGCTTCGTGTATGCGATGATCGCCAGCAACCGCGTCAGCACGAGCGAGGTCTGGGGGTTCCAATACCTTCTCAATCCTCTCTATGAGTTGACGGGCAGCAGCGTGCTCGTGTTCCGCATCCTGCGGCTGTTCGGATATGTTGCGCTCGGCGTGATCCTGACAGTGCTCGCGCGGGCCTTGCTGCGGTCGAAGGGGATAGAGCTGGGGAGGGTCGGCTGGCTCCTGGTCGGGCTGGTCGCGCAGATCGGCACGCTCGCCGCGTGGAGCTACCCGCCCCGCTACTTGGGCTACAACGAGCTGTCGTCGTGGCTCACCCAGCTGGGGGCGGCATTGCTGATCTTCCTCCTTCTCATGAGTCGGGATGCACCGGAGGCTCGACCTGCGTGGCGATGGTGGTTGTGGCCGATTACGGGAGGGATCCTGTCCGCCCTCGTGCTCGCCAAGGTATCTGCGGGTCTCTTCTTGTCGCTCCTGGCGATCGGAGCGGCGCTCCTCGCAGCGGATGGTGGAGCCTGGTGGAAGAGGGTCGCGGGGCTGCTCGGTGGTTTGATGGCCGGCTTCCTCCTCATGTGGGCGGCAGGCGCACCCCTGGCGTCCTTTTTCGAGACCAGCGTCCGGTTCGGCGCAGACCCGTCCGCACAGGCAGGGAGCGGACACTCCATAAGGGCGATCCTGGCGACCTACCTGGGGTCGATGTCGGTCACGGTGGCCGCGCTCGCGGTCCCGATCCTCCTCGCAGGAGTCATACTGCTCGTCGTCAGGGGGTTCCGCACCGATTCCGACCCGGCGCGGCGCGTCATTGCATCGGCAGAGAACGTGACCCTTTTCCTGTCCTTCGTACTTGCCATCGTGCTCGTCACGGTCAACGTGTTCCCCGGTGCCCTCGATCGCTGGACCTCCCTCGGCGTGGGTTACGCATTCCTGCTCGTGCTCGCCGTGCTGTCACTGGCTGTGCTCGCAAGCCCGGCGGCGAGGGCTGCGAACCCGCCCAGGAGACTGGCCGCAGGTGTCGCCGCCTTCGGCTTGTTCGCCCTCGCTCCGTTGATCAGCGCTCTCGGCACCAACAACCGCATCTTCGGTGCCACCGTATTCTCTGCAACGATGTGGGCCACCGGTGCGGCCGTTGGCCTCGTACTACTGTGGCAGCGTTCGGAGGCCGTCTCAGCGGCTGTGCGCGCACTTCCGCTGCTACTCCTCGGCGTCATCGTCGCCTCGTCCGGGATTGCGGTCGCCGTCGACGTCTACCGGCACCCTTACCGAACGGTGCCGTACTTCACGCAGAATTCGACGGTCGAGGTGGGGGATCTGCGAGGAATCCGCCTGACCGAGGGCGAAGCAGACCTGTACACCTGGCTGCACGACGCCGGCCGGCGGCTGGAAGCGCAGGACGTCCCGGCGCTGTCGATCGCGACCCCCGGCGCGCTGCTCGCGTTCAACGCGAGCGGTTGGTCCGCGATCTGGCCCGGATCGGACTGGGCGTCGTCCATCGCGAAGTCCTGCACGGACGATGTGCCCGACGAGATGTTCGTGCTGCAGGCGGCTACCGAGGAGGAGGGCGATGCCAGGCACGACCGGCTGGTCGCGGGACTTGCCGCGTGCGGCATCAACTTCCCCGCCGACTTCCAGGTCGTCGAGCGGCACGCGAGCGATGTCCCCGCACAGGACGTCCGGGTCTGGCGGCTGAGGTAGCCGGACTCCGGATGGAGGCGAGGCGCAGGTGATCAATCTGAGGTGGACAGGATCCCTAGTGCCTCGGTCATAGATTGTCAGCGCGCTCGGCCCGCTGAAGAGGACCATCGGCCGGGTCGCTCACGATCAGATAACGAGGTTTGCCCATCGCCATATTGACGGCGACTCCGAGGTATTCCGCGATGATCCCCATGGCCATGAGTATCACGCCGTTCGAAAACAGGATCACGGTAATAGTTGACGTCCATCCAGCGGGAAGGTTCCCACCCAACGACCGTTCGATGATGAAATAGACGCCTAGTCCGAATCCGGCCAGTGCGGAGATTGCTCCCAGGATGCTCACGACCCGCAAGGCTTTGGTCCCACTGGACAGAACCAAACGCCAGAAGTGACTGAGGAGCGACCCGAGAGAATATCCGGATGCGCGACTATTGTCGGCGCGAAACTCTACGTCCGCCGTCGCCACGCTGGAGACGATCCAACCCAGCGCAACATCGAGATAAACACCGGCGCCGGCGTAGGCGGCGACGCTTCGACCGATTTCTCCGAGCACCAATCGGAAGCTTTGATACTGCAATGCCGACTTGTCCGGCAGAAGGGTCGACATGATCGTCTTGGCGGAACGGGAAGCAGTGTTCCGCAGCCAGCCGTGTGGGGGCGTGTTGGTCGGCTTCGCATACACGAGCGGCGATCTGGTCCGTAGCGCCGCGTCAAGCAGGATGCCGATGTCTCGGGGATCGTGTTGGCGATCTTCATCCATCGTGACAATCCACTCTGAAACGGTGGAGGACATGCCGGCCAGCGTCGCAGAATGCTGTCCGAAATTGCGGCTCAGCCAGATGGGTCGCACAAACGAATACTGATTGTCCAATGCGCGGATTGTGGCATCCGATTTGTCTGAGCCATTATCGAAGACGAGCAGCACCTCCTTCACGATCCAGGAGTGCCCCATCGGGGAACTCGATGGCGTCGTGAGTTGAGCTATCTCGGCGACGAGTGGAGCAAGTGTCAGCTCCCCATTGAAGACCGGAATGACAATGGAGATCGCATGGGGCTGAGCACTGTGCGGGCTGAGGCTACTCACAGCTGGGTCGTCGTGCATGTATGTTGTTCCTTCATGAGTTGCGTTGCCGCGTGTTGCGGTGTTGAGGGGGAAGGGTCTCGATGAGAAAGTCCCCTCACTGGCTTAGAGTATTCTTCAGCGACCAACGCGTGCGCTTCCTCGCCGTTGGTGGCATTAACACGGTCGTAGGTTATCTACTGTTCGCCCTGTTCGACACCTTTCTGTTCGGCAACCTGCCATTCGGCTATCTGATCAGTCTGGTGCTGTCATACCTCCTGGCAATCATGCTGGCGTTTGTTCTCTATCGGAAGTTCGTCTTCGTCGTTTCGGGAAGACTGTGGCTGGACTTCATTCGTTTTGTCAGCGTCTACCTGGTTTCTATTGGCGCAAACTTCATCATGCTGCCGCTCCTTGTAGAACTTGCGAACGTCCCACCGTTGCTCGCTCAAGCAATAATTCTTGTCGCGACCACTCTTCTCAGCTTCTTCGGGCATCGGCATTTCTCGTTCCGACGATGAGCGCTTCTGCGGAGTTGTCACTCGATCCGTCGTGGAGGCCCCCATCACGAGGCTCGCGGATAGGATTGGGGCGTCATGACTAAGGAACCCAGGCGTGCGCTCGTCGTCGCGAGCACCATGGTTCATCGGGACCCGAGGGTGAGCCGCCAGGTCGAATCGTTGACCGGTAACGGGTGGGTCGTCGACACAATCGGGAGCGGACCGGAGTCCGCCTCTTCTGTGCACGATCACTTCCCGTTGATGTCAGTCCGCAGGTGGGTGCGGTCCAAGCCGGGAACTCTTCTGATCCACGGACTGCTCCCCCACCGGCTCAGGTTCAAGCTTCTGGCTTCCAACCGGATTCAGCCTGCGGTCAAGAGCCGGATCCGGTCGGGTCAGTATCAGCTCATCATTTTCAATGATCTTCAATTCGTGCCGTGGATCGCCGATCCGAACACGTTCACTGCGACGGCATTGCGTGCACACACCCACCTGGATCTCCACGAGTACTTCCCTGCCACCCCACGACGAGATTCGTTGTATCGGCGTTTCCTTGCAAGCTATCAAGCGTGGATTCGCAGACATATCGGCGATCCCCACTTCACGACGCGATCCACACCGGTCCGCGGTATCAGCTCCCTCTACGCGGAAGAATTCGGGTTCAGCACACCTGCAGTCATTCGCAACTGCCCCCCGTCGATCGTGCAGAATCCTGTTCCCGTGAATCCTGAGGAAATAAGGCTGGTCCATCACGGCGTCGTCAACCGGAACCGGGGACTCTACGAAATCGTCGATGCGATGCGGCTCATCGGCGAACGCTTCTCGATGACGTTTCTCCCGGTCGGAGCCGAAAGCGAGATCGCCGCATTGAAAGCCTATGCGCGGGGTTTGGAGGGCCGGGTTCATTTTGTGCCTCCGGTTCCCATGATGGAGATTTGTTCAGCCATCAATCAGTACGACCTTGAGGTCATGTTCTTCCCACCGAAGACCAGGAATCTGGAGCTGGCGCTTCCGAACAAGTTCTTTGAGGCCATTCAGGGCCGTCTGGGCGTCGTTATCGGGAAAAGCCTGATGATGGAGGAGCTCGTCGAGGAGCATGGAATCGGCCTGGTCGTTGGGGGCTGGTCGGCGCAGGACCTCGCCGCGGGGCTCAACACGCTTACCGCGGAACAGGTTGCCGAGTACAAGCGAGCGGCCCACAGGATTGCCCCCGACTTCTCGGCGGAATCGGAGCGCCAGGCGTTCCTCGCGATAGTCGACGCCAACTGAGAGCCACGGAGTGCGCCCGGCTAGACTTCAACTCTTGCCGAAAAGAACGAATGGGATAAGACACAGTGCGGGAAACGTGGAAACTCTATCGAAGAGTGCTCGACATCCTCCCCGGCAGGGCCAGGAGATTCCTGGTCGTCTACTCCCTCGTCCTTGCACTGCTTTCGGTGCTGGATGCCGCTGCACTCGGCCTTCTTGCCATTGTGATCGGGCCACTCCTGAGCAAGTCGAAGCTTTCGCTTCCCATCATCGGCGAGGTGAATGACACCGGGCTCATCATTCTGCTCGGCCTGGTGTGCCTGCTCATCATTTTGAAAGGCGCGCTGTCCCTTTTCGTCATCTGGCGAGCGACGAGAGTCTTCGCGAAGTACGAACTCGAACTCGGCACCCGCCTTTTCGACAGCTATATGGCCTCCAGTTGGGTCGAGCGGCTGAAGCGGAACTCCTCTGACATCGTGCGCTTGACCGATGGCAGCGTCTCCATGACTATTTCCGGATTCGTGCTCCCGGCCACGACGATCGTCGGCGAAATACTGAGTTTCGTGACGATCATCTCAGTGCTCTGGGTGGCTCAACCGGTCGTCGCCCTCATCGCTTTCCTCTATTTGGGTTTGCTCGGAGTATTCCTGTTCTTCGGGGTCACGAAACGCACACGACAGGCAAGCCAGGTGGCCCTCCGCTACTCCCTCCTCAGCTCCCGGCTCATCACTGAGATGGTCGGCGCGCTCAAGGAAGTAACTCTCCGAAACAAGGGCACGGAAGCGGCACGGGTCGTCAAGGACAATCGACGCGAGGCAACACGCGCGCGCTCGAACGCCCAGTTCCTTGCTCAGGCGCCACGGTACGTCATCGAGTCCGGCATTATCGGTGGCTTCGTTCTCGTCGGGCTTGCCGGATTCCTGATGGATGGGCTGACCGGCGCGACGACGGCAGTGGCACTCTTCGGGCTCGCGGGCTTCCGGCTCGCACCTTCTGTCGTCAGGTTCCAGTCCATCGTTTCTCAGGTCACCGTGGCCACGCCGCACGCGCAGCGAGTCGTCGCCGAAATCAACCGTTCCGAGGAGAGCAGCGCGGAGGCGGCTCTCGTCACTCAACGGCCCATGCCGGCTGCACCCTCTGAACTCCTCGTCGATCGGGTGAGCTTCCGATACTCAACGGACAATGCCGAGGATGCGGTGAGAGACGTCACCATGTCGATCCCTTTCGGGTCGGCCGTCGCCTTCGTCGGGTCCTCTGGCGCGGGCAAGTCGACCATGATCGACCTGCTCCTCGGCCTTATCGAGCCGACCTCCGGTGCAATCACCGTCGACGGGACTCCACTTGCGGAACTCAGGTCTGCGTGGCGCTCACGAGTCGGCTACGTCCCTCAGGACGTGTCACTTTTCGACAGAACGGTTGCGCAAAACGTCGCACTGAGCTGGGCCAACGATTTCGACGCCGACCGGGTTCGGAACGCCCTCGAACTGGCGCAAATGCTCCCGACGATCGAAGCGCGCGAGGGCGGAATACACTCTCTCATCGGGGAACGAGGCCTTGCGCTGTCCGGCGGTCAGCGGCAGCGGCTGGGAATCGCACGCGCCCTTTACGCCGACCCTCTCGTTCTGGTCATGGACGAAGCCACCAGCGCGTTGGATACCGCTACCGAGGCTGCAGTCACCGATGCCATCAAGCAGCTCCGTGGCACCATCACGATCATCACAGTGGCTCACCGGCTCTCCACCGTGAAGGAGTCCGACACGATCTTCTTCATGCGCGACGGTCGAGTGGCCGCACAGGGAACATTCGCCGAGCTGGTGGCGAAGGAGCCCGACTTCGCAAGACAGGCGAGGTTGGCCGGACTCGCCGCCGATCACCCCGGAGCTCTCTCGTGACTCAACACAAGCGTGCGCTCGTCATTTCCTTTTCCAAGCTGAAGAGCGACCCTCGGGTGCGGAAGCAGATTGATTGGCTGACTGATTCGGGTTGGACCGTCGACACCCTGGGTTTGGGTGAACTGCCCTCAGCGCGGGTAGCCGACCACTTCGAACTCGGTGAGCAGGCCGCGTGGGTGAAGTCCCGAATTGGCGCAGTCTTCGTGTACCTTCTGCTGCCGAGGACTCGTCGATTCGCACTCCTGGCGGGAAATCGCATTCCTGCGGAGGCGGGCCGAAGAGTGAGCGACGGTGAGTACTCGCTCATCCTGTTCAACGACTTCGAGTTGATCGGCTGGACGAAGAATCATCGGGTGTTCACCCCGGCGGCACGCCGTGCTCACATCCATCTCGACCTCCATGAATACCGCGACCCCCGGCTGCCGCTGACGTCGGCATGGCGAGTCGTCACCAGTGATTATTACCGGTGGCTGCGCCGCCTCATCGGGGATCCCCTTTTCACGTCACGTTCGACTGTGGCGAGCCGGCTCGCTGAGTTCTATGCGGAGGATTTCGGGTTCGCAACACCGGCGATCGTCCGAAGCACCGCGCCTTTCATCGACCAGAGGCCGAAGCCCGTTGACCCCGAACGCATCAGGCTCGTGTATCACGGGATGGCGAGTTGGACGCGTGGTTTGCGCGAGATCGTCGACGCCATGCGGTTGGTCGACTCGCGTTTCGAAATGACATTCATGCTCACGGGTAACTCAAGTGTCATTGCCGAACTCACGGAGTACGCCAGCGATCTGACACACAATACGCGGTTTGTTCCCCCCGTACCGATGCCGGATCTCAGCGCGGTCGTCAATCAATATGACTTGGAAATCATGCTGTTCCGACCGACGAGTCGAAATCTCCAGTTTGCTCTACCGAACAAGCTCTTCGAGGCAGTTCAGGGACGCCTCGGACTTGTCATCGGTGAGAGCCCCATGATGGAGGAAATAGTCGAGCGATATTCGAACGGTGTCGTAGTGGCAGGGTGGACGGGAGCTGACCTTGCAGCTACCCTCAACGCACTGACCGTCGACGAGATAACTGGCTTCAAAAGCGCGTCCCACCGGGCAGCCCCTGAACTCTGTTCCGAGACCGAGCGTTCGGCATTCCTGGAGTCACTTGGCGAGTCGGCGTAGGTCAACCACATCCCAGGCCCCTGATAAGTTCTCTCCCGTGACCAGAACCTCGAGAGCACTCATCGCCTCCCGGGTTTTCGAGCCTGAGGGAAGTGCCGCGGCCTACCGCCTTGGTGCGCTCGCCCGCTCCCTCGAGCGCGCCGGATACCGCGTGACTGTGCTCACCACTCGATCCTCCGTCGACGCCTCCAGCACAAGCCGGGTCCGCCGGTGGCCGGTCCTGCGTGACAAGTCCGGCGCGGTGCGCGGGTACCTGCAGTATGCAAGCTTCGACATTCCACTCTTCTTCCGACTCCTCTTCAGCCCCCGTGCCGATGTGGTTATCGCCGAACCGC
>DATCXP010000025.1:0-13128 GCA_036565765.1 Terrimesophilobacter sp.
GAGCCGCTCACCGGACTCCTCGCCAGGGAGCTGGGAGTGACCCAGCCGACCGTCAGCGACTCTCTCCTCGCCCTGGAGCGGAAGGGCCATGTCATCCGGCACCGCTCGGGCACCGATCAGCGCCGGACGAACGTTGCTCTCACCGATGCCGCCCGAGAGCTGATCGACGAGGTGCGGGAGGCCGACAAGGTACTGCGGGCCAGTGTCGCATCGCTCGCGGGCTCAGACCAGGACGCGGTCCTCGAGATCCTTCTCTCCCTCATCGGCAACCTCCTCGATGCGGGGATCGTCCAGGTGGCCCGCACCTGCCTGACCTGCCGCTTCTACGACGACCGCAACGGGCGGGAGGCCCGCTGCGCCCTGCTGGAGATCCCGCTCCCTCCTGCCGCGCTGCGCGTGAACTGCCCGGAGCACGAGCCGCTGCCAGTCGGCGCCTGACCGGACTCCCCCACGAGCGCCGTTTTCCGACGAGCCCGACACGGGGTGGTCGTTCCGCCTCGGCGGTCGCGAGGCGGTCGCCCAGGAGATGGTGGCACCGACCATCGACGTGGATCCGTCGCCGGCCACCTCGAGGCACTCGGTGAAGCGACTCAGGTGAAACCCGTGTCGCGACTCGTCATGTGGGTGGAGCTAAGGAGATTCGAACTCCTGACCTCTTCGATGCGAACGAAGCGCGCTACCAACTGCGCCATAGCCCCGGATACTGCGTAGCTACGCTATCACCTCGGAGCCGGGTTTCGACCCTTCGAGGGCCTCAGGGGAGCCCAAGCTCGACCCGAGAAAAGGGGGACTCGACCCGATACATACAAGCTGGAATCAGCCGGCGGCGCGGCGACGGCTGAGGATGGCGTCCAGGTCGGTCTTGACCACATCCGTCTGATCGACGACGCCCATGCTCGCGAAGCGGCTCGTGGCGGCCGGGCGGGAGATCCGTGTGACCTCCGGCGAGGACTGAGCTTCGCGCAAGGCGCGTTCGGCGGCGAGCGCCGCGGCGCGAAGGGAAGCGACGGGGTCGAGCACTCCGGTGAGCTCCCTTCGAGACGGTCGCTTCGCGACCTCCTCAGGGAGCGTTGCGGAGACGGGCCGGGAGAGATACAGCGGCTTCGGCAGCGGGACCGGAGTCCAGCCGGACTGTCGCTGCGGCTGGTCGAGCTCCACGCGATCGTGCAGCTGCGATGCGACGGGAACCGCCCGAACCGCCCGCGCGAGCTCCATACGAGCCTTGGCCACCGCGGCCATCTGGCCGAGCAGGACGACAGCGCCGAGCGCGACGGCGGCGGCCGCGGCGAGCAGTGCCCAGGCACCGGTCACCAGAAGGACGTTCACTCCGATCCCTGCCGCAACGACCGAGGCCAGCAGAACGAAGGATGCGAACGCGCGGGAGCGACGTAGGCGGCGGGAGGCCAGGACTGTGTGCCCGTCAAGACCGGCGCTGCGCGGCGCGTTATCAGCTGTGCCGACAGAGGAGCGCGACAGCGCGCGGGCGGAAGCCGCCGCCTGCGCACGCTCGATCGCGGCGCTGAGCTGCTGTTCCTTCCGCAGTGCCTTCTCCTGCATCGCGGCGCTGCGTGCGGTGGCCTCGACGCGCACGACGGCAGGCAGTTCCGCGCTCTCCGCCATGATGCGCACGGTCCGCTGGAGCCGTACGGCGTTGCGCTCCGTTGCGAGATACTCGCGACGCCGTAGCCAGGTCGGCACAAGGTAGACGAACCACAGCACCGCGGCGAGCGCGATGACAACGCTCGATCCGATCCCGTCGATACCCATGGCGTTAACGGTAGGGCTGACCCGCGGGAACGCGCCATCGGCGCGCCGCAGCTCAGACCGGCAACTGCCTCGACTGGGCAGCGGCGCGGTCGGATGCCGGCACGACGCCGACTCCGTCAGGAACCTTGTGGTCGAGCCACCGCCGCAGCACACCGGTCGGGAGCTCGTCGGTCACGAGCGCGAAACAGAAGTGGTCGCGCCAGTCCCCGTTGATGTGGATGTACCGTCGGCGCAGCCCCTCGTAGCGGAACCCGAGCTTCTCGACAACCCGCAGGCTTGGCTCGTTCTCCGGGCGGATGCAGATCTCCATCCGGTGCAGCCCGAGCTGGAAGAAGCAGTAGTCGGTCGCGAGCGCGACAGCGGTCGGCGTGACCGACTTCCCCGCGAAACGCTCCGCGACCCAGTACCCGATCGTCGCCGATGAGACGCTCCCCCAGGCGATCGACGACACGTTGAGCTGTCCGGCGATCTCCCCGTCGTACTCGACGACGAAGGGCAGGCCGAGACCGGCCCGCGCATTCGCCAGCAGGCTCCGGATGCTCGATCGCACATCGAAGCTCATCGCGCCGTGCGGATTGGTCGCCTCCCACTTCCGCAGCCATCCCCGGTTGTCGAGCAACTCACGCTCGAGACGGCGCGCATCGCGCAGCCGGACCGGACGGATCGTCACCGGTCCCTCACTGAGCGTTGGGATCATCGAGCTCAGTCCAGTTCCGCCGCGAACTGCTGGAGCCAGGGGCGCAATTCCGGCCCGAGATCCTCGCGGTCGACCGCGAGCTGAACGATCGCCTTGATGTAGTCGAGCCGGTCGCCGGTGTCGTAGCGCCGGCCCCGGAACACAACGCCGTACACGCCGCCGGCGATCGCCGGGTCGGCGGCGAGAACCTGGAGCGCATCTGTCAGCTGGATCTCGCCGCCCTTACCGGGCTCCGTCTCCTCGAGGACATCGAACACCTCCGGCCGCAGAACATAACGGCCGATGATGGCGAGGTTGGAAAGCTGGGTGCCGGCCGCGGGTTTCTCGATCAGTCCGGTGACGCGAACGATGTCGTCGTCGTCGGTCGCCTCGACCGTCGCGATGCCGTAGAGGTGAGCCTGCTCCGGTTCGACCTCGAGGAGGGCGATCACCGAGGCGCTCTTCTCGGCCTGAACCTCGAGCATCCGGGAGAGTAGGACGTCCCGCGAGTCGATGAGGTCGTCGCCGAGCAATACGGCGAACGGCTGCCTGCCGACATGCATTCGCGCGCGCAGCACCGCATGCCCCAGCCCGAGCGGATCGCCCTGCCGCACGTAGTGCACCTCGGCCAGCTCGGTCGAGTAGTTCACCTTCTGCAGGCGCACGGTGTCGCCCTTGCGTTCGAGGGCGGCCTCGAGCTCTCCGACCCGGTCGAAGTGATTCTCCAGGGCCGCCTTGTTGCGGCCGGTGACCATGAGCACATCGGTGAGGCCCGCCGCGACCGCCTCCTCGACCACGTACTGGATGGCCGGCTTGTCGACGACGGGAAGCATTTCCTTCGGCATCGCCTTCGTCGCAGGCAGGAACCGGGTGCCGAGCCCCGCCGCGGGGATGACCGCCTTGGTGATCTGAAACGCCATGGGGCAAGGTTACCCGCCTGCTCGCCGTAAACTAGCTGCATGAACGGTGACGAGAGCCACCAGAAGCGGGCCCTGCGCGCTGAGCTTCGCGGGCGCAGACGCACACTGACCTCGTCAGAGCGCGCGAGCGCCACCGAACGGCTCACCCAGAATCTCATCGACCTCGCGAACGACCTCGACGCCCGCTACCTGTCCGCCTACCTCCCCGCGCAGGACGAGCCGAACATCCGGCCGTTCCTCGACTGGGCGGACACCCAGGAGATCCGGGTGCTCATGCCGGTCAGCCGCGACGACGGACTGCTCGACTGGGTCGTCTCGAACGGCAAGGAGACGGAAGGCGTCGGCGGGATGCCGGAGCCGGTCGGTGAGCTGCTCGGCCCGATCGCGATCAACGACGTCGACCTCATCATCGTTCCCGCCGCCGCCGTCGACAAGACCGGGATGCGCCTAGGGTGGGGAAGAGGCTACTTCGACCGCACGCTCGGATCGATGGAGAAATGCCCACCGGTTTACGCTGTGATCTTCGACAACGAACTCGTGGGCTCGGTTCCGACGGAACTCCACGACAAGCGCGTGAACGGAGTGGTCACCCCGAGTGGCATTACGAGCTTCCCGGGAAAACCAGCCTAAGGAACTCAGTGCCAACCTATTCATACCGGTGTACAGAATGCGATCAGGCGTTCGACATCCAGCAGGCGTTCACGGATGACACACTCACGGTGTGCCCGAGCTGCGGCGGCGTGCTGCGCAAGGTCTTCAGCCCAATCGGGGTGTCGTTCACCGGATCCGGCTTCTACCGCAACGACTCCCGAGCCAAGCCTGCGTCGGACAAGGGCGGAGCCGAGAAGACCGGCTCCGAGAAATCAAGCACAGAGAAGTCAGGCGCAGAGAAGTCCGCAGACAAGCCCGCCAAGAAGGAGAAGGCGGCAACGATCTCGACCCCCGGCACCAGCGGTGGCACAGGGAAGGCTGCGACCAGCAGCGCAGCCTCATAACCCTCATAGGGAGAGGAACCAGCCTTGTTCAAGGGATTCAAAGAGTTCGTCATGCGCGGCAACGTCATCGACCTCGCGGTCGCGGTCGTCATCGGTACTGCGTTCACAGCCATCGTCGGTGTTCTCGTCGACGGTGTGATCAATCCGGCCCTCGGTGCACTGTTCAACACCGAGAATCTCAGCAAGTCGCTCATCGTCACGATTCCCACGCTGTCGGGCGGGACGGCGAAGATCCTGTTCGGCGCGCTCATCGGCGCGGCGATCCAGTTCCTGCTCGTTGCGGCAGCGGTCTACTTCGCGCTCGTGATGCCGATCAACCGGCTCAAGGAGCGCGCAGAGGCCAAACGCAAGGCCGGAGCTTCAGACGAGGAAGTTCCCCCGGACGAACTCCAGCTGCTCACCGAGATCCGCGATCTGCTGGCGAAGCCGGTGGCGGAGGGGAAGCACACTCCTGCGGAGTGATCCCCGGCGTTGAGCTGTGCAGTCCGTTCGTCGAGCTCCTTCCGATTTCCGGTGCGTCCATTTCGGTGTTCGACGAGGCGGGCAATCAATCCACGATCTGTGCGAGTGACGCGGTGGCAGCGCGCATCGAGGAGCTGCAGTTCTCGCTTGGCGAGGGGCCCCACTGGGAGACCCTGCGGACCGGAGCGCCAACCCTGGTACCTGATCTCATGGATTCGGAGCATCGCGAGTGGCCGATCTTCAGCGCTGCCATGATCGACCTCGAGGTCGGTGCTCTCTTCACATTCCCGCTGTCCATGGGGGCGGTCATTGTCGGGGTCGTCGATCTCTACCGGGTGACCCCGGGACGGCTTACCCCTGGTGCCGTCTCAACGGCGCTGTCGCTCGCAGGAACGGTCGCCGGGCCCGCCGCGCGCAGAGCCGTCAGTTCCGCGAAAGACGAAGTCCCGCCTGCCGCCATCACGGCGCCGGAGATGAGGCGAGTGGTCCACCAGGCGACAGGGATTCTCCTGGTACAGCTCGACACGACCGCGACCGATGCGTTCTTCCGCCTCAAGGCCCACGCTTTTGCTGCCGGCAGGAGTCTGGAGGACGTTGCCAACGACGTTGTCCTGCGCAGGATCGACTTCAGAGCGATGCCGGATTGAGCGTATTGTTTGTCTCATCCACGGAGAGATGGCGAGGAGGCTGACATGGGTGAAACCTCGAGAGAACCTAAGCTTAATGCCGCCTTCGTAAAGCTCGCAGACACGCTGATCGCCGACTACGACATTGTCGATTTGCTGCACACTCTTCTGGAAGAGTGCATGGGGCTTCTGGACACCCAGGCCGGCGGGTTGATGCTCGCCGACGCATCCGGGACGCTCCAGCTGATCGCGTCGACGAGCGAGCAGGCGGACTTCGTCGAGATCATGCAGCTGAATGCCGGATCCGGCCCGTGCGTCGAGTGCTTCACCACCGGTGCGAGCGTTGCCGTTGCCGATATCGACCGGCACGGCGGGAAGTGGCCGGAGTTCCGGACGGCGGCACTCCACATGGGCTACCTCGCCATCCATGCTGTACCGATGAGGCTGCGTGGGAACATCCTCGGCACCATGAACCTGTTCAGGACGAGTGTCGGGGAGCTCACACCAAGCGACGCCGCCGTCGCGCAGGCGCTCGCGGATGTCGCGACCATCGGAATCCTCCAGGAGCGCAGCATCCGTGAAACCAACCTCGTCAGCGAGCAGCTTCAGCGCGCCCTTGACAGCAGGATCCTGATCGAGCAGGCGAAGGGCGTCCTGTCGGAGACCCGATCCATTGACATGAACGAGGCCTTCAACGCGCTGCGCTCCTACGCCCGCAGCCACAATCTCAGCTTGCGGGCCGTAGCCGGTCATGTCGTCGACCGAACGCTGGACATTTTCAGCAAAGAGGCCGAACTGTCGCTGTAGCAGTAGTGTAAGCAACACGTAGTCGTTACCCCAGTCCCTGGTAGCACCGGTTCTTCCGATGCAAGGGGATGTCATGAGCACTCAATCGTCCAGCATCGTCTCGGAACTCGTCACCCTGTGGACCACGCCGCCGGACGTTGCTCTGTCACCTCCTCTCCGCGAAGAGCTCCACATCAAGGCTCTCCCCGATGGCAAGTGGTGGGTGCGAGACCGACGAGTCCCCGTCGACGACTTGAGTGGACTTCTCGGATTCATCGAGAAGATAGAGAACGAGGACACCTACTTCGAGGTGATGACCCTCCGCCGGGGTTTCGAGTGGTCTTCGTTCGGCTCGTTCCAGGAAGCGGTTCAGGAGTTCCTCGAACCAGCTCCTGAGGCGATCGCCTATTGAATGCTGAGAGAAAGGTCACTCTCGGTGTAGACTGTGCACCAAGTACATGTTGCCCCAGTCCCTGGTAGCTCCTGTTTCAGCTATTTCGAGGGACACATGAACATGAATTCACTTCTCGTCGTCGTCGCCATCATCGCCGTCATCCTGCTCTTCGTGGGGGGCTTCGCTCAGACCGTCCAGTGGCTTCTCTGGGTCGGGATCATACTGCTCATCGTCGCGGTCATCGTGTGGCTCCTGCGCTTCATCAGCGGTCGCCGCAACACGTCGGTCTGAGGGGCTGCGCTCATGACCGACGCAGCGATACCGGACGCCCAACTGCCGGTGACCGCCGCAGTAGCGGTGGGATCAGCGGTCATGGATCCAACGCCAACTCAGCCCATCGACATGAGGTCGTTGATCCATCTACCGGGAGCACCGGAACACTAGGGAGTCGCAATGCCTGCACTACCCGCTGTACGAGAGCCCGAACGCTCCGACGACAAGTCCCAGCCTCCAGCAGCAGCAGACGGACCCACCGAGGAGTACCTGTCGGACGAACTGGACGGCGTGATCCGGCGTTGGCTCCGGGCCGCGATCCCCGTAGTCGGACGCGCCTACAAACCGAGAATGCGCACGCCCAACTGGTAGGCCGGCCGGTTACCGAGGTCCAGGACGCAGCGAAGGCGCGAAAGCGCCTTCGCTCTAAGCGTCAGAGCGCCAGTGCGGTGGCTTGTCCGCCCTGAGACGATCGTCGTTCTCCGTGGGGGCGTGCCGCCGCGGCTCCGGCGCGGGCGTCGGGTCGGAACCCGGCACCGCTTCCGTCGTCACTCGCCGGTGGCGCCTCCCCGTGCGTTCCCCCGGAACAGTCCCTTCCGCCTCTTCTTCGGATGCTGGGAGTTCCGTACTGCCGGTCACGGTGTTGCCGGCCACGATGCTGTCGGCCTCGGTACTGTCAGCAGCCTGCGCCGACTCCTCCGGCGGGCCTTCCGCCACATGCTTCCCGATCATCTCGAGCTAGGTCCGTGCGCCGTTGACGATCGCGATCGGCTCCGTGATCGGCGCCTCGCTCACCCCGAGCATGCCGACGACCCGGTCGGCCACTGCGGACGGGTCGCTGAACAGCTCGAACGCGTACACCCGAAGGTAGTGCCAGCCGAGCCTGCGCAGCAGTTCCGGTCGAAGACGAAGCGACTCGCGCAGGCTGCTTCCGTGCAGTACCGTGTCGGTCTCGATCGTGAGGCACATGCCCTTGTGGGAGGTGACGAGTCCGAGCTTTCCGCGGTGGCCGAGCGCGACCCGCAGGCCGCGCGCCTCCAGGCGGCGGGCGAGGTCGACGAGCATCGGATCGCTGTCGTCGGGAACCGGTGCGGCGCTCGTGCGCGCCGTGACGTCGGTGAGCAGTTCTGCGAGCGCGATCGCGCCGTACTTCATGCGGTCCTCGTCGATGTCGGCCGCCTCGAAGCAGGTGACGATCACCATGGCCCGGCGGGCGCGCGTCATGGCGACCGCGAGCATCCTCTCGCCGCCAGGATGCCCGAGGGCGCCGAAGTCCGACAGCACGCGGCCGTGCGGCGTGCGCCCGTAGCCGATCGAGAAGATGACCCGGTCGCGGCTCTCCGCGACGGACTGCTGGATCGTGGCGACCGTGAACGGCTCCGCGCGGTCTCCGAGGATGAAGTCGTGAAGCTCCGGCCGCGTCGCGAGCGCTGACAGGACGGCGCGCTGCACCCGAACGGCGTGCCGCGGACTCGCCGTGATGACCATGAGCGACTCGTGGGGGCGTTGTGCCGCGTGCTCGAGGACGAGCTCGACGACGCGATCCACCTCGGCGTCGACACTCTCGACGGCGCCGGACACCTCGTCCGGCATGCCCGTCCCGTTCTCGATGAGATCGATGCGGATGCTGCCGTGACCGAGAAAGCTCCCCGCCCACGGGATCGATTCGATCCTGCCGGAGTAGAAGCGGCGGTTCACCAGCTCGGCGAGATCCTCGCCGCCCGCCCGGTAGCTGCGCGTGAGGGTGAGCGTCGGCAGCAGGGTCCCGAGCCTCGCCAGTGCGGAGTCGGCGTGAAGCTCATCGAGCTCTTGCGCGGTGTGCTCGAGCGCCTCTGCATCGCTCAGCGCGATCTGGAATTCGGATGGGGTCTGGGTGACCGGGTCGCCGAACGCGACGACCTGCTTCGCGCGACGGATCGCGCCGACGTTCTCGGCCAGGGTCGTCGCCCCGGCGTCGACGAGAAGAACCGTATCGAAGCGCAGGGTGTCGGTGATGCCGCTCACCTCGTACGGCGAGGCGAGCCAGACCGGCGCGACGATCCGCGAGAGGTGGGGGGCGGCCTCCTGCAGGTCGCGGGCGTCCATGCTGCCATGACGCAGCGCGCGCTTCAGTGCGGAAGCCTCATCCGGCCAGTCGATAAGACCGATGCTCCAATTCTCGGCCAGCTGCCAGGCGAGAAGCTGAGAACTGCCACCCGCATGAGCCTCGTCCACGAGCCGGAAGTCGGCCTCGAGCCGGTCGAGAACGTTGGTGTTGGCACCGAGGAGCGCGCGATCGGACTCCAGCAGCGATTCGAGCGCCGACCGCCACCAGGCCAGCTCGAGCTCCGCCGCGACCTGGCCCTGCGGGACGTGCCGGGAGGCGAGGTCGGACAGCAGCGGGTCGAGATCCAGCTCGCGCAGGGTGGAGAGCAGAGCCGTGCGCTCCTGGAGGTTGTGCAGAGCGTCGGAGTCCTCCGCGAGACCGGCCATCTTCTTCACGAGCACGTGGATGGGCAGGTTCGCGAGCTGAGCGGTCGTGACCGTGAGCCCGAGCGGCTCGTCGAGGCTCGCGAGGTCCTGCATGACCTGCTGGTGCGCGACCTGCACGTCGGCGATGCCGACCGGCACCTCGGGACCGACCCCCTCGGAGACGAACCGCTGCCACAGGAAGCGCTGCTGCTGGATGCGGCGCAGCGCGGCATTGAGGTCGCTCACGTGGACACCGGGGCGCAGGTACTCGCGGGCGAGGCGCCGCATCCGCCGCCGGTTCGCGCCGGACATGTGCTGGGACTCCTTGCGCGAGCTGGTCGCAGCGATGAGCTCGCTGAGCGATCGGTCGAACACTACGGGCAGGAACTTGTCGAGCGTGTCGCGGATGTCGGTCAGCAGCCGCAAGTACACCCCGAGCTCGGCGATCGACTCGAACGGGCGCATCCTCGTGTTGTTGATGAGCTCATTCGCGCGCTGCAGCAGCCGGGGCAGTTCGGTGTGGTGAAGCTGCTTCGCGATGCCGTGGGCGCGGGTCGCCTGCTCCGTCGTCGAGAAGGTCGCGCCGTACCAGGCGGAGTCCCCCGGCCCGTACTTGAACTCGCCGAGCGAGGCGGCCTTCACCATGGTGGCAGCAGCGCGATCCCGCCCGCCCGACATGAGCTCGACGCTCACCCGCGACAGGCGCGCGGTCGTCGCCGGCGGGTTCGGCAGAAGCGCGAGCCGCGAGAGCTCTGTGAGGCAGTCGAGCACGGAGACGCCGAGTTCCGGATCCTTGCGCGCGATCGCGCCACGATAGTCGAGCAGCACCTTGCGCAGGCGAACGAGGGCCTCGTCGACCTCTCCGAGCTTCGGCGCCTTCGCCTTCTCGTTGCGGCCGATCGAACGGATCACGTCTCTCCGAAGCGTGCTGGGCGCGACGGCGAGTCCCGCGAGCCCGATGTCGCCGAGGCGCTGTGCGATGCCCTGGAGGGAGGAGCGGCGAGAGCTCACGACGAGAACACGCTTGTTCTGGGCGACGAGACAGCCGATCGCGTTCACGATGGTCTGCGTCCCTCCGGTACCCGGCAGGGTTTTCACGACGACCGAGTTGCCCGCGGCGATCTGCGCGACGACGTTGTCCTGCTCCGCGTCGGCGTCGAGGAGCAGGGTGTCGGTCTCCGGGGTGCGCTGGTCGGGATGCTGCGGGTCGACCGGTGCGTAGCTCTCCCCGACCGCCCACTTCGCGCTCGGGTTGCCGGCGAGGGCATCGAGGATGGGGTGCTCGAGGACGGCAGCATCCGCGCGCATCGCCGTGGCGACATCCGCGAACGAGGAGACGACCAGGCGCGGCTGCACGTTGAACCAGTCGAGGTGGCGGGTGAGCCCGCGCAGGCGGTCGATGACCGGATTCGGCTTGAACGATCCGTCCTGCTCCGCGAGTGCGACGAAGCCCTGCGCGTCAAGCACGATGCGGAACTGCGACTCGAGGGCGGCCGCCAGGGCGGGGTTCAGGAAGGGCTCACCGCGCAGTCTCAGCTCGAAATCGCTTCCGTAGCGGCGGATGGCGAGGGGGCGAAGCAGGATCGGCGCACGGTGGTCGACCTCCTCGAACTGCCACTCGGCGATGCCGATACCGAGGTGCACGGAGTCGATGCCCCGCACGGTCGAGAGTTCCAGCGACTTGGCCGCGATCTCGCCGGCCGCGAGCTTGGCCGCGCGAAGCGCGAGGTCGTCGCGGATGAGGCTGGAGAGCAGCGTCGTCTTGCCGGTGATGAACTGAGCGAGCCCGCCGGGGTGCGTCGCGCCGAGCTCGATGCGCGTGGTCGGACCGTCGACGAAGTGCAGCAGCGGGGAGGTGCCGCCCACTGCGGCGAGCTGGGCGCGCCATCCGTTCCAGGTCGGCTCCGCCACGTTCACCGCCGAGTAGCTCGGGTCGCCGAGACTGAGCGCGTGCGGCGAGGTGACCTGGGTCTGCACGCGGGCAGGCTCGTGCTCGAACTCCGCTGGATCTTCCAGAAAGTCGTCGTCATGATTGCCGGCACGCCACACGATGCCACCTTAAGCGGGCGAGCCGTGAAAACCCGGGAGGCGGGGGGAGTTTCGCCGAGTCGTGCACGGGATCCGCGGTGCCGAAGCAGCAGGCGGGTGGCGCCTCCTCATCCGGGCCAGGGTTGTGGACAAGTAGTTTCCCACAGATTAGTGATTTTCACTAGAGACATAAGTTCGAAGGTGTGAGAATAGTGGTATGAACGATCTGGCCTCGACCCTTCTGGACACCGCCGCCACGGTGGCCGGGTACGCCTCGTGCGCGGCCGATTTCCAGAAGCTATCCGATGCGGATGTTGTGGCGCTGACCCGGGCGATCGCCGACCACAAGCGGCAGCTGGGTGCCTTCGAGACGCACGCCGCGGCGGAGGTGGCGAGGCGTTCTCGCCGCGAGTTCGGCCACGGCGGCCTGGCGGCAAGGGAAGGATTCGCCTCCCCGGAGAAGTTGCTCGAGTCGGTCAGCAAGGTCACCGGCCGCGAGGCCGCACAACTGGTGTCACTGGGACGCTCGCTGGATGATGCCACCGCGACGCAGGGGCTTCTGGATGCCGGAGTCATTGAGATCGCCGGCGAACCGCTCGCGCTCCCCTGGGACGCTCCGATCACCGCTGCCGTCGCCTGCGGTGAACTCTCGGTCGAGTGCGCGGGAGCGCTGCGGCGCGGTCTTGGCCTGCCCACCGAACAATTCGGAATCGAGGTCCTGCGGGAACTCGCGATGCGACTCGTGGCCGAAACCGCCGATCTGAGCGCCGACCGCGCCTTCAGGGCGGCACGGCTGCAGCGTGACCTGATCGATGCCACCGGGGTGAAAGCCCGCCAGCAGGAGCTCTACGAGCGCGGCGGCTTCCGGCTGTACGCCAAAGCCAACGGCATGTACGGCTTCGCCGGAGAAGCCGACCCCGAAAGCGCCGCTGTGCTCTCCGCAGCCCTGGATCCCCTCACCAGTCCCCGCCGCGGCGGACCCCGCTTCGTGGACCCCGCCGACCGGGCCCGCGCCCAAGCCATCCTCGACGACCCCAGAAGCACCGAACGGATCACGTTGGATGGCCTTGTGGAGCTCGTGAAGCTAGGCGCCGGGGTCGACCCGCAGAAGATGTACGGTCGCGTGCGACCGGTCGTGAAGATCATCGTCACCGAACAGGCCCTCCACACCGGGACCGGGTTCGGCATCCTCGAGTCGGACCAGACCCCGGTGAGCCAGGAGACCGTCGACGCCGGCCTGTGCGCCGGCGACAGCCTGGAGGTCACCGTCACCGTCGACGGGATGCCCCTGAACGTCGGCCGCACCAAACGCCTTTACGACCAGAGACAGCGCGAAGCCCTCGCGGTACGCGATGGCGGATGCCTCTGGCCGGGCTGCAACAGGCCGCCCGCTATGACCGAAGCCCACCACACCAGGCAGTGGAAGCGCGACAACGGCAACACAGACCTCGACGACGGAGTTCTGCTCTGCCGTTTCCACCACATGCTCCTCCACAACAACCACTGGGAGATCGGGCGACATCGGTTGAGCGACGGCAGCAACGACCTCTGGCTCACCCCACCGGCATCCGTCGACCCCGCTCAGACGCGACTGCGGCTGGAGAGCAAGAACCCCCTCCTGCGGCGAAGACCACGAGAGCGCACGGGCTAGAGCTCTGCCTCGTCGGGCCGAGAATTCCAGACCCCGTGAATCCTCTGGCTCCCTGAGTTCTCCGGCCCCCTGAGTCCTCTGGCTCCCTGAGTCCTCTGG
>DATCXP010000026.1:0-18880 GCA_036565765.1 Terrimesophilobacter sp.
GAGCCGTTACGGCGCCGATTCGGTCGAGCAGCGTGCCGTTGCCGAAGCCTGGCACGAGGTCGGGGTGACCCCGTGAGAGTCACCGTGACGCGCAGCGGGGGATTCGGTGGGCTCACCCTCGAGTGGACGGTGCAGCTCTCCGATCGGCCGGATGAGGAGCAGTGGCGGGAATTGCTCGATCGTCTGCCCTGGGATCGGTTCGACGTCGAGGAGGCCGAGCCCGACCGCTTCGTGTACCGGGTGCGGTGCGCGGATCGGGAGGCCACGATTCCGGAGCGGAAGTTCACAGGAGCCTGGCGGGAACTGCTGGACCGCATCCGCGAGTCGGATGACGACTCGGGCCACCGGCCGCAACACCGGAACTGAGATGTGCGAGGGCCCGCGAATCCGTCGCCGGCATCCCGTAACCTGATGCCAGAACGACAGGAGCCCCATGGTCCGCGCCCGATCCGCCGCACTGCCCTCGAACCCGGCATCGGAGCTGCTGATCAGCGTCGATGTGGAGACCGCCGGGCCCAACCCCAGCCAGTACTCGCTGCTGTCGATCGGAGCCTGCCTGGTCGATGAGCCGGACCAGAAGTTCTACATCGAGCTCACGCCGGTCGGCACTCTCATCACCGCCGAGGCGTTCGCGGTCGGCGGCATTTCCCTTGAGCACGCCTCCGCCAACGGCACTGAACCCGCCGCAGCAATGGGCAGGTTCGAGGAGTGGATCGCCCGCATGACTCCCCCGGGCGACTCCCCCGTGTTCGTCGGCTTCAACGCGGGTTTCGACTGGATGTTCGTCTGCGACTACTTCGAGCGGTTCCTCGGCCGCAACCCCTTCGGCCACTCCTCACTCGACGTGAAGTCCTACTATCTGGGAGTCGCGGGCGGGACCTGGGCCCAGACGAGCCTGCGCCACCTCTCACCCCGCTATCTGGGTGGTCGATCCCTGTCGCACAACGCCCTCGGCGACGCGCAGGACCAGGCGGAGTTGTTCCGCGCCATACGGGCCGACGCAGAGTCGCGGCGGCCACAACACAAGAACAGGAGCGAGGTATGACCAACCCCCTTCCCCCCGACACCGCCGCTGACGTGAAGCGGATCATGGAGTCGGCGCACCGGCTCGGCGTCGAGCTCGATGAAGCCGAGACCCTGCACTGGCTGGCCTCCATGGCCGCACCGGCAACGGACGACGACATCGTCGTCGATGAGGAGAGCGGGGCGTTCGGGCACCGGGTCGCGATGCTCGACTTCAGCCCGCGCGAACTGGAGCGATTCCGCCGGATCGGGCGGATCGTCGAGGTCACCGGGCCCGCACCGCAGGTGGAGAGCGCGCTCGCGATCTCGGGCTCGGCGGCGCAATCGAAGATCCAGACCTTCCCGGGCGACTGCGACTACTTCCAACGGCTCAACATCATGGCGGGAACCCGTGAGGAAGCGTGCGGCATCATGGCCGGCCTCCTGCGCGACAAGGTCCTCGGCACCGCTCGCGGCGACACCTACCAGTTCCTCGAGGCCAAACTCGGCAACTACCCGTTCGACTGCGCTCACGACCGGAGCGAGAAGCGGAAAGGGAGTCCGATCTCCTGGCGATTCGAGGAGATCGAGGCCGGAGAGATCCATCTGCAGCATCCGGACGGCACGGTGACGACCCTGCTGTGGGAGGACGCGGCACTGGAGCCCGGCTGGTGCAAGCTCGATTGGGTCGTGAGCGACCCGGATCGGGGCCAGCTCTCGAACGCGAGCAATGTGATCGACGTGACCTGGGAGGGTCCGGATGGCCAGATCGTGTCCCTGGACGGATACCTCGACGCCTATTTCCAGGAGGTCTACCTCGATGCGGAATCGGTGCCCGTGTTCGCCAAGGTCGCGAAGTTCGTCTCCGACGACGCACTCGACGACTACGTCGAGCGCATCGAGGCCGAGGTCGTGAAGTACCTCACGAAGCACCTCAACTACGGCAAGGCGGCCAAGCGCATGTACAACGTGTTCCGCCTGTCGGGAAAACACCTCGAAGCGGCATACGTTCGCGAGTTGTTCGACGAGCCCGCCACGATCCTCTACCAGGTCTGGTCGCTCATCTCCACACTCGACAATGCGACCCAGCCCGGGTCGGCGTTCCCGATCTCAGCGGTGCAGGCCCAGGCCGACCGGCTCGTTCTGGATGTCATCCAGGCTCTGGAGGGCGACGAGGAGACCGAGATCGTCAAGGCCCTGCTCCAGCTCCGCCAGTCTCTCGAATTGCAGGACAGCGGCGAGGCGCGCGTTGCCGAGGTCGCGGCGGCGCAGGCTCGTGTCATCAACGTCGTGAACACCTTCTATCGGGACAAGCTCGCCGGTATGCCGACCATCGACGACTACATCACCGGCATCCAGGCGGCGGTGGCGCCGTGACCGACGCTTCCTCCCTCCCCACGGCGGACGCACCGTGGCCGGTCAGCGTGTTCGCCGAGAAGATCAAAGGGTGGATCGACCGCCTCGGCACCGCCTGGGTCGAGGGCGAGATCACCCAGTGGGGGGTTTCCGGAGGCAATGTCTACGGCAAGCTGAAGGATCCGGAGGTCGACGTCACCGTCGGGTTCATGATCTGGTCGTCGGTCAAGGCGAAGCTGCCTCCCGACCTGAAGCAGGGCGACCGGGTCGTCGCGCTCATGAAGCCGAACTACTGGCTCAAGGGCGGGAGCCTCTCGATGCAGGTCTTCGAGATGCGCCATGTCGGTATCGGCGACCTGCTCGAGCGACTCGAGCGACTGCGTCAGAGCCTCAAGGCGGAAGGGTTGTTCGACGCCGCCAGGAAGCGGCCGCTTCCGTTCCTCCCGCACTGCATCGGGCTCGTGACCGGCAAGGATTCCGACGCCGAGAAGGATGTCCTGCGCAACGCCCAGCTGCGCTGGCCGTCCGTGGTGTTCCGCGTCATCCACACTGCGGTGCAGGGCGACCGGGCCGCTGCGGAGGTCACCGCGGCGCTGAAGGCCCTCGACGCCGATCCGGAGGTCGACGTGATCATCGTCGCGCGCGGGGGCGGCGACTTCCAGAACCTGCTCGTGTTCAGCGACGAGACGCTCGTGCGCGCGGCCGCGGCCTGCACGACGCCGGTGGTGAGCGCGATCGGCCATGAGGCGGACCGTCCGCTGCTCGACGACGTCGCCGACCTTCGCGCGAGCACCCCGACGGACGCGGCGAAACGTGTCGTTCCGGATGTCGCGGAGGAGCTCAGCCGCGTGCAGCAGGCCCGGTCGCGGATCGGGTTGCGCGTCACCGGGCTCGTGACGCACGAGATCGACCGCCTCGGCCAACTGCGCACGAGGCCCGCGCTGGCGAACCCGTCCTGGCTCGTCGATGTCAGGGCCGACGAGCTCACCCGCTATGTCGCGCGGGGAACGGAGTTGATGGATCGCGGCCTCGAGCGAGCACGCACCTCTGTCGCCGAGCTGACCGGGCAACTCAGGGCGCTCTCCCCGCAGCGGACCCTCGACCGCGGCTATGCGATCGCGCAACTGCCGAACGGGGCTGTGCTGAAGCACGCGGGCGATGCCGTCGCGGGCACTCCCCTCCTCCTCACCCTGGCCGATGGCACGCTCGGCGCAACAGTCGACGGCGAGGCGCCGCGACTCGGGAAGCCTCGGTAAGCTTGAGACGTGGCCACCGCATCCGAGGACAACGCGCCCGAAACCCCCGATTCCGCCCCTGACGTCTCAGGCCTGAGCTATGAGCAGGCGCGCGACGAACTCATCAAGGTGGTCTCGGAGCTGGAGCAGGGCTCGTCAACCCTCGAGGAATCGCTTGCGCTCTGGGAGCGCGGTGAGGCGCTCGCCCGGCGCTGCGAGGACTGGCTGATCGGCGCCAAGGCCAGACTGGATGCCGCCAGAGGCAATGCGATCGCCGGCACCACCACGGCAGCCGGTGAACGTTCCGGCGGCACCGCGTGAGCGCATGACCGCACCGAAGCAGCCGCCGGTCGTCGCCGAACTCGGACGGCCGGAAACTCCCCAGGAGACCGCCGAGCGCAAGGCGCTGTCCTCCCGTCGGCACCGAGAGCGGCAGACGCTGGTCAATCTCGTCGGCGCTCTGCTCGCGTCGCTCGTCGCCGTCCTGATACTGGTGCTCGTCGTCGTCCGGCCGGAGCCCCCCGCGCCGGCCCCCATCGATTACCGGGCGATCGCCGCGGAGGCGGGCACCGAAGTCCCGCTCGCCGCACCGGATCTGCCATCCGGGTGGAATGCGAACGCCGCGACCTTCGAGGCCCAGCCCTCGGATGGCGTCGTCAACTGGTACATCGGCTTCGTCACGCCCGATCAGCAGTTCGTCGCCCTGCGTCAGGGCATCGGAGCGAACCCCACCTGGGTTGCGAACCAGCTCTCCGGAGCGCGTTCCACCGGTGAGACGACCATCGCCGGCGTGACCTGGACGATCTACGACCACCGTACCGCGAAGGATGCGGGAAACCTCGCCTACGCGATGACGGCACAGAACCAGGCGAGCAGTTTCATCCTGTTCGGGACCGCGGTCGACAGCGAGTTCGAGACTGTCGCCGCGGCTCTCGCCCCCACCATCTCGGAACGGAAGTAACGGAGCCGCCATGATCCAGCCGACAACCACCCCAGCGAAGGCCTGGCGGGAGATGGTCCGAGGGAACGGGCGTTTCATTGCCGGCGAGCCACGCCATCCGCGGCAGGATGTCGAGCGTCGGGGCGAGCTCATCGGCAATCAGGCGCCGCACGCGGTCCTGTTCGGCTGCAGCGACTCCAGGCTCGCGGCGGAGATCATCTTCGACAAGGGGCTCGGTGACCTGTTCGTCGTGCGCAATGCCGGCCAGGTCATCTCCGATTCGGTGATCGGCTCGATCGAGTACGCGGTCGAGATTCTCGGCGTCCCCCTCATCGTGGTGCTCGGTCACGACGAGTGCGGCGCAGTGAGCGCCGCCATCGACTGCCTCAAGAAGGATGCCGGCCCGATCCCCGCGCACATCAGGAGCCTGATCGAGCCGATCGTCACCGCCGTGAAGCGCGTGAACGCCCGACACCCAGAGGGTGGGCAGGCTGACCCGACGGAAGTCGGCCGCGAGCACCTGCGCGACACCGTCGCCCAGCTCGTGAGCGACTCCGAACTCATCAGCGAGGCCGTCGCCGCGGGTACGCTGGCTATTGTCGGCGCCAACTACCGACTGCTGGAAGGGCTCGCGGTACCGGATGTCGTGGTCGGCAACGTCCACCCGGCCTGAGTCCGGCCTACCGCATCAACACGAAGGATGGACACGCAGTGAGCACGCAAGGTGAGTTCCGGATCGAGCACGACACGATGGGCGAGGTCAGGGTCCCGGCGAGCGCGCTGTACGCGGCGCAGACGCAGCGGGCTGTTGAAAACTTCCCGATCTCCGGAGCGGGACTCGAGCCGGCCCAGATCGTCGCGCTCGCGCGCATCAAGCGCGCCGCCGCGATCGTGAACGGCGCACTCGGGATCATCGACCAGAAGGTCTCCGACGCGATCGCCGCGGCGGCCGACGAGATCATCGGCGGATCGCACCACGACCAGTTCCCGATCGACGTGTACCAGACGGGCAGCGGAACGTCGTCGAACATGAACATGAACGAGGTTCTCGCCTCCCTCGCTTCCACTGCGCTCGGCACCCCGGTGCACCCGAACGACCACGTGAACGCGTCACAGTCCTCGAACGACGTGTTCCCGACCTCGGTGCACGTCGCCGTCACCGGCGCTCTCCTCCACGACCTGGTGCCCGCGCTAGACCACCTCGCCGCCTCGCTCGAGGTCAAGGCGAAGGAGTGGGCGAGCGTGGTGAAGTCCGGTCGTACGCACCTCATGGATGCGACCCCGGTCACCCTCGGCCAGGAGTTCGGCGGTTATGCGCGGCAGATCCGGCTCGGGATCGAGCGCGTCCAGGCGTCCATCCCGCGCGTTGCGGAGGTTCCGCTCGGCGGCACCGCTGTCGGCACGGGCATCAACACGCCGACCGGATTCCCGCAACAGGTCATCGCCGTCCTCGCGAAGGAGTCTGGACTGCCGATCACCGAGGCGAAGGACCACTTCGAGGCCCAGGGTGCGAGGGACGGACTCGTGGAGGCATCGGGGGCGCTGCGGGTGATCGCCGTGAGCCTCACGAAGATCTGCAACGACCTGCGCTGGATGGGGTCGGGGCCGAACACCGGTCTCGCCGAGATCCACATCCCGGACCTCCAGCCCGGTTCGTCGATCATGCCCGGCAAGGTCAACCCGGTCATCCCTGAGGCGGTCCTCATGGTGTGCGCCCGCGTTGTCGGCAACGACCAGACGATCGCCTGGGCCGGGGCGAGCGGCGCGTTCGAGTTGAATGTCGCGATCCCGGTCATGGGCACCGCGCTGCTGGAGTCGATCCGACTCCTGTCGAACTCGAGCAGGCTGCTGGCCGACAAGACCGTCGACGGACTGAAGGCGAACGTGGAGCGCGCCCGCGCCCTCGCGGAGTCCTCGCCGTCGATCGTGACGCCGCTCAACCGGGTCATCGGCTACGAAGCGGCGTCGAAGGTCGCGAAGAACGCCGTCGCGAAGGGCATCACGGTGCGCGAGTCGGTGGTCGCGCTCGGCTTCGTCGAGCGCGGTGAGATCACCGAGGCACAGCTCGACACGCTGCTCGATGTGCTCAGCATGACTCACCCCGGCTGAAGCCGGCGAATGACTCACCCCGGCCGGAGCCGGCGAAAGACCTACCCGGGCCGAAGCCGGCTGCCTAAGGCGCCGTCCGCACCCGGAGGATGGGATCGCCACCCAGCGTCTGCAGCTCGCGATCGCCGAGAGCGCGCTCGAGCGTGATCGGCAGCAAGGCGGTGACCGACTGTCCGCTCGCCTTCGTATTGCAGTCCGCGACATTCGCCCGGTTCGATCCGTCCGGCGGGTTCGCCTGCCCGTAGTAGACGCCGATCCTCACCGTTTTCGATCCCTCGATGACGACCGCCCGGTGCGGAAAGCACTGCGGGTCTCCCGCGACTTCGACCACGAGCTGCGCGGTGTCGAGCGCGACCAGGCCGGCCGGGGGGTCACTGCCGATCAACCCGTTCTCCGTGGTGGCCGTCGGCAGGGAGAACACGCGAAGGCCGAACAGATACACCGGCTGGCGATGCTGTCCGTCGACCGCCTGGTAGCCGAGGATCGGCTGGTCGACGAGCCCCTTCGGAGGCACCGCGAGAGGATCAACGACCCGGTTGACGATGAGCGGATTCGGCGTACCCCACATCCTCTCCACCTCGCTCGGCGGAGCCGTCGCAGGCGGAAGATCACCGAGACGCGCCTGATAGACCATGACTCCGCTCACGGCCATGGTCACGATGCCGACCGCAGCGACGACGCGGTACAGGCCATAGGCGGAGCCGGTCGGTTCGTTCGCGTGCGGGTCGCGGTAGGTCCAGCTGACCAGCAGCCGCCACTGGCTTCGCGGCGAGATCAACCCCCAGAGAAACAGGACTCCCAGGCTGCCCGTGAGCACGAGAAGTAGAGTTTCCACCCCTCGACCCTAGTTGCTCTACATGAGCACCTCATTGCCTTCGAGAAGTTCAGAAATTCGGCGAACGAGCCGAATTGAATCAGGTGGGCACTTCACGAAGGCAACTCGTTGCCTTCGAGAAGTTCCGTGACTAATGCGGCGATGTCACTGCGTTCCGACCGGGTGAGCGTCACATGGCCGAACAGGGCATGACCTTTGAGCGTCTCGATGACCGAGGCGACACCGTCGTGGCGCCCGACCCGCAGGTTGTCGCGCTGGGCGACGTCGTGCGTGAGGACGACGCGGGAGTTCTGCCCGATGCGGCTCAGAACGGTGAGCAGCACGTTCCGCTCAAGCGACTGAGCCTCGTCGACGATCACGAACGCGTCGTGAAGCGACCGCCCGCGGATGTGAGTGAGCGGCAGCACCTCGAGCAGACCGCGCTCGAGGACCTCATCGAGCACGTTCTGCGAGACGACGGAACCCAGGGTGTCGAAGACCGCCTGGGCCCAGGGGTTCATCTTCTCCGCGGCGTCCCCCGGCAGGTAGCCGAGCTCCTGGCCGCCCACCGCGTACAGCGGCCGGAACACCATGATCTTGCGGTGCTGCTGGCGTTCGAGAACGGCCTCGAGCCCGGCGCACAGCGCGAGCGCCGACTTCCCGGTTCCCGCCCTCCCGCCGAGGGAGACGATGCCGAGATCCGGGTCGAGGAGCATGTCGATCGCGAGTCGCTGCTCGGCAGACCGACCATGGAGGCCGAACGCGTCACGGTCACCGCGGACGAGCCGCAGCATGCCTTTTCCGCTCACCCGGCCGAGGGCCGACCCTCGCTCGGAGTGGATCACGAGTCCCGTATTGATGGGCAGGTCGGCGACGAGTCGGCTGCTGAGGACCTCGTCCTCGTACAGCTTCGACATCTCCTTCGAGCCGAGGTCGATTTCCGCCATACCGGTCCAACCGGAATCGACGGCGAGCTCCGCCCGATATTCCTCGGCGGCGAGGCCGACGGATGCCGCCTTCACACGCAGGGGCAGATCCTTCGACACGACCGTGACCTGCAGCCCGTCGCCGGCGAGGTTCAAGGCGACCGCGAGGATGCGCGAATCGTTGTCGCCGAGCTGAAGGCCCGACGGCAGTATCGAGGTGCTCGAGTGGTTCAGCTCGACCCGCAGACTCCCGCCGTCCCCGACGGCGACCGGGAAGTCGAGCCGCTCGTGCTTGACCCTCAGGTCGTCGAGGTTGCGCAGCGCCTGCCGGGCGAAGTATCCGATCTCCGGATCGTTGCGTTTCGCCTCGAGTTCTGAGATGACGACAACCGGCAGCACGACCGCATGTTCTGCGAATCGGAAGATCGCACTCGGGTCCGACAGCAGAACCGAGGTGTCGAGCACGTAGGTCTTCTCGGCCTGCCGCGCCACCCCCTCGGTCTGCTGGTCCCGCATGGTCTTCTGCCGGGGGGCGTTGGTCGAGGCCACGACGACTCCATCCCCGAACGCTTCACGCTCGGAATGTCCGCTACGGCCACTCAACCTCAAAGCGAACTTGCGTGGCCGCTTCGATCAGGCGCCATACCTGATGCACTCGACGCTACGGGCATGCGCGTACGGCGCGCGCAACGACACGCCCTTTCGCGCGGCCTATACGGTGGTGGCCGAGACGAAGCTCTGGAAGCTCGCCCGAAGCATCGCGAACGTCTCCTCCGTCGTCGTCAGGTGCACGCTCAGCCTCACGGTTCCCCCGCGCGTTGTCACGGTGACACCGTGGTTGTGGAGCGAGGCGACGAGCACCGTGAGCTGGTCGTGCGCCGGCTCCAGCACGACGATGCCGGCCCGCTCCCGCACGTCGCGGGGAGACACGACGGGGATCGCGAACTCGTCGGCGAGATCGATCACGCGGGCCGCCTGCTCCGCCACCCTCGCGGAGATCGCGGAAATGCCGACCTCGGCGAGCTGTTCGAGCGCCGCGGCGAACCTGGCCTCGGCGATCGGACTCGGGTTGCTCACCTGGAACGCGCCCGCACCGCGGGCGGGCGGGGGAACCCGGTCGAGCGGCAGTTCGGGCTCGTCGGTGCCGTTGAAGCCCGACAGCACCGGGGTCAACCGATCCAGTGCCCGGTCGTTCAGTGCGAGGAATCCGGTGCCCCATCCGGCCCTCGCCCACTTCTGGCCGCCGGATGCCACGATGTCGGCGACCTGATAGGGAGCGTCCACGACCGTGAACCCCTGGATGGCGTCTACGATCAGCAGGCGGTCGCCGATGACCTGACGGATGCCCTCGAGATCCACGAGGTATCCGGTGCGGAAGTCCACGAGACTCACCGCCACGGCGACCACATCCCTGGTGAGCTGCTCCTTGATCATCCCGGGCGTCACCCGCCCGTAGTCCGTCTCGAGCCAGGTCGGCTTCAGCACCCCGAGCGCTTCGGCGGAGCGCACTGCGGCGAACGGGCCGCTCGGGAAGTCGCCCGGTGAGAGCAGCACTCCGCCGGTGATGCCGAACATCGCGTGGAGAAGCCCTGTGCTCGTATTCGGCTGGAACACGATCTGGCTCTCCTGGAAGCCGGTGGCCGAGGAAACCGCCTTGCGCACCCGTGCATCCTGACCCCACAGGCTGTCCAGACTGCCGAACCGTGCCTTCCTCAGGAGCTCGACCTGGGCCTGTTCCTCCTCGACGACGGTTCTCGCGAGCGGTCCGACGTGGGCGAAGTCGAGGTACCCGGGCTCCTCGTCGAAGGCGCCAGCAAGCTGGTCTATCGTCATCACTTGTTCAGTGTGGCATGGCGAAACGGTAGACCGGGTGGTTCACTCATTGACCGAAACGGCGGTGGCGCGTCGCGTAGTCGCGGATGGCCCGCAGGAAATCCACCTCGCGCAGATCGGGGCCGAGCGCCTCGACGAAGTAGAACTCGCTGTGGGCGCTCTGCCACAGCATGAAGTCGCTGAGCCTCTGCTCGCCGGAGGTGCGGATGACCAGGTCGGGATCCGGCTGGCCGCCGGTGTAGAGATGCTCGCCGATGAGCTCTGGCGTGAGGATCTCGGCGAGCGCGTCGAGGGTGCCGCCCTCCGTCGCGTACTGGCGGACGATGCTGCGCATCGCGTCGGCGATCTCGCGACGCCCGCCGTAGCCGACCGCCAGGTTGATGTGCATTCCGGTGTTCTTCGCCGTGCGCGACTCCGCCGCCGCGAGGCTTGCGACGAGGGCGTCCGGGAGTCCCTCCCCCGACCCCACGTGCTGCACCTTCCAGTTTCTGAAGTGCGAGAGGTCGTCGGCGAGATCCGCGATGATCTCGAACAGCTCGTCCAGTTCCTCGCTCGGGCGCCCGCTCAGGTTGTCGGTCGACAGCAGGTACAGGGTCGTCACCGAGATCCCGAGGTCGTCGCACCACACCAGGAACTCGCGGAACTTCGCAGCGCCGGCGCGATGCCCGTGCCCCGCGTTCTCGAGCGCGTTCTGGCGTGCCCACCGTCGATTCCCGTCCAGGATCATGGCGACGTGTTTCGGCAGCGGGAGGTCGGCTATTTCCCGCCTCAGGCGTCTCTGATACAGCCCGTAGAGGATGCCGCGGCCGAAGGGCACTTCCCGCTTTCGCACACCGCTACGTTAGTCCACTTCACTGCCGAGATTCCCAGCGGCGATTCCCAGCCGGCCATGACTGCGCGCGCCTAAGCTTGCGGCATGACATCCGATCGGCCGGCAGACAGCGCACTGGACCACGTCGTCGATCTTCCTAGCCTCCCCCTTCTCGACGATGCGCGGGAGCACCAGGATGTCAAACCGACCTGGCGCGGCTGGATCCACGCCGGCACCTTCCCGGTCGCGATCGTCCTCGGCATCACCCTCATCATGCTCGGCGACGGCGTCGCGGCGAAGGTGAGCTCCGCCGTCTTCATCCTGTGCTCGCTCCTGCTGTTCGGGGTGTCAGCGCTCTACCACCGCTTCAACTGGAGCGAGAAGACCAGAAGGATGCTCAAGCGTCTCGACCACGCGAACATCTTCCTGCTCATCGCCGGCTCGTACACGCCCATCACGGTGCTCGCCCTGCCCGAGAGCAAGGCGGTCGTCCTGCTCTGGCTGGTCTGGGGTGGCGCACTGCTCGGTATCGGCTTCCGGGTGTTCTGGATCGGCGCACCGCGCTGGCTCTACGTTCCGCTCTACGTCGCGCTCGGCTGGGCAGCCGTCATGTTCATCGTGGACTTCTTCACCGCGAACGCGGTCATGATGACGCTCATTCTCGTCGGGGGGCTGTTCTACACGGCGGGGGCGGTCATCTACGGCCTGAAGCGGCCGAACCCGTTCCCCGGCCGGTTCGGCTTCCACGAGATCTTCCACACCCTCACACTGCTCGCGTTCCTCTGCCACTGGACCGCGATCTTCCTGGTGGCGGTCAATCCCCCGGTTCTGGCTTAGTCTCGCTGCTCGCCGCTGCCGGCAGGTCGGCGGCCTGGCGCTCCGCCTCGAGGCGCTCCTTGATCTCCCCGCGGTACCGGGTCCTGCGCACCCGCCGGACCATGTCGATCAGTAGGAGGACGGTGGCGACCGCGACCAGGAACGTGACGGCGAATCCGACCCAGGTCGGCGTCACCGAGGTGGGGTCGAAGTCCGGCGGCGGTGTCGGGGTGGCTGCGCGGAGGGCGCCAAGCACTGCATCGATCACTTTCCGGCCTCACGTTCTGGTGCGATTCCGGAGAACAGGTCGGTCTCTGGCAGTTCCGTCGGCACGAGCGAGCTCACGAGCTGGTAGTCCTCCCATGGCCACACTTCGCGCTGCAGCTCGTTCGGCCAGAAGAAGAAGCTGCTGTCCGGGGCGACCTGGCTGGCGTGCGCGCGCAGCGCATTGTCGCGATGCTCGAAGAATTCGCCGACCTCCACCTGGCTCGTGGCGAGGTCCGGGCGCTCCCGCATCCACTTGCGGATGCCGTCCAACTGCTCCAGAAGCGGGGAGTCCGGCTCCTTCGCTTTGAGCGCCTCGTACATCGCGTTCGCGCGCCGCGAATTGAAGATGCGGTCGTAGTAGACCTTCTGGATCTGCCAGGCCGGGCCGGCATCCGGGTAACGACCCGCATCGGCGGCGGCTTCCATGGCGTACATGGAGAGTTCGTGGGTGCGGATATGGTCGGGATGAGGGTATCCGCCGGCCTCGTCATAGGTGATCAGCACCTGCGGCCGGAACTCCCGGATGATCTTCACGAGCGGCTCGGCGGAGATCTCGAGCGGGATGACGGCGAAGCAGTTCGCCGACAGCGGCTCGTCGTTCTCCGGCAGGCCGGAATCCTCGTAGCCGAGCCAGAGGTGGTCGAATCCGATCGCCTCGCGCGCGCGGGACATCTCGATGCGGCGCAGCCCCGCCATGTCGCGCTCCGCCATCGCGGTTTCGACGAGGGCGGGGTTCTGGATGTCGCCGCGCTCGCCCCCCGTGCAACTGACGACGAGTACCTGGGTGCCGCTGTGCACGTAGTGCGCGTAGGTGGCGGCGCCCTTGCTCGACTCGTCATCGGGGTGCGCGTGGACTGCAAGAAGACGCTGGGTCACAGAACTCCCAAGTTGTTCGACTGTCTGGAATTGCGAATAGCCTAAGAACAACACTAATCGGGGAGCGTGATGGTCGACACCGCGGAAACTGGGACGGCGGCCGGTCTGGACGCACGCTACGGGCGCACCCCCGGCAGGGCGCGGCGCGACCGGTGGATCATCGTGTCCGCCTCGGTGCTGTTCGTCGCCGTGTTCACGGCCTGGGTGGTGTGGGCCGGCCTCGACGGCGGCCAGGGAAGCCTCGACGCCCGCGACATCGGCCACAGCATCCTCGACGCTGAACACGTGAGCATAACCTGGGAAGTGTCCGTTGCGGCAGGCACCGAGGTGAGTTGTGCGCTTCAGGCGCAGAACGAGGCTCACGGGATCGTGGGGTGGAAAATTGTCGACTTACCGTCATCGAATCGGTACACACGGCAGTTCATGGAGGTGGTCAGGACGACCCAGCAGAGCGTCACTGGCTTGATCTACCGTTGTTGGCTCACGTAAGATTGACCGAATCGCCCCCGAGAGACCGGTCGTCTGGCCGGTCTCCTTTGTTTGGCAGCGACACCGGGTCCCGCGAGACTCCGGATCCACCGAAGGAGTGCACCATGGCTGACGCGACTGCCGTATCCTGGCTGACCCAGGAGGCGTTCGACCGTCTGACGAGCGAGCTCGAGCACCTGAGCGGCCAAGGCCGCACCGAGATCGCCCACAAGATCGAAATTGCGCGGGAAGAAGGCGACCTCAAGGAGAACGGCGGCTACCACGCCGCCAAGGAGGAGCAGGGCAAGATCGAGGCCCGCATCCGCCAGCTCACGACCCTTCTGCGCAACGCGAGTGTCGGCAACCCCCCGGACGACGGCGTCGTCGAACCGGGCATGGTCGTCACCGCGAAGATCGCCGGCGACAAGAGCGAGTTCCTGGTCGGCAACCGCGAGATCGCGGGAGACAGCGACCTCGACGTGTACAGCGAACAGAGCCCGCTCGGTGTTGCCATCATCGGCCACAAGGAGGGCGACACCGTGACCTACACCGCCCCGAACGGCAAGGCGATCACGGTCGAGATCCTGAAGGTCAAGACCTACAGCTTCTGATACCCAGCCGTCTGGCTAGAACTCGGTGCGCGGGTCGTAGTCCGCTTCGCGCAGCCGATCGAGCACGCGTTGCACGTGCTCCGGCCCGCGCGTCTCGAGGCTGAGCTCGAGTTCGACCTCGCCGAGAAGCGCGCGACCGTGACGGGTGTGCGAGACCTCGATCACGTTCGCGTTCGCGTCCGAGATGAGCTCGGCGATCCGCGCGAGCTGGCCGGGGCGGTCCGGGAGCATGAGGCGCAGCTTCAGGTAGCGGTCGGAGGCGACGAGCCCCTGCGAGATGACGCGCTCCATGACCTGGGGGTCGATGTTTCCGCCGCTCAGGATCGCGACGGTCGTCCCGAGGTTCTTCACCTTGCCGGTCAGGATCGCCGCGACGGCGACGGCGCCGGCCGGCTCGACCACGAGTTTCGCGCGCTCCAGCAGCACGAGCAGTGCCCGCGCGGTGTCGTCGTCGCTCACCGTGACGATCTCATCGACAAGCTCCCTGATAATCGCGAAGTTCAGGATGCCGGGCTTGCCGACTGCGATCCCGTCGGCGATCGTCGGCTTCAGGTGCACCTCGACCGGCTCGCCCGCCTCGAGCGAGAGCGGGTAGGGGGCGGAATTCTCCGCCTGGACCCCGATCACGCGGATCGTGCGGCCCTCGAGGGCGGCTCGCTGCTTCACGGCGCTCGCGACACCGGAGATCAGGCCGCCTCCGCCGATCGGAACGATCACACTGTCGAGCTGGGGCACCTGGTCCAGGATCTCCAGGCCGAGTGTCCCCTGGCCGATCACGACGTCCCGGTGGTCGAAGGGAGGGATCAGGATCGCACCGGTGGTCTCGGCGAACTCGGCGGCGGCACGCAGCGCGACGTCCACAGTGTGGCCGCGCAGCACGACATCCGCACCATAACTCCTCGTCGCCTGAAGTTTCGGAAGGGCGACGCCGACCGGCATGAAGATCGTGGCCTTGATCCCGAGCTCGCGCGCGGCGAGTGCGACACCCTGGGCGTGGTTGCCCGCCGAGGCGGCGACGACTCCATGCGCACGCTCCTCGGAGCTGAGCTTGACCATGCGGTTGTAGGCACCGCGGATCTTGTAGGAGCCGGTGCGCTGCAGATTCTCGCACTTGAGGTAGACCCGCGAGCCGAGCACCTCGGTGAGGTAGCGGGAATTCTCCATCGGCGTGACGGACGCCACCGCGGCGACGACCGCGCGTGCCGCCTCGATCTCGGGCAGGGTCGGTACCGCCGACGAGCTGTCGGCCACCAGGGCATCACTCATCGCGCAGTACGTCTTTCAGGGTCGGGTTGGGATGGAGCCGCCACTCGCCGCGGGCGACATAGTGGACCATGACGTTGAGCGTCGCCACGACCGGCACCGCGAACAGCGCACCGGGGATTCCGGCGAGGTAGCCGCCTGCAGCGACCGCGAACACGACTGCGAGCGGGTGCACCTTCACCGCCGTTCCCATAACGAGCGGTTGCAGGACATGGCCTTCGACCTGCTGCACGAGCAGGACGACGCCGAGCATGATGACGGCGGGCCATGGGCCCAGGTACACGAGAGCGATGAACACCGCGATGATTCCCGTGAGCACTGCGCCGACAACCGGAATGAACGATCCGAGGAACACAGCGATCGCAATCGGAATCACGAGCGGGAAGCCGCCGAAGAACAAGCCGAGAATCCAGGCGCCGAGCCCGATCCCGACCGCGTCCACGGCGGCCACGAAGATCTGCACCTTCACGAAGTCGGCCAGGGTAACCCAGCCGGCACGGCCCGCGCCGTCCACTGCCGGACGCGCCGTACGGGGGAACAGGCGGACGGTCCAGGCCCAGACGCGCCGCCCGTCGATCAGCAGGAACAGGGTCGCGAACAGGACGAGCAGGATGCCTGCGAGGAAATGGCCGAACGACGAGCCGAACGAGACCGCGCCGGAAACGAGCCAGGCGCTGTCCTTCTGGATCCCCTCCCAGGATTGGGCGAGATAGTCGTTGATCTGCGCCTCGGTCAGGTGCAGGGGCGAGGCAAGCAGCGTGGCCTTGGTGTCCTCGACGAACGCGAGGGTGCGGTCCTGCAGGTCGGGGAAGCCCCGGATGATCTGGGTGACGATGAGGTACACCAGGCCCGTGACTATCCCGATCAGCCCGACCTCCGCGACCGCAATGGCGAGCCACTTCGGCCAGCGGTGGCGCTGCAGGAACTGCACGAGCGGAACCAGAAGCGCGGCGAGCAGGATCGCCACCATGAGCGGAATGATGATGAGTCTCAGCTGCATCACGAGGAACACGAACACGACGAGGACGCCGACGATCGCGAGGATGCGCCACGACCACGCCCCGGCGATCTGCATCGCGACCGGCACGGCTTCCCGAACCCTGCGTTCACGCAGTTCGGATGCCGATGGTGCTCGTCTGCCGAAAATCACGCTTCAGTCTAAACGGGTCGGTATGCCGCTTCCGTAATATTCCCTATCCGGCATCCAACAGGAGGTGTCGGCGGACGCGGGTAGGGTCGGAGGTGATGGTCGATTCAGTCTCCCCCTCCCAAGCCCGCCGCATCGCCCTCGCCGCACAGGGGTTCGGCCGCACCGCGCCCGATGTCGTAGGCACTCGCCAGCTCAACTCACTCATCGACCGCCTCGGACTCCTGCAACTGGACTCGGTGAACGTGTTCGAGCGCAGCCATTATCTGCCCGCCTTTGCGCGACTCGGGGGCTACGACAAGTCGCAGCTCGACCGGCTCACCTTCGCGAGAAAGGGCCGGTACATCGAATACTGGGCGCACGAGGCGGCGGTCATCCCGATCGAGACCTGGCCGCTGCTGCGCTGGCGCATGCAGCGTTACCGCGAGAAAGTCCACCGCGAATGGTCGAATGCGAACCGCGACCTGATCGAGTGGGTCCGCGACGAACTCGAGGCCAAGGGCCCGCTCGCCGCGAGCGAGATCGAGCACGACGCCAACAAACGCACAGGACCCTGGTGGGGGCTCTCCCCCATCAAGACCGCCCTCGAGCTTCTGTTCGGCTGGGGTGATGTTGTGAGCGCAGGGCGCACGCGCTTCGAGCGCACCTACGCGCTCCCGGAGCAGATCCTGCCCGCCGAGATCATCCATCGCGACGTGCCCGCCCACGAGGCCCAGCGCCAGCTGGTCGAGCACGCCGCGCGCGCCCATGGCATCGGCACCGCAGGCGACCTGGCGGACTACTTCCGCCTCAAGTCCGCCGATGTCCGCCCGATCCTGCAGGAGCTCGAGGATGACGGTGTCCTCCTGCCGGTGACGGTGAAGGGCTGGGATCGGCCCGCCTGGCTGCACCGCGACGCGCGAATCCCCAGAAGGATCGAGACGACCGCACTGCTCTCTCCGTTCGACCCGGTGGTCTGGGACCGCAAGCGAGCGCAGCGCATGTTCGGCTTCCACTACCGGATCGAGATCTACACCCCCGCACCGAAGCGCGTCTTCGGGTACTACAACCTGCCGATCCTCATCGACGACAAGCTGGTCGGCCGTATCGATCTCAAGAGCGACCGGCAGGCGAAGGTCCTGCGCGTACAGTCCGCCTGGCACGAACCGCACATCGACCATGCCGCAGTCGCCGAGCGCATCGGTCCGCTGCTGGTGCGCACCGCCGCCTGGCAGGGGCTCGAGGCGATCGAGGTCAAGGATCGTGGCGGCCTCGCCCCCGCGGTCGCCGGCGAACTCGGCCTCCCGCTGCAACCGGCCTGAGCGGAATACCGACGGCATGGTGCGTGTTGGTCGTTAAGTGCGCGTCCACCTCTACTCCTCGTCGTTCTGCGGCGCGTGCACGGCGACCCGCGTGACGCTCGAGGAGGCGGTGCGCCTGGTACCGACAGCGACGCTCGACGAAGTGAACGTCGCCATCGACCCGCAGCGCGCTGAGGCGGCAGGCATCCGGTTCACCCCCACGGTCGTGATCGAGTCGGACGACGGGCGCGAGATCTTCAGGGCTGAAGGCGCCCCGACCCTGCCGCAGACACTTGTCGCGCTGTCGAAGGCGCTGTAGAGCCTCGCCGGCCTAGAATTTCGTCGCGTTGTCGAGCAGGCGCTGGATGCGCTTCGCGAGCGGCGGATGCGTGCCGAACAGGCGGTCCATGACCCCGGGGTTCGACGGGTCGCCGAACCACATGTGCGCCATCGTGCTGTTCTGGCGCTTCAGGGGCCTGCCGAACTCCCCCAGCTTGTGCAGGGCGCTCGCGAGCGCCTCGGGGTGCCGAGTCGTCATCGCGCCCGTCGCATCCGCGAGATACTCGCGCTGGCGCGAGATGGCCGACTGGATGATCGCCGCAACGATGGGGGAGATGACGAGCGCGGCGATACCGACGACAAGCAGGATCGGGTTCGAGTTGTTGTTGTTCCGCCGCCCACCACCGAACCACATCATCCGCATCAGGATGTCCGCGATCACGCCGATCGCGACGACGAGCGCGAACACGACCGTGTTGAGCCGGATGTCGTAGTTCTCGACATGGCCCATCTCGTGCGCCATGACGCCCTCGAGCTCACTGTCGGACATGAGGTCGAGCAGGCCTGTCGTCGCGGCGACCGATGCCGTCTCCGGCTTCCGTCCGGTCGCGAACGCGTTCGGTGCCGGGTCGTCGACGATGTACACCTTGGGCATCGGAAGCCCCTTGGTGATCGCGAGGTTCTCGACCACCCGGTACAGCCTCGGATTGTCGGCCTTCTGGATCTGGCGCGCTCCGCTCATGGCCAGCGCCTCGCCGCTGCCGGCGAAGTACTGGATGAGCACGTAGATGCCCGCGCCGATCACGGTCGCGATCGTGATCGTCCAGTCGCCGGTCCCGAGCGGGTC
>DATCXP010000033.1:0-6746 GCA_036565765.1 Terrimesophilobacter sp.
GCCTCCTCCCGGCAACCGCCTGCTCTCGAGCAGATCGAGGGCGGCCTGAGTCCTCTCGTCGGCGATGAGACCGACCTCCATGAGCCCCTTCAGACCGGCGAGCACGTCGTAGTGCCAGTACACCGGGTAGTGGAGTTCAGCCCATTCCCTGCGGATCAGGCGGCCATCGGTGCGGCGGAACAGCACTCGCCTCCCAAGGAAGACCTCTGCCGCCTTCCTGGCGGCCTCCATCGCGACCGCGTCCTCGACGGCGCGGGCATAGGCCGCGAGGCCCCGCATCGGCAGGAGAGTCTCGTACACCGAGGAACTCCTGGCCTCCGGCTTGGCCGCGCAATTCCAGCCGCCGTCCGGCCATTGCCAGTGCAGCAGGCGTTCGACCAGCCGGGGCGCATCCTGTTCGGCGATGCCGAGCCGCACGACCGACAGCAGAGCGCTGCCCTGCTGGGAGGCGCATCGCCGGTAGCGGCCATTGATGCGCGCGACTGCCGACGGGGAGTGCCCGACGTCGCTCGAGTCCGGAACCATCTCCCGGAAGTACTTCGGGTCGAGCCAGGTGGAGAGCATCTTCTCGACGATCGGCGCGAGCGCGAGGTCGCCCTGCGGATAGCCGAGGTCGGCCAGGGCCGCGAGCACCCAGTGGCGGCCCTGCCACTTCGCATAGGTCCCCCTCGTGACCCGTGCCTGCCCGTCCAGGAGTGTCTTCACCGTCGTGGAGTCCCGGATCTCCTCACGCAGCCGCCGGATCCGTGCGGACGACGGATCCTCGTCGAGAACGCCGGTTCTGATCTTCCAGCGGATCGAGGGCTCCTCGCTCGAGAGGAGGGACTCGATGAGCCGGCGGTCGGAACCCGTCATGGTTTCCATGCACTCCATTCTGAACCGAACCGCGGCCATCCGGCTGGGAAGTGAGCCGCTCCCCGCCGGGCCGGGACGGGAGCAGCCCGCTGCTAAAATCCAGTCATGCCTGACACCGCAACCGTCGCGACCTCCGTCGACGACATACTGCTCGCCGCTCGACTCGCCGCGCGGGCGCTCGCCACGGCGACCGCGCAGCGGAAGAACGATGCCCTGGAGGCGATCGCTGCCGCCATCGAGAGCGGTGCGGATCGCATCGTCGAGGCGAACGACCTCGACCTCGCGAACGGCAGGGAGAACGGTCTCAGCGCCGGGCTGCAGGATCGCCTGCGCCTCGATACCGGCCGGCTCGACGGGCTCGCCCTCGCCGTTCGCCAGATCGCCGCTCTCACCGACCCGGTCGGGGAGAGCCTGCGCGGCTCCGTCCTGCCGAATGGTCTCAGGATCAGCGAGATACGGGTCCCATTCGGTGTCATCGGCGTCATCTACGAGGCACGGCCGAACGTCACGGTCGATCTCGCGGCGCTCGCGCTCAAGAGCGGGAACGCGATCGTGCTGCGCGGGGGGAGCGCTGCCCAGAACTCGAACCGTGTTCTCGTCGGGCTCATCCAGTCGGCAGTCGAGTCCGCCGGGCTCCCGCGGTTCTCGGTGCAGACGATCGATGAATTCGGCCGTGACGGCGCGACCCGGCTCATGCAGGCGAGGGGGCTCGTCGATGTTCTCATCCCCAGGGGCAGCGCGGGGCTCATCGATGCCGTCGTCGCGGAGTCGAAGGTACCGGTGATCGAGACCGGAGCCGGCGTTGTGCACGTGTTCCTCGATGAGTCGGCCTCCGAGGACACCGCGGTGAGCATCGTGCACAACGCGAAGGTGCAGCGTCCCAGCGTGTGCAACGCGGTGGAGACCCTGCTCGTGCACAGGGCTGCGGCGGATCGCCTGCTTCCGCCGGTGCTCGGCGCACTGCGGGCATCCGGCGTCACGATCCACGCCGACGATGTCGCGCGCACTCTCTTCGCGGATGCGGTGCCGGCCACCGAGGCCGACTGGTCGACCGAGTACATGTCACTCGACATCTCGGTACGCGTCGTGGACGACCTGGATGGCGCGCTGCAGCACATCCGGAGCTATTCCACCCACCACACCGAGTCGATCATCACGAACGACCTCGCGAACGCCGAACGGTTCCTGGCCGAGGTCGATTCCGCCGTGGTCATGGTGAACGCGTCGACACGCTTCACCGATGGCGGTGAGTTCGGGTTCGGCGCGGAGGTCGGGATCTCGACGCAGAAGCTGCACGCGCGGGGCCCGATGGGCCTTCCGGAACTGACCAGCACGAAGTGGATCGTGCGCGGCTCAGGGCAGGCGCGGGCTTAACCGCGCCTGGCGGCCCGAACACGGTAGATTGGTCGAGGTGCCCGGTTCCGGACTGAACCGCCCGTTGGCCGAACGGAGAAGAAATGTTACTGCTTGCTGTCCTCGCCGCTGAAGAGCATGCACCTCTCGTGATGCCGAACTGGGCGTTCGCGCTCACCGCGTTCATCATCTTCGTGCTCCTCGGGTTCGTGACCTGGAGTTTCCGCGACGTCGCGAACCGCCACAGTCACCGCGTGGCTGCAGACGGCTCGGCCAGTACTGGCCCAGGCGAGCCCGCGAACCACTAGGCCGGCGCACATGGCCGCCACCGCGCAGAGGCGCGTCCGCATCGGCGTGATGGGCGGAACATTCGACCCGATCCACAACGGCCACCTCGTCGCCGCGAGCGAGGTCGCCCGTCATTTTCTGCTCGACGAGGTCGTGTTCGTTCCGACTGGTCAGCCCTACCAGAAACGGGATGTCTCGGAGGCCGAGCATCGCTACCTCATGACCGTCATCGCGACGGCGTCGAACCCGGCGTTCACCGTGAGCAAGATCGATATCGATCGCGGAGGGCCGACCTACACGATCGACACGCTCCGCGACCTCCGGGCGGCCCGCCCCGATGCCGAACTGTACTTCATCTCGGGGGCCGACGCGGTCGCCCAGATCCTGGAATGGAAGGATGCTCAGGAGCTTTTCTCGCTCGCGCACTTCGTAGCTGTGAGCCGGCCGGGACATCCGCTCACCGTTTCGGGTTTACCGGAGGAGCACGTAAGCTTGTTGGAAGTGCCTGCGCTGGCGATTTCATCAACCGATTGTCGAAGCCGGGTGAGCCGGGGTTTCCCGGTATGGTATCTGGTTCCCGATGGAGTCGTTCAGTATATCTCCAAGTACCATCTGTATCGGAGTCTGACGTGACAACCTGGCAAGAAGATCCGCCGATGAGCCGGCGGGCGTTGCGCGAGAGCGAGCGCGCCCATGCTCAGGCGACCCTGTCACGCACGGATGAGATCGAGTCTGAAGAAAGGGCTTCCGACCAGCAAGTTTGGGCTCAGCCTCCCGGGCCGGAACCGCTTCACTACACTACCCAGGCGCGACCGCAGATGCCGCACTATGACGGCCAGTCGTTCCGTGCGAGGCAGACTCCTTCCGCGCAGACGGCCGCAGAGACTCCTCCGTACCGGCTTCGCGATTTCAGTCCGGAGGCACGCGGGACATCGTTCAGTTCGACCCAGCCTGCGCCCTCCGCACCCTGGGTGCCTTCCGCAGCCGGGAGCGGCGACCTCGATTATCACACCTCCGTCGACGGCGTTCCCCCTGCACCGACGGTGCATTCTGCGCCGATTTCCGCACCCCCAAAGCTGGGGACACCGGCGCCGGCGCCGGCACCGGCGGAGCGGGCTGACTCCCAGGATGGTCTGAACGATCGCACCCTGTCCCGCCGCGAGCTGCGTGCGCTGCGCAATGCTGCGGCACCGCTCCTCGACACCCGGCCGGTCGTCGAGGACGTCGTGCCCGCGCCGGGGCCCATGGTCGAGCCGACAGCGGCGTCGGTCGTGGAACGCACACCGCTGGGGTTGCCGCTTCCCCCCGTGGCTCCGAAGCCGGATCCCAGCGCCGAGGTCGAAGCCGCGATGGCGGAGTTCGACGCGCTCTACCTCCGCGGGGACCGTCCGGTAGAGGTTCCGGATCGGCCTGTGGAGCTGGCCCCTGACCAGGTCGCCCCGGCCGACGCCGTCCCGGATGTGGCATCCGTCGTCGACGACATCGACCTGCTCCACACACTCGTCGAGCCGAAGATCCCTGAACCGATCGCACCGACCGTGATGCTCCCAGCGCCTCCGGTCGCGCGGCCCGTCGAGGACGCGCCGATCCGCGAGGTCGTCACGGCGCCGGAGGTTTTCAGCAAGCCGATCGGCCACTGGTCGACCCAGGCCGGCATCGACGACGAGCACCAGATCGTGGATCACACCCTCAGTCGCGATCTCGCCGCAAGCGACGCCATCACGACGAGCGCGCTCGTGCTTCCCAATTTCCCGCAGTCGGGTCCCTTCACGGGGCCGGTCAGCAGCACGGGCGAGATCCTCATCACCGGCTCGATCGACCTGCCGCGGAGCCTCGGGATGTCCGGGCGGTACCCGAGCCGGTACGACAGCTCTGATGTCGACGCGATCATCGACGGAACCGACCGGGAGGATGCGGCGCCGGATTCCGCCCCGGTGCGCGCCATCCGCGCCGTGAGCACTCACACCTCATCGCAGGGCATCATCGCGACGAAGCGCCCGAAGGGCAGCAACCTCCCCGTGATCCTGTCGATCACCGCGGGAGTCCTGGCGGTCAGTGTCGTCGTGCTGTTCGTCGCCGGAATGATCTTCAAGATCTTCTAAGTCGTGCCAGCTCCCGCGAACCATCCGGCAAGGAACCTGTGACTGCATCCGAGCACGCCCGCGATCTCCTGAAGGTCGCCGCGGCCGCCGCCGACTCGAAACAGGCTGAGGATCTCGTCGCTCTCGACGTCTCCGGACCGCTTCCGCTCACCGACGTCTTCCTGCTCGCGAGCGGACGCAACGAGCGCAATGTCGTCGCGATCGCCGGCGAGATCGAGGACAAGCTGATCGAGCACGGGGCGAAGCCGTTGCGGCGCGAGGGCAGGGCCGAGGGTCGCTGGATCCTCCTGGACTTCGGCGACCTCGTTGTGCACGTCTTCCACGAGGAGGACCGGATGTACTACTCGCTCGAGCGACTCTGGAAAGACTGCCCGGTCCTGCCGCTCGGGACATGAGCCTGGCCGCCGACCTTCCGCGCTGGTCGGGAGGAGCCGCAGAGCCCGCCCGCTGCATCGCGGCTATCGACGACTGGGTCGCCCAGCTCCTGGGTTGCGGCATCGTCGAGGCGTTCGGGACCTCCGCGCCACACGCATCCGGTGCTCCCGCGCTCGAGTTCCTCGATGAGTTCTCGGCACGGAACTGGGACTTCCGCGCCGGACGCGAGCGGAACCTCGCCGAGGAGCCACTGCTCACCCCGGACCAGGTCGCTGCGGTTCGCGTCGCGGTGGGGCCGCTCGGACTCGACGGAACGCCGGCGCCGCGGCGCGCCCGCTACGACAGCGTCCTGATGACCGGCGGGATGGTGCGCGCGGGGATCGTGAAGCCGCGCTACCTCCGCGAGCTCAGCGATGCGGGACTGAGTTTCGACGAGGCCGTCTTCCTCGGCGCGTTCCGTCCGTTCGCCGGCGACGAGGCACGGGTCGCGAAGCTGCTCGGCGTCGGAGGAAGCGACGAGGTCGATGCCATGGCCGCAGGGCTTGAGCAGGCGTTCGGTCCTCTGCAGGAGCCGGTCGTCCGCGAATACTCTGCCGGATCGCGCAACGCCTCCTGGCGGGAGGAGAGCTGGGATGTGGGCGGGCGGATGCTGCGCGTGATCGCGGCGCCGTCATCCGACCCCCTGAACCGGCGGGCCAACACGGCGGACACCTTCCGGTTCTGGGCCGCCTCGCGCAAGCCGGCACCGGCGAGCGTTCTGGTGATCACGACTCCGGTGTACGTGCCGTATCAGGGGGCGATCGCGGTCGAGGTTCTCGGGCTCGAATTCGGGCTCGAGGTGGAGACCGTCGCCACGAGCGCCTCGGCGAACGATCTCGGCGAGCTCAGCCAGGAGTTCGCGCCGCATCATCAGCTCCAGGAGCTGCGATCCGCGATCGTCGGCCTGCGCAGCCTGCGGTCGAAACTGGATGCGGGTCAACCCCGGTAGCGTTCCGGTGGGTCGACGTGTCACAATGATCGCCAACAGATCGGGGGCACCATTGAGACCTGTCGCACGCCTCGCCGTGATTCTGATGACCGCACTCGCCCTGACCGGCTGCGCGCCGGACGCAGAGACCCCCGGCGCGTCGCCACGGCCCACCGATCCGGGTCCGTCGACGAGTGCATCCCCGAGCGGAACACCCGGTGCCTCGGGGCTTGTGCTGCCGGGAACCTGCGACGACCTCGTACCGATCGGCTGGATCCGGACCGCGTTCGGCGACTCGTTCGAAAGCATCCCGTACGATGCGTCCAGCGGGGATCCGGTGGGCGCCGATTTCGCTGCGCGCGGCGGCCTTGCCTGCATATGGGGCATCCCGAACTCGGATGCAGGCGTCACCCTGTTCGTCGCCGAGCGGGCGACCACGACGGATGAGGCGCAGATCGCGCAGTGGCAGGCAGCAGGTTATCGACTCGGCCCGGACTTCCTCGACGCGTGCTGGTTCGAGCAGCTGAGCACAGCGCTCGGCGAGATGGTGACCGTGCACGCCCTCGTCGAAGGCTACGAACTTCGGGCTCAGGGCCTCGGTGAGCAGCTCGACCCGTACCTGTCCCTCATCCGGCAGGCCACCGACAGCATGGGCTACCTGTAGTCGGTTCGTCGCTACCCGGGGCGGTGTAGTAATCTAGGCAAGTTGTGTGCGAGAGATCGCAGGCTTCGGGGCTGTGGCGCAGTTGGTAGCGCACCTGCATGGCATGCAGGGGGTCAGGGGTTCGAATCCCCTCAGCTCCACC
>DATCXP010000057.1:0-6119 GCA_036565765.1 Terrimesophilobacter sp.
AACCCGCCGATCATGATCGTCGCGCCATCCGGGATGTCGCGCACGGCCATAGCTGCGCTCTCAACGATCTTCGAAATCATGGTGTGCTCGCTGTCACGGTCAGAACGGGTAACGCTCGATATCGCTCTGCATGGTGACCCACTGAGTCTCGGTGAACGCCTCGATGTTCGCATCGGCGCCGCCGAACCTCGAGCCGGTCCCACTCGCCCCGACCCCGCCGAAAGGGATGACCGGCTCGTCATCGACGGTCTGATCGTTGATGTGCACGATGCCGCTGTGCATCCGGTCGGAAAGGGCGAGGCCGCGCAGCGCGTCCTTCGTGAGGATGGCGAGCGACAGTCCGTACTCGCTCCGGTTGACGATGTCGACTGCCTCGTCGAGCGTGGAGAACTTCATGACCGGGGCGACCGGGCCGAAGACCTCTTCCGCGAAAGCGGGCTGGTCCGGCTGGCTGTCGGCGAGCACCGTCGGCCGGTAGAACAGTCCCTCGTAGGTGCCCCCCGCGGTGAGCCTCGCACCCGCGTCGACGCTGCCGGTGACGAGGCGGTGGATGCGGTCGCGCTGGCCGGCGTCGATGACGGGGCCGAGCGGGGCATCCGTCGTCGCGCCGTTGCCGACCGGGATGCCGTTCGCGGTCGCCGAGAGCCGCTCGACGTATTCGTCGTAGATGTTCTCGTGCACGAGGTGGCGCCCGGTCGTCATGCAGACCTGACCCTGGTGCAGGAAGGATCCCCAGGCGCCGGCGGAGACTGCCTGCGGCACATCGACGTCGTCGAGCACGAGCATGGCGTTGTTCCCTCCGAGTTCGAGGTGCACGCGCTTGAGGTGCTTCGCGCCGAGCTCGCCGACGGCACGGCCGCCGTTTGTCGAGCCGGTGAACGAGATCACGCGGACGGCCGGATGCTCGACGAGCGCGCTGGCCGGCTCGATCGCGCCGGGCAGAACATGGAACAGACCCTTCGGGAGTCCGGCCTCCTCGAGGATCGCGGCGAGTGCGAGGCCGCCGGAGATCGCGGTGCGCGGGTCGGGCTTCAGAATCACAGCGTTGCCGAGCGCGAGCGCGGGGGCGACGGAGCGGCTGGAGAGGATCTGTGGGAAGTTGAACGGCGAGATCACGCCGACGACACCGACCGGAATCCGGCGGGCGAGGCTCAGGCGCGGTTTGCCGCTGCGCAGCAACTGCCCGTAAGGGGCCATCGCTATGGCGCTCGCCGCATAGAAGGCACCGGAGACTAGGTGAGTTTCGAAGGCGGCCTTGCCCTTGGCGGATCCGGCCTCGCGGATGAGCCAGTCAGCCAGCACATCCGAGTGCTTCTCGATGAGGTCGCCTGCGCGGCGCAGGACGCCGGCGCGTTCCTCGTAGGTTGCTGTCGCCCACGACTTCTGAGCTTCGGCGGCAGCGCTTGCGGCGATCGCCACGTCTTCCTTGTTCGCTACGCCGAAGTGGCCGATCGTATCGCCGGTCGCCGGCTCCTTGATGTCCTGGCTGCCACCCTTGCTGGCCACCCAGCCGGAGCTGTAGAGCTTTCCATCCCACTCATTGGGGTCGAAGAACGCCATTATTCCTCCTCATACGAGACTGTTCGAGAGTGTACGTCTAGCGAACGCCTGTCCTTATCTTGAACATAGTACAGCGCAGATGGCTGCGCAATGTCGCTCAGCCGGGTTCGCCGACGAACGCGCGCGCTCGCGACACTCCGGACAACAGAGGACGAACAGCCTTGACGGGGGTTCCGGCGCATACTATGTTCTCTATTGAAACATCAGTTCGTATGGCGAACAGTTTCAGACAGTGTTGTCCCCCCACAGTCAGGAGTTCTCGTGTCCAGTTCTGTATCCGGTGGCCTGAGCCGCCGAACCCTTCTCAAGTCGGCGGGAATCGGCGCGAGCGCCGTGGGCGCCAGTACACTGCTGGCCTCCTGCGGGATTCAAGGTAATGCGCCGGCCGGTAAGTCCGATGTCCTGAAGATTGGCTTTGTGAGCCCGCAGACCGGCCCGCTCGCCGGCTTCGCCGGGTCGGACAGCTTCGTCGTGAAGCAGGTCATGGACACCCTGAGCAAGGGGTTCACGGCCGGTGGGTCGAAGCGCCAGATCGAGATCATCGTCAAGGACACCCAGTCCAGCGCGACACGGGCAACCGAGGTCACGAAATCGCTCATCACCTCTGACAAGGTCGACATCGTCGTATCGTCCGGGACGCCGGACACCGGCAACCCGGTTGCCGATCAGTGCGAGGCGGCCGGCGTCCCGAACGTCACAACGATCGTGCCGTGGGAAGCCTGGTTCTTCGGACGCAACGGCGAGCCGGGCAAGGGCTTCAAGTATTCGACGAACTTCTTCTTCGGCATGCAGGAATTCGCCGACTGCTTCTTCCCGATGTGGGAGAAGATCGGCGTCACATCGAAGTCCGTCGCCTGCCAGTACCCTGACGACACCGATGCGAACGCGTTCCGCAACGGCCTCATCCCGCTCATGACGGCGGCGGGCTACGAGGCGATCGACGGCGGAGCATACGCGGATGGCACGACCGACTACAGCGCGCTCATCTCGAAGTTCAAGGCGAGCGGCGCCGAGCTGTTCACGAACGCCCCGATCCCGCCCGACTTCCAGGCGTACTGGAAGCAGGCGGCACAGCAGGGCTTCCGCCCGAAGCTCGCGACGGTCGCGAAGGTCATGCTGTTCCCCTCGGAGGCCGAGGCGCTCGGTGAGCTCACGAACAACATTGCGACGGACATCTGGTGGAGCCCGTTCCACCCCGGCAAGTCGACGCTCAACGGAGACAACTGCCAGAAGCTCGCGGATGACTACGCCTCCGACAGTGGGAAGCAGTGGACGCAGGCTCTCGGCTCTGTGTACTCTCTGTTCGAGATCGCGATCCAGGCGTTCAAGGACTCTTCGGACCCGAAGGACAAGGACGATGTAGCCGACAAACTTCAGAATATGAAGATCAACTGCATCAGCGGCGACCTCGACTTCACCGCCGGGCCGCAGCCGGGCATCGCGATCCAGCACCCGGTGGGCGGCCAGTGGCGCCCGGGGACGAAGTTCCCGTGGGACATCACCATCGTCGACAACAGCGCGAACTCCGCTGTTCCGATCGGTGGCGACCTGCAGCCCACGTTTGCCTAGAGAACACCCTCGTGAGTTCTGAGCGCCTCCTCGTCCTCGACGGGTTGAGTAAGAGTTTCGGTCGCGTCGTCGCTGCGGACAAACTCGAGCTCACCGTCCTCGAAGGGGAGGCGCTCGGCATCGTCGGGCCGAACGGTGCGGGAAAGTCCACGCTGTTCAACGTGATCTCCGGCGACCTGCACCCCGACCACGGCACGGTGCTGTTCTCCGGCCACGACGTCACGAGGCAGAACTCCTACAAGCGGACGCGCGCCGGAATGGGGCGGACCTACCAGGTGCCGCGACCGTTCGACCACATGACCGTCTTCGAGAACGTGCTCGTCTCCGCCCATCAGGGCGCGGGCCTGAGCGGCCGCGAAGCCTGGCAGCGCGCGGCCGACATTCTGGAGCGCGCTGGCTTGTCCGAGCAGATCAACCTGCCGGCGGGCCGGCTCGGGCTTCTGCAGCGCAAGCGACTAGAGGTCGCGCGCGCCTGGGCGACGGGACCGAAACTCCTCCTGTTGGACGAGGTGGCCGGAGGGCTCACGACGCCCGAGGTGAGCGAGCTCGTCGAGCTCGTACGCGAGGTGCACCACTCCGGCGTCGCGGTGGTGTGGATCGAGCACGTCGTGCAGGCTCTCGTCTCCACGGTCGACCGGATGCTGTGCCTTGCGGGCGGACGCTTCGTCGCCGACGGCTCTCCGGCCGAGGTCATGGCGAATTCAGACGTTCGCGAACTGTACCTGGGCGGGAGCCTGGAGACCGAACTCGACGAGGGGGAGAAATGAGCCTTCTCGAGGTGAAGGACATCGACGTCCACCACGGGCAGCTTCGCGCTCTTCGCAGTTTCTCCCTCACAATGAACGAGGGGGAGACCGTTGCCGTGATCGGGGCGAACGGCGCGGGGAAGTCGACGCTGCTCGGTGCACTCGCCGGCCTCGTGAAGCCGACGTCGGGATCCGTGACGTTCGACGGCAACAACGTCACGCGGCTTCCGGCCTACCGGCGCGTGTCCATCGGAATCGCCCTCGTGCCGGAGGGACGCCGGCTGTTCAAGTCTCTGTCGGTCGAGGAGAACCTCAAGACCGGCCTGTACCGCGGGCGCAGCGGGCCATGGAACGTCCAGCGCGTCATGGAATTGTTCGAATGGATGCCGGAGCGTCGGAACCAGAACGCCTCCCAGCTGTCGGGAGGTGAGCAGCAGGCGGTCGCGATCGGCCGTGCGCTCGTCGGGAACCCCCGGCTCCTGCTCATCGACGAGCTCTCGCTCGGGCTCGCACCGATCATCGTGAAGAGGATCTACGGCATCCTGCCCCGCATCGTCGAGGAGGGAACGTCGGTGCTCATCGTCGAACAGGACGTCTCCCAGGCGCTGCGCATCGCCGACCGCGTGCACTGCCTGCTCGAGGGACACACGGTGCTCGAGGGGGCGCCCACCGACTTCACGCAGCAGCAGATCGAGAGCGCCTACTTCGGCATCGGCCAGGCGGGGGAGGCCTGAGTGGACATCCTCAACATCGTCATCCAGGGCATCCTGCTCGGCGGTCTCTACGCGCTCTTCGCCACAGGGCTCTCCCTGATGTTCGGCGTCATGCGCATCGTGAACCTCGCGCACGGCGACCTCGCGATCGTCGCGGCGTACCTCGCACTCGTGTTCGTCGCGCAGGGTTTTCTGCCGGTGTGGCTCGTCGTGCTGATCACGGTTCCGCTGTTCGGCCTCGTCGGCTACGTCGTGCAGCGTGGCCTGTTCGGGCGCAGCCTGAAGTCCGGCCCGCTCGCAACGCTCCTCGTGACGTTCGGGCTGTCCGTGGTGATCCAGAACGGGCTGCAGCAGGCGTTCTCCGCAGACACGAAGACGATCGATGCCGGATGGCTCACGACCGCCGCATGGCACGTGAACAGTCAGCTGTCCATCTCCTACCTCTCCCTCCTGACGCTCGTGCTCGCGCTCGGTGCGATCGTGGGTATCCAGCTGTTCCTCACCAGATCAGGCCTCGGCCGGATGATGCGGGCGTCATCGGATGACCCGCAGATCGCCGCAGTCGTCGGCGGTGACTCCCGTCATATTTACGGCATTGCGACCGCGATCGCTTTCGCGACGGTCGCCCTTGCCGGTCTGATGTTCGCCATGCGCTCCTCGTTCGATCCGTCGCTCGGGCCGTCCCGCCTGCTGTTCGCGTTCGAGGCGGTCGTGATCGGCGGGCTCGGATCGCTCTGGGGGACTCTTCTCGGCGGCGCCGTCCTCGGACTCACCCAGACGCTCGTCGCCTTCGTCGATCCGTCGTGGTCGATCCTCGCCGGCCATCTCGTGTTCCTGGCCGTGCTCGCCTTCCGTCCACAAGGCTTGATCCCGCGGAGGTCGATATGAACGCGCAACAGAGAGAGCCGGGCAAGGAGCTGGGGAGGCCGGATGCTTTCCTCCAGGTCTCCCGAGCCGCGCGGTCATCGCGCTGGGGCGGGCTCGTCGCGCTCGTCGGGCTCGGTGTGCTGTTCGCGATGCCGTACATCGCCTACCAGGATGTGACGAACATCCTCGTGACGTTCTTCGTCTACCTCATCATGTCGAGCATGTGGAATCTGCTCGCTGGATTCGGCGGACTCGTCTCGATCGGGCAGCAGGCGTTCATCGGGATCGGCGCGTATACGACCCTCGTGTTCGCGAACCTGGGCATGAACTTCGTTCTCGCTCTCCTGCTGTCGATCGTGACCTGTGCGGTGTTCGCGATCCCGACCTCGTTCCTGGCCTTCCGGTTGCGCGGCGACTACTTCGCGGTCGGCACCTGGGTCATCGCGGAGGTCTACCGCCTCATCGTCGTGAAGATCCCTGGGCTCGGCGGGCCGAGCGGCGGGCCACTGGGTGGAGACTTCCTGCGCATCGACCCGACCCTGCGTGGCGCGGTCACCTACTGGGCGGCGCTCGCCGTCGCCGCGATCACCGTGATCGGATGCTACCTGCTGCTGCGGGGACGCATCGGGCTCGCCCTCACGGCGGTTCGCGACGATGAGGTGAC
>DATCXP010000079.1:0-9388 GCA_036565765.1 Terrimesophilobacter sp.
CAGCTCGCGCACGGCGAGGGCGATGCAGAACGGCATCGACGATGTGAAGCACGAGCCCGGGTTGCAGTCCGTCGCGATCGCGACGGTCGCGCCGGCGTCGATCAGGCGGCGGGCGTCCGGGTAGGGCTGTCGCGTCGAGAACTCCACCCCGGGCAGCAGGGTCGCCACGGTGTTCCCCGTCGCGAGTGCGTCGACATCGTCGTCGATGAGGAACGTGCAGTGGTCGACGCTTGCAGCGCCGAGCTCCACGGCGAGCTGAACCGCCCCGGATGGCGCGAGCTGCGCGCCGTGCATGCGCGCGCCGAGCCCGCGCGCCTGTCCCGCCGTGAGAATCGCGCGGGCCTGGTCGACGTCGAACGCGCCGTTGTCGCAGAACACGTCGATCCACTTCGCGAAAGGGGCACAGGCGTCGAGCATCTCGCCGGTCACGAGCGCGACGTAGCCGGCCGGGTCCTCGGCGTACTCCGCCGGGACGACATGCGCGCCGAGGTAGGTGGTCTCGGAGGTGAATGCGTGCGCGATCGCCAGTGAACGCGCCTCGTCCATGATCGTGAGTCCGTAGCCGCTCTTGATCTCAACGGTTGTCGTGCCCTGCGCGCGCATCTCGGCGACGAGACGCCCGGCGTTCGCGGCGAGCTCGGCATCCGTCGCCGCGCGCGTCGCGGTGACCGTGCGGCGTATTCCGCCTGCGGCATACTTGCGGCCGGCCATCCGGTACTCGAACTCGTCGGACCGGTCGCCCGCGAACACGAGGTGGCTGTGGCTGTCCACGAAGCCGGGAATGACGCAACGCCCCTCCGCGTCGATCCGCTCGTCTGCGGACGGTGTGCTGCCCGCGTCGCCGACCCAGCTCACGAGCCCGTCCTCGATGATGACGGCCGCGTTCTCGCGCTCTGAGCGTTCTGCGTCGTGGGTGACGAGCAGCCCGATGTTGTCGACGAGGGTGCTCATGCTCGCTGCGCCAATCCGGCCGCGGCCTCGAGCACGCACAGCGCGACGAGACGGACGGTGCGTGCGTCTGCCGTGTCGGCCGTCGCGTCCACCTCGACGAGGTCGATCGACTCGACCTGGCGGTGCAGGCCAGCGGCCCGCGCGGCCGCGCGCAGCTCGTGCGCCGCAATACCGCCGGGCACGGATGCCGGGCAGGCCGGCGCGACGGACCGGTCGCACACGTCGACGTCGAGGTCGACATGGATCGGCCCACCAGCAGAGCCGGCGATCTCGAGCGCCTCGGCCATGACATCCGCCATCGGCCTCCGCAACAACTCATCCCGCAGCACGACGGTGATCCCGAAGTCACGGGCGCGCGCCGCGTACTCTGCGGAGTTCGCGAAGTCGGAGATGCCCACCTGCACGACGCGCATGCCCGCGAGCCCGGCCTCGACGAGACGGCGCACCGGGGATCCGTTGCTGACGCCGTCGCGCAGGTCGTAGTGCGCGTCGACCGTGACGAGGCCGGCGGCCGGCATCCGATCGCCCCAGCGGCCGAGCGCGGTCGGCACGGTGGCCGCGTTGTCCCCGCCGAGCGCGACGAGAAGCTCAGCGTCGACCGCGGCGACCTCGGAGATCGTGCGCGCCTCATCCGCATCCGGATCGCTCACGTCGCCCCAGTCGGCGAACGAGAGCGCGCGACCGCCGGCGTGCGAGGGCTCTGCATGTGAAAACGTGCTGTAGCGCGGGATCATCGCGCGTACGGCGGCGGGGGTCTGCCCCGCATTCGTCGCGGAGATCGAGGTGCGCCAGGTCGGCACTCCGATGATGGCGAAGTCGGCGTGGCCGGATGGCGCAGGCCAGTTACCGGCGCGAGGCCAGAGCGGGTCGACGGGAAGCGCTGAGTGAGCCATCAGGCCCCAGTCTCGCGCATCGGGACCCTCACGTGCAGCCTTTCGGCGACCTCGATCGCCTCCTCGTACCCGGCGTCGACGTGCCGGATGACGCCCATCCCTGGGTCGTTGCTGAGCACCCGGGCGAGCTTCTCCCCCGCAAGCGCCGTCCCGTCGGCGACCGTGACCTGGCCGGCGTGGATGGAGCGGCCGATGCCGACCCCTCCGCCGTGGTGGATCGACACCCAGGTCGCGCCCGACGAGGCGTTCACGAGCGCGTTCAGCAGCGGCCAGTCGGCGATCGCGTCAGAGCCGTCCTTCATCGCTTCGGTCTCCCGGTACGGGGAGGCGACGGAGCCGGAGTCGAGGTGGTCGCGGCCGATCACGATGGGCGCGGAGATCTCGCCGGAGGCGACCATCTCGTTGAACCTGAGGCCTGCCCGATCCCGCTCGCCGTAGCCGAGCCAGCAGATGCGCGCCGGGAGCCCCTGGAAGTGCACGCGCTCCCCCGCCATCCTGATCCACTTCGCAAGCGAGGCGTTCTCCGGGAACAGCTCGAGGATCGCTCGGTCGGTCGCCGCGATGTCGGCAGGGTCGCCGGAGAGCGCCGCCCACCTGAACGGTCCCTTTCCCTCGGAGAACAGGGGGCGGATGTAGGCGGGCACGAAGCCGGGGAACGCGAACGCCTCGGCGAATCCAGCGGTCTTCGCCTCGGTGCGGATGTTGTTGCCGTAGTCGAAGACCTCGGCGCCGCCCTTCTGGAAGCCGACCATGGCCTCCACCTGCTTCGCCATGGAGTGGCGGGCGGCATCCGCGAAGCCGGTCGGATCGGCCTTGCGCGCACCGTCCCACTCCTCGAACGAGTACTCGAGCGGAAGGTAGGCGAGCGGGTCATGCGCGCTCGTCTGGTCGGTCACGATGTCGATCTCGGCGCCCATGGCCAGCATGCGCGGGAACACCTCGGCCGCGTTGCCGAGCAGACCGATGCTGAGCGGCTTCTTCGCGTCCCTGGCATCGTAGGCGAGCTGGAGCGCCTCCTCGATCGAGCCGGCCTCGACGTCGAGATAGCGGTGCTCAAGCCGGCGGGCGATGCGGCTCGGGTCGACGTCGACGCAGATGGCGACGCCGTCGTTCATGGTGACGGCGAGCGGTTGGGCGCCGCCCATGCCGCCGAGCCCACCGGTGAGGGTGATGGTGCCGGCGAGAGTGCCGGAGAACCGCTTTGCTGCGACCGCGGCGAACGTCTCATAGGTTCCCTGCAGGATGCCCTGAGTTCCGATGTAGATCCAGGAGCCGGCCGTCATCTGGCCGTACATCGTCAGTCCGAGCTGCTCCAGGCGCCGGAACTCGTCCCAGTTCGCCCAGTCCCCGACCAGGTTCGAATTGGCGATCAGCACGCGCGGCGCCCACTCGTGCGTCTGCATGACGCCGACCGGCTTGCCGGACTGCACGAGCATCGTCTCATCGCCCTTGAGGGTCGTGAGCGTGCGCACGATCGCGTCGAAGCTGGCCCAGTCACGGGCGGCCTTGCCGGTGCCGCCGTAGACGACCAGGTCATCCGGATGCTCGGCCACCTCCGGGTCGAGGTTGTTCTGCAGCATCCGCAGGGCCGCCTCCTGCGGCCAGCCGAGCGTGTGCAGCTGCGTTCCACGGTGTGCCCTCACGGGCCGTGCGCCGATCATACGAGTTCTCCTCCTGCGTGGGTGACAACGCCCGCCGCGGCTGCGAGAAGCGAGCCGTCGAGCACCATCGAATGAGCGGCCGCGATCTCGGGGGCGAGATAGCGGTCGGTGGCCGGCCCTTCGACCTCGGTGCGAAGCTGCGCGCGAACCGCCGAACCGACGGGGCCGGGCTCGATCGGAGCGCGCAGGTCCATCGCGCGGGCCGAGGTGAGGAGTTCGATCGCGATCACGCGGCTGAGGCCGTCGATGGACCTCCGCAGCTTTCTTGCCGCACTCCAGCCCATCGAGACGTGATCCTCCTGCATGGCGGATGACGGAATGGAGTCGACGCTCGCCGGCACTGCGAGGCGCTTGAGCTCGCTCACGATCCCGGCCTGCGTGTACTGCGCGATCATGTGTCCGGAGTCGACGCCAGGGTCGTCGGCGAGGAACGCGTTCAGCCCGTGGTTGCGCGCCGTGTCGAGGAACCGGTCGGTGCGCCGCTCGCTCATGCTCGCAAGGTCGGCGACGGCGATCGCGAGGAAGTCCAGGACGTAGCCGAGCGGCGCCCCGTGGAAGTTTCCGTTCGACTCCAGCCGGTTGTCGAGCGTGACCACCGGGTTGTCGATCGCCGAGACGAGTTCGCGCTCGGCGACGGTGGTCGCGTGGGTGATCGTGTCGCGCACGGCGCCGTGCACCTGGGGGGCGCAACGCAGCGAGTAGGCATCCTGAACCCGGGTGAAGCCCTCCGGGTGGCCGATCATCGGCGAATCGGCGAGCACCGCGCGCATGTTCGCTGCGGAGTCCCGCTGCCCCGGATGCGGCCGAAGCGCCTGCAGGTCGGCCGCGAACACGGCGTCGGTGCCCTGCAGTGCCTCGACGCTCAGGGCTGCGGCCAGGTCCGCCGTCGTCACGAGCGCCTCGAGATCGTGGATGGCCATGACGAGCATGCCGAGCATGCCGTCCGTACCGTTGATGAGGGCGAGGCCCTCCTTCTCGCGAAGCTCAATGGGTACGATGCCCGCTGCAAGGAGCGCCTCCGCTGCAGACATGAGGATGCCGGGATGTTGCGTCTCCGAGTCTGCCGTGGCTGCGGCGCTACGCGCCGAGGCCACCGCCCTGCGAGGGGATGGTGCGCTGACGCGCACCATCCCCTCGCCCATGAGCGCGAGTGCGCAGTGCGCGAGCGGCGCGAGGTCGCCGGAGCAGCCGAGGCTGCCGTACTCGCCGACGATCGGGGTGATTCCCGCGTTGAGCAGCTTGACGTAGGTCTCGGCGACGATCGGGCGGACTCCCGTGCGGCCGGTCGCGAGCGTCGAGAGCCGCAGCAGCATCGTCGCGCGGACGACCTCGCGCTCGACCTCCTGGCCGCTGCTCGCGGCATGGCTGCGCACGAGCGAGCGCTGCAGCTGCGCGCGGCGCTCGAGCGGGATCTGCTTGCTCGCGAGCGCGCCGAACCCGGTCGAGACGCCGTAGTGCGGCTGCGGGTCGGAGGCGAGCGCCTCGATCACCGCGCGGCTGGCGGCCATCGCGGCAACGGCATCCTTGGACAGCACGACCTGGGCATTGCCCCGCGCCACCGCGACGACGTCGGCGCGCGACGGAGCACCGGTTCCGATTTCGACAGCTGAGGTGTCAACTTTGGCCATGCACTCATTAGAGCTTCGAAACGGATGCCGTTGGCCGCTTTGCGCGATAATCTGTCTGGTATCCAAGACATTTACCTGAGCTCGGAGGCCCTATGAGCCTCGTGCCCGCCGCACGCAACACGTTGCGCGTCATCCGGTATCTCGCGGGACACAGCGGGCCGGTGCGCGCCGCGACGATCGGCCGCGACCTGGGGTTCCCGCGGTCGACGACCTACCACCTGCTGCGCGTGATGCAGGATGAAGGCTTCGTCGTGCACTCCCCCGAGCACCAGGGTTTCGCGCTCGGACCGCTCGTCGGGGAGATCGGAAGCTCGGTGCTCGCCTCGAACGCGCTCGCGAGGCTCGCCGGCCCCGTGCTCGACCGCCTCGTCGCCGAGACGGGGCTGCCGGTCGTCGCCCACCTGGGAGTGCTGCAGCACGGCGACGTCGTGTATGCGTCGAAAGTCGCTGCGGCCCGAGCACCGGCCGTCGTCACGAGCATCGGAGTGCGACTGCCCGCTCACCTCACCGCGACGGGGCGCGCGATGCTCTCGGCGCTGCCCGAAGCCCAGTTCCAGGCCATCTTCACCGCGGGTGCCTTGCCGCTGCGCACCACGACGGGGCCGACGACCGTGTCAGCGCTCGAGTCGCTGCTCGCCGAGACGCGCGACCGGGGCTGGGCGACGGAGGACGGCGACATCGACCTCGCCTACGCCTCCGTGGCGGCCGTCGTACTCGATCACAACGGCTACCCCGCTGCGGCGGTCGGGCTCACGTTCCGCCGCACGATCGTCGACGACGCGCAATGGGTCCGCTTCGGGCGCGCGGTCGCCGCGGCCGCCGCGACGCTCAGCCGCCGCATCCGGGGCCGCCCCTAGCTGGATCGCCGCCCAACGCCTCCAGTCCCACTTCTGCGCGCATCCTCCCCCCGGGTCCGACAATGCGGAGATTTGTCAACGATGCGGATGTTGTGGTCGCCGCATCGTTGACGAAACCCCGCATCGTCGGCGCGGGCTTCGCTAGGTTTGGAGTGCACCGAGGACGAAGGAGTACGGATGCCGGACACGACCTCCAGCGATACCACAAGCGACGCGATCGTGATCGGCGCAGGCCTCGCCGGCCTCGTCGCCGCATCCGAGCTCATCGACGCCGGCAGGCGCGTCACGATCCTCGAGCAGGAGCCGGAGGCGAGTTTCGGCGGGCAGGCCTGGTGGTCGTTCGGCGGCCTGTTCCTCATCGACTCGCCCGAGCAGCGCCGCATGGGGATCAAGGACTCCCTGGAACTCGCCCGCCAGGACTGGGCAGGAACCGCCGGCTTCGACCGCGACGAGGATCTCTGGCCGCGGCAGTGGGCCGAGGCCTACCTGCAATTCGCCGCCGGCGAGAAGCGCGAGTGGCTGCGCGGCATGGGGGTCACCTTCTTCCCGGTCGTCGGCTGGGCCGAGCGCGGCGGGTACACCGCGACCGGGCACGGCAACTCCGTGCCGCGCTTCCACATCGTCTGGGGAACCGGCCCCGGCATCCTGGAGCCCTTCGTAGAGCGCGTGCGCGCGGGCGTCGACACCGGGCTCGTGACCCTCAAGTTCCGCCACCGGGTCGAAGAGTTGATCCTCGAGGGCGGCGCCGTCGTCGGCGCGCGCGGCTCCGTGCTGCAACCGGATGAGGCGGCCCGCGGCGAGGCGAGCAACCGCGAGCGGGCGGGCGAGTTCGATCTCCGAGCGGGAGCCGTCATCGTGGCGAGCGGCGGGATCGGGGGAAACCACGACCTCGTGCGCAAGCAGTGGCCGGCCCGGTTCGGCGAGGCGCCGAGAGACATGCTCTCCGGGGTCCCTGCCCACGTCGACGGCCGCATGCTCGGCATCAGTGAGAAGGCCGGCGCCCGGCTCATCAACGGCGACCGAATGTGGCACTACGTCGAGGGCATCAGGAATTACGCGCCGGTGTGGGCGCGGCACGGCATCCGGATCCTGCCCGGCCCGTCCAGCGTCTGGCTGGACGCGACCGGCAAGCGCCTGCCGGTTCCCCTGTTCCCCGGGTTCGACTCGCTCGGAACGCTCGAGCACATCCTCACCACCGGGCACGACTACAGCTGGTTCGTTCTGACCCAGAAGATCATCGAGAAGGAGTTCGCGCTGAGCGGCAGCGAGCAGAACCCCGACTTGACCGGCAAGAGCATCCGGGAACTGCTCCGCCAGCGCCTCGGCAAGGGCGCGACGGAGCCGGTCGAGGCATTCAAGGAGAAGGGTGAGGATTTCGTCGTCGCGAGCACTCTCGACGAACTGCTCGTCGGCATGCAGCGGCTGTCACCGGATGTCGCACTCGACATCGACCTCGTGCGCCAGGAGGTCGAGGCCCGCGACCGCGAGCTCACCAACACGTTCTCGAAGGATGCGCAGATCAACGCCCTGCGTCAGGCCCGTCACTATCTCGGCGATAAGCTCATCCGCGTCGCGAAGCCGCACCGCATCCTCGACCCGAAAGCCGGGCCGCTCATCGCCGTGAAGCTGCACATCCTCACCCGCAAGAGCCTCGGCGGCATCGAGACGAACCTCGACGGCCAGGCGATCGGCGCGGACGGTCGGCCGATCCCCGGCCTGTACGCCGCGGGTGAGGCGAGTGGCTTCGGCGGAGGTGGAGTGCACGGCTACCGCAGCCTCGAGGGAACCTTCCTCGGCGGGTGCCTGTTCAGCGGCCGGCAGGCCGGACGCGCCGCCGCCCGGGCCTGACCGTACCCGATCCGGCGCTAGGCTCTGGACCATGACGAACGCTCCTGCCGGATGGTACCCAGACCCCGAGAATGCGGGCCAGTCGCGCTGGTGGAACGGGGCGCAGTGGACCGATAACCGTTCGTCCTTTCAATCGGCGACGGCGCCCCCGTACTCGGCCCAGGCCGAGGACCTGAAAGCGCCCGACGGCACCCCGTGGAACACGCCCTGGATCTGGCTCATCGTGTTCCTTCCCTTCGTCTCATCTCTTGGCCTGCTCACGGTCGACTGGTCTCGCATGTTCGACCTCTCCGACCCGACCGGCATGAGTTCGATGAGCGTCCTGGCGTCGCCGGGCTATCTCATCTCCATCTTCGGAGGCTGGATCGCTTTCGCCCTCATGGTCTGGTTCGGGTACCTGGATTGGCGCGAGCTGAACCGGCGAGGAGTGCCGAGGCCCTTCCACTGGGCGTGGGGGTTCCTGAGCGTTGTCTACCCGATCGGCCGTTCGGTCGTCGTGAGGCGCCGCACGGGGCACGGGATCTCCCCGATGTGGGTGACGATCGCTCTCAATGTGGCATTCTTCATCGCGATGCTCGTGTTCGTGGCGGTGTTGATGACATCGGTATTCGCCCAGATATCGACCCTTCCGGGGTACTACAACTCCTGAGTGACCGGTCAGGCCTGAAGAGTCCAGGCCTTCCGGCGGACGAGCACGTGTCCGCGCTGGGTCGTCAGCCGCGTCCACGGTCCTGTCTCGCGCACGCTCACCGGTTCCGGCGGCGCGAGGAAACCGAGCGTGTGTGCGGCGAACGCAGCACCGGCCGGGATGTGCTCGAAGTTCTCGATCGGACGGCTCCACACCTCGGCGCGCACCCGCTGCACGAGCAGCTCGCCCGTGCCGGAGGGAACGACCGTGCGGATCTCGTCGATTCCCGCATCCGACACAGCCACGAGCACCTCGGACGGCACCGGGTCGAGCCCGTGCCAGCCGCCGCGCGGCGGTGAGATGGCCGCCCAGACCACCGTGTTGACCTCGATCGGGAGACTCACGACGAGCGGCTCGCCAGGGGTCGGCGGCTCCGCCTCGAGCCGGGCCAGTCGGTCGAGCAGCGACCGCACCGGCACGACGGCGTCGAACGGATCCGCAGCCTCGGGTCGATCCTGGGTGGCCAGGGCATAGGTGCGGAGGCCGAGAACGGTCGGGGTCTCGTCGTGCAGCCCGACCGGATAGAAGATCGGAACGTAGGCCGCGAGCACGCCGAATCCGGAAATCAGGCGCACCGAACCGTCCTCGACCCTTCCGGCGCGACCGAGAAAGGTCTGCAGGTCGCTGAGGGCGAGGGAGTCAACCAGGGAAAATGTTCGGCTCATCTGCAATCTAAACTACCTACAACGGGGGGCTGTTGTAACCCGTACGGCCCTGAACCTCGGAGAAGCACATGAATGACCCCCTCGCCGGTCTGCTCAGCGCGCTGGACCTGACCGACACCGGGGCCCGCACTGCAAAGGCTACCCAAAGAATAGTCATTAGCCAATCTCCGCTGTCTTATGCATTTCCAGACGCTTCT
>DATCXP010000083.1:0-20282 GCA_036565765.1 Terrimesophilobacter sp.
ACCGCGGTCGGCCGCTGCGAGGTCGTGAGCTTCAGCCCGGAGTCCCACGGTTCCTTCGGGAGCCAGTCCGTCTCGCGCGCCCGCACCGTGATCGAGGCCTGGGCCGACCGCACCGAGGCGCTCTCGGCGCTGCCCGGCATCCAGCAGGTGTTTCCCTTCGAGAACCGCGGCGAGGCGATCGGGGTGACGCTGCATCATCCGCACGGCCAGATCTACGCCTACCCGTACATCACCCCGCGCACCCTGCGGCTGATCGAGTCGGTCGAGCGGATGCCGGAGCTGTTCCAGCGCATCCTCGACTCCGAGGCCGGCTCGGAGCGCGTCGTGCTGAGCGGCGAGCACTGGACCGCCTTCGTGCCGTTCGCTGCGCGCTGGCCGATCGAGGTGCACATGCTCCCTCATCGGCAGGTGCCGGATTTCGCCGGGACAACGGATGCCGAGCGCGACGAGCTCGCCGAGCTGTACCGAACCCTGCTGCGCGGCCTCGACCGGATCTACGACACTCCGACCCCGTACATCGCCGCCTGGCACCAGGCGCCGGTGAAGGTGCACCGCTCCGACATCCGGCTCATGCTGCAACTCACCTCTCCCCGTCGCAGCGAGTCGAAGCTCAAGTACCTCGCCGGCTCGGAGGCGGCCATGGGAGCCTGGGTGAGCGACGTGACGCCGGAGAGCGCCGCAGTGCTCGTGCGTGCCGGGATCGCCAGCCTGTGAGCGAAACGAGGGAGAGCACAAGACCATGAGCGACATCCGCGATGACGCTGTCCGGGCATTCAGCGAACTGTTCGGGCACTCCCCCTCCGGGGTCTGGTCGGCGCCGGGCCGGGTGAACCTCGTCGGCGAGCACACCGACTACAACGAGGGCTTCGTGCTGCCGTTCGCGATCGACCGGCGCACGGTGACCGCACTGGGGGCACGACAGGACCGGACTCTGCGGGTGGCGAGCGCGTTCGCCGACGAGCTGGTCGAGATCGATCTGACCGACCTGACGCCGGACAGGTTACGTGGCTGGTCGGCTTACCCGCTCGGGGTCGTCTGGGCGCTCGGCCAGTTCGGCGCCGACCTCGGCGCCGTTCCAGGGGTCGACGTGTTCATCGACTCCGATGTCCCGGTCGGGGCGGGGCTCTCGTCCTCCGCCGCCATCGAGTGCGCGATCGCGATCGCGCTGAACGACACCTGGCAGCTGGGGTTCGATCGCAGAACCCTCGCCCGGATCGGACAGCTCGCGGAGAACTCGGCCGTCGGCGCGCCGACCGGGATCATGGACCAGACCGCGTCTCTCCTCGGCGAGCCGGACTCCGCGGTGTTCCTCGACTGCAGGAGCCTCGACACCGAGCTCGTCGATCTCGGCCTCGAAGATGCCGGCATCGAGATCGTCGTCATCGACACCGAGCAGAGCCACAACCTCGCGCAGAGCGGCTACGCCGACCGGCGGGCGGCCTGCGAGCTCGCAGCGAGAACCCTCGGCATCGCGTCACTGCGCGAGCTGAGCGTCGAGGGGCTCGCGGATGTCAGAAATGTACTCGACGACACCCTGTTCCGCCGAGTCCGTCACGTCGTCACCGAGAACCAGCGCGTGCTCGACACGGTCGCGGCCCTGCGCGAGCACGGACCTGGGGCGATCGGTGAACTGCTCGACGCCTCCCACCGCTCGATGCGCGACGATTTCGAGATCTCCACGCCGGAACTCGACCTCGCGGTCGAGACGGCGAACGCGAACGGCGCCATCGGTGCTCGCATGACAGGAGGCGGTTTCGGCGGCGCCGTCGTCGCACTGGTTCCCGCCCACTTCGAGTCGCTGTTACGAGTTGCTATCGATGGTGCGTTCGCCGAACATGGGCTCGGGCAACCTGATACTTTCAGGGTGGCAGCCTCCGGCGGTGCGCGACGCGACGCGTAAGCGACAAGGATGCCGCAGTCGTAGCGCGTGGAGGGAGATTTGCATGGGGGCAGCACGGGTGAGACTCGCTTCCGGTGCCATCGGTGTTCTGGCCATTGCTCTTCTACTGGCCGGATGCGGCGGGACTGCCGCACCGGCACCCGCACCATCCGACCTCCCCGTGAGCGGCTCGCCCAGCCCCTCCGCTGAGCCGGAACCCGACGCGAACGCCGACCTCCTGTTCCTGATCACCGCGAACGTGCGCGCCGTGGATGGGCGAACGGTCGGCATCTCGATGGCTGCGCACGAGCCGATCGCGAGCACGGACCCGAACGCCACCGATCTCAGGAACGAGTTCCTCGGCACCTGCGGCGCAGGCAACGGCGCCCAGCCGTTCGATGAGCAGTACCTCGAGACCAACGGCAGCACGCTCATGCTCGTCGAGTTGTCGACGAACACGCCGGACCAGGAGTTCGTGCAACCGCTCGACCTGTTCTTCGGGAGCCCGTATTTCGCGCAGGCGGCGGCCGGCCCCGGCATCCAGCCGGGACCCGGCGGGCAGACCTGCTTCTTCGGCTTTCTCTGGACGAGGTCGGGAGACGTTCGCGGAATCGCCGACTTCGAGAACTCCGACGGGACGCCCGATCTCAAGCAGTGGCAGTACGGCCATTACGGGTTCACCGTAGCGCCGGATTCCGGTGCGACGATCGAGGCCTGCAAGGTCACGATCACCGACCGCGGCCTGAAATCGGGAATCGACCAGGTCGAAGGATGGGACCCCAGCCTCGCCGCAACCGGGATCTCCTGCGGGATCGGCTACAGCGGGGAGTAACCTCACCGCTCCCTGAGGAGCGCGCGGCACAGAGAGCGAGGACCATTTCTGGTCCTCGCGTGCCGCCAGCTCCGACCGTCGTCCCGACGGTCGGAGCCGACGTCTCGAAGGGAGCCTGCTCGGAATGCCCCCTTCGAGGCTCGCTTCGCTCGCACCCTTCGAGACGGCCTTCGGCGTCCTCAGGGCAAGCCTCAGGGGGCGGTTGTTGTGTCAGCGCTCGGCGAGGTCCACGACGTTGCTGAGCAGCATCGCTCTGGTCATCGGGCCGACGCCGCCCGGGTTCGGGGAAATCCACGCGGCGACCTCCGCCACACCGGGAGCCACATCGCCGGCGATCCGGCTCTCGCCGTCCTCGACGATCCGGCTCACGCCGACATCCAGCACGATCGCGCCCGGCTTCACGTTCTCGGCGGTGACGATGCCGGGAACTCCGGCCGCCGCGATGATGACATCCGCGCGCCGCAGCTGTTCACCGAGATCCGCCGTCCCGGTGTGGGTGAGGGTCACTGTCGCGTTGTACTCGCGGCGCGTCAGAAGCGGACCGATGGCGCGGCCGACCGTGACCCCGCGGCCGACGACCACGACGTTCTTGCCGGACCAGGCGATGCCGTGCCGCTCCACGAGCTCGATGATCCCCCGCGGCGTGCAGGGCAGCGGGGTCTCGATCGGACGGTTCACGTTCAGCAGCAGGCGGCCGAGGTTGGTCGGGTGCAGGCCGTCAGCATCCTTCTCCGGTGCCACCCGCTCGAGGATCGCATTCGTGTCGATGTGTGCGGGAAGCGGCAGCTGCACGATGTAGCCGGTCGTCGCGGGATCCGCGTTCAGCTCGTCGATGACCGCTTCGAGCTCGGCCTGGGTTGTCGACTCCGGCAGGTCGCGGCGGATGGATGCCATGCCCACCTCCGCGCAGTCACGATGCTTACCAGCGACGTACCACTTCGAGCCGGGGTCGTCGCCGACGAGCACGGTGCCGAGGCCCGGGATGATCCCCGCCGCGCGCAGTGCCGCGACGCGCTCTCTCAGCTCGGCCTTGATGGCGCTCGCTGTGGCCTTGCCGTCGAGGATCTGTGCGGTCATCGGCGGACTGACATCGTCTCGCGTCGAGCCCCGCTCTCGGATTGAGCCTGTCGAAATCCGGTCTCGACAAGCTCGACCTGAGAAGAAAGCTCGGCGAGAGCTACCATTGCTCGAGCCCGGGGTAGAGCGGGAACGCATCCGTGAGCTTCTTCACACGCTCGCGGAGCGCAGCGACATCCGGGTTCGGGCGCAGCGCCGCCGCGATCACGTCGGCGACCTCGGTGAACTCCTCGTCGTCGAAGCCGCGCGTCGCGAGCGCGGGCGTCCCGATGCGCAGACCGGATGTCACCATCGGCGGACGCGGGTCGAACGGCACGGCGTTCCGGTTCACGGTGATGCCGACGGTGTGCAGCACGTCCTCGGCCTGCTGCCCGTCGAGAACGGAGTCGCGCAGGTCGGCGAGCACGAGGTGCACGTCCGTTCCACCAGTGAGGACATCGACGCCGTTCGCCTTCGCGTCGTCTGCGGTGAGCCGCTCGGCGAGGATCTTCGCCCCGCGGACGGTGCGCTCCTGACGGTCCTTGAACTCGGCGCTTCCCGCGAGCAGGAACGCGGTGGCCTTCGCGGCGATGATGTGCATGAGCGGTCCGCCCTGCTGGCCGGGGAACACGTTCGAATTGAGCTTCTTCGCGAGTTCCTGATCACGGCTGAGGATGAAGCCCGAGCGCGGACCGGCGAGGGTCTTGTGCACGGTGCTGGAGACGACATCCGCGTGAGGAACTGGACTCGGGTGCAGCCCGGCCGCGACGAGGCCCGCGAAGTGCGCCATGTCGACCCACAGCTTCGCACCGACCTCGTCGGCGATGGCCCGGAACGCGGCGAAGTCCAGCTGGCGCGGGTAGGCCGACCAGCCCGCGATGATGACGGTCGGCTTGTGCTCGAGCGCCTTGTCGCGCACGACATCCATGTCGACCAGGAACGTCTTCGGGTCGACCCCGTAGCTCGTCGCGTTGTAGAGCTTGCCGGAGAAGTTGAGCCTCATGCCATGGGTGAGGTGACCGCCGTGCGCGAGCTCGAGACCGAGGATGGTGTCGCCGGGTGTGGCGATCGCCGAAAGCACCGCGGCGTTCGCGGTCGCGCCGGAGTGCGGCTGCACATTCGCGTACTCGGCGCCGAACAGCGCCTTCGCGCGATCGATCGCGAGCTGCTCGGCGACGTCGACGTACTCGCATCCACCGTAGTAGCGGCGTCCCGGGTAGCCCTCGGCGTACTTGTTGGTGAGCACGGAGCCTGCCGACTCGAGGACGGCGCGGGGCACGAAGTTCTCGCTCGCGATCATCTCGAGGTAGTCGCGCTGACGGCCGAGCTCCTGCTGCAGCACGGCGGCGATCTCGGGGTCGACGCTCGACAGCGGGTCGGTGAAGGTGGATGGGAGGCGGTTTGACACTGGTGGGCTCCTTGCGACATCGGACGAGTACTACGGTATCCGTTCCGGCCCAGGCGTACGGCCGAATCGATGTCAGTCGCTCCCCGGTGGTGGCCACCTCAACGCCAGTCGCGACGGAAAAAGCCTAGCAGCGGTCGCCCTCGCTACCGGTGAAGAATCAGCTCCACCTGGGCCGGATCGAAAGTGCCTGCCCCCGGCACCATCGCGTTGGCCGTCGCGACGGCGGTCGCCAGTTCCAGGGCCCTGGTGAGCCGGTCGCCGCGCTCGAGCCCGACGACAAGGCCGGCGAGAAAGCAGTCGCCGCTTCCGACCGGGTACCGTCCCGGCACGGGAACCGGCGCAACCATGACAACGCCGTCGCCATCGACCGCGCAAGCCCCCTCGACGCCATCGGTGACCACGACCAGCCCGGGACCCATCTCCCTCACTCGCTGCGCGAGTTGCTGGATGGGGATGCCGTCATCCGTGCCGAGAACCCCGGCCGCTTCCGTCCGGTTGATCTTCACGACATCCGGCCGGACCTCCTCGATCAGCCGGACGAGTGCGGGTCCGTGGCTGTCAACGGCGATGCGCGCTCCCGTCTCGCGCCGATCGCGCAGCAGGCGGCAGAGCTCGTCGATGGGAAGGCCGTCCGGCACGCTGCCGGCGAGCACCAGCCAGTCGCCCGTGGAGATCTCTGAGCTGCGCACCGCCTCGGCGAAGCTGCCCCAACTGCGCGCGTCGACCGGGCCGGCCGGTTCGTAGAACTCGGTCAGCCTCTCGCTGTCGGCTGCCGCTATCGACAGGCAACTGCGGGTTTCCACTCCACCGTCGACCAGCTGCAGCTCGATCGGCGTCTCTCGCAGCATCGATGACACGAGCTCGCCGGTGCGACCGCCGAGTACGGCGATCGCCGACACCCGGGCCCCGAGAGTGGCCGCTGCGCGCGCAACGTTGAGGGCCTTTCCTCCCGCGCTGCGGTGGACCTCACTCGGCCGATTGATGCCTCCGACCTCGAGGGAGTCGACGAGGTAGGTCACATCGAGGGATGCGCTGAGCGCAAGACAGGAGATCACTCCGGCAGCCTCTCCATCAGCTCGGACAGTGTGCCCTGGGCGGCTGTACCGCCAACGCCCCGCGTCGACAGCGAGCCGGCCACCGCCGCCCACCGCAGACGGAGTCGCTCTGGAGTGATGTGCTGGCTCAGCGCGGCGAGGTATCCGGCATCGAAGCTGTCGCCGGCGCCGGTGGTGTCGACGACCTCGAGTGCGAGGCCGGGCGCGCTGTTGCGTTCTCCGTCCGGCCCCAGCGACCATCCTCCGGCGGCTCCGGCCTTGACCACCACCCTCGGGCCTCGCGCCGCTATGGCGCGCGCTGCCCCTTCGTCATGGGCGCCATCCCAGCCGAGTCTCGAGGCGATCGCCCTGAGCTCCTCCAGGTTGGGGAACAGGATGTCGACCGCGGGCAGCAGGGCGGCGAGGCCGCTCCACCGACCGGAGGGGTCCCAGTTGGTGTCAAGGCTCGTGGTGATGCCTCCCGAGCGGAGGTCGGCGAGCAGTTCAGGCAGCCCCTGCGCGAGCTCCGGCAGCAGGAAGTAGGAGGCGAAGTGCACATGCGTCGGCTTGAGACGCTCGACGGCCGCTGCGACCTGGCCGGCCGTGAGGAGCGGGACCGTACCCGGCAGAGTCAGGATGGCGCGGTCATCCGCCCCGGAAAGGATCACCGAGATCCCGGTGGGAGTGCCGGTGACCATGCTCAGCGCAGTCGTACCGACGCCGGCCCGCCCGAGCGCGTCTCGCGTGAACCGGCCGAATTCGTCGTCACCGACAACGGCGGCGAGATGAGTCTCAACTCCGAGGGCGGCAAGGCCGCACGCCGCGATCCCGGCGCTCGAGCCGAGTACCAGCCGCGCGTCGTCGAGAAGCTGCTCGGCCTGCCCGAACCGCGGCACGATGTCGCCGCGCAGCACAAGGTCGACGTTGGCGTCTCCGACGACCAGCACGCGCGACTCAGGCATGTGTTCCGCCTTTCTGAAGAGGTAGCAGCAGGAGTTCAGCCCTTGAGTCCTGAGAAGGTCATCGTCGCGATGAACTGCTTCTGAGCCGCGGCGAAGAAGATGATCAACGGCAGGGTGGCCACGACATTACCCGCCATCAGGAGTGCCCAGTCGGTGCGGCGGCCGCCCGCGTAGTTGATGAGCCCCAGCTGGAGGGTGAACGCCTGATCGTTGTTGATCGCAATGAGCGGCCAGATCAGGTCGTTCCAGGAGCCGAGCAGCGTGAAGATCGCCAGCGTGGCGAGGGCCGGCCTTGCCAGCGGCATGATCACCCGGAAGAACACCTGCCAACGGCTGCAGCCATCGATCGTTGCCGCCTCCTCGAGATCTCGCGGGATCGAGAGGAAGAACTGCCGCATGAGGAAGATGCCGAACGCCGAGGCCAGCCAGGGCACGAACGCCGCGGCGAGCGAGTCGATGAGGCCCAGCTTGGAGAACATCACGTAGGTCGGGATCATCAGCAGCTGGGTGGGGATCATGATCGTAGCAACGATGGCGAAGAAGCCGAAGTTGCGGCCACGGAACTTCAGCCGGGCGAAGCCATAACCCGCCAGCGAGCAGAGCACCAGGTGGGAAGCGATCGCGATCGAGGCCACGATGACCGAGTTGCCCAGCCAGAGGAAGATCTCCGACGTCTCGAACAGCCGGGCGTAGCCGTCGAAGGTCAGCCGGGCCGGGATGAGCGGGGTCGGGAACTTCTGAAGCTCGGATGCCGGGGTCAGGGAGGCGAGGAACATCTGCAGGAACGGGATCGCGAACAGCACGGCGACCGGCATCAGAAAGAGGTGCCACCAGCTGAACCTGGGATGCTTCTTGGCTGCAGCAGGCGGGAGACCGGGGAGCGCGACTTCTGAGGGGGCTGTCATCACAGGGCCTCGATGTTGTTGCGTCGCGAGTAGAGCACGACTCCGATCGTGATCACCAGGGTCAGCGCGAACAGCCCGTAGGCGAGAGCGGAGCCGTAGCCGAATTCGAGCTTCTTGAAGGCTGTCTTCCACAGGTAGTAGACGACCGTCTGCGTGGCATTGAGGGGTCCGCCGCGGGTGGTCGTGTAGACGAGATCGAAGAGCTGGATCGCCTGGATGCTCTGCCAGATCCCGATGAAGATGGTCACCGGGCGCAGTTGCGGCCAGATCACATTCCAGAACGCCTGCCAGCGGTTCGCCCCGTCGATCCTGGCCGCCTCGACCAGCTCGCTCGGCACATCCTGCAGCGCGGCAAGGTAGACGACGGTGGTGAACGCGGCGTCTCCCCACAGCGACATGATGACGACGACGAGCATCGCCTGCTGTGGATTCTCGAGCCAGCCCTGCTCCGGCAGGCTCAGCAGGTGCAGCACATTGTTGACCAGACCGAATTGCGGGCTGAACAGGTAGGAGGTGAGGATTCCGGTGGCCACGGCGGAGGCCACGAACGGAATGAAGATCGCGGTGCGATAGAAGCCGATGAACCGGATGCGCCGGTTGAGCGCCACCGCGAGGAACAGGCCGAGGAAGAGCGACATCGGCACGAACAGCACGGTGAACACGAGGGTGTGGATGACGGCGTCACCCAGCTCGGCATCCGTGACCAGCGCCTGGTAGTTGTCCAGTCCGATGAAGCTCGGCTCCCTGAAGCCGTCCCATTTCTGCAGGGACAGCAGAAAGGCCCACACGGCGGGGAAGATCGACAGTCCGAGCACGATGACCATGGCCGGAGCGACGAAGCCCCACCCTCCGAGCGTGTCCCGGATCGCCCGCTGCCGGCGGGCGCGGTCTGGCACGGCATCGCGGGGGGCGGCGCTCGAAGTACGAGCACCGCCCCTTGCGACTGTGCCGGGCCGATCGTCGAGCTGTCGGGTCACGTTGTCAATTCTCCGTGAGCGCCTTGTTCGACACTTCCACCGCGTTCTTCAGCGCGTCGGCGGGGTTGCCCTGGCCCTGCAGCACCTGGGAGATCGCCTGCGCGATCGCCTCGGACAGCCCGACGTACCCTGGGACGGTCGGACGCGTGTTCTTCGCGTTGGCGAGGTTTCCGGCCATGATGTCCAGGCCGGGGTTCGCGGCCACCTGCTCCTTGAACGCGCTCGAGTCGACTTCGCTGGTGCGCAGCGGAAGGTTGCCGAGCTTCACGTTCCAGCGCTCATCCTGGGCCGGGTCGGTCAGCCACTTGGTGAACTCGTAGGCCCAGTGGGCGCGGTTGACGTCCTTGTGGTCGAACAGCGTCCACAGGTCCGGCCCTGACACGGTCTGGTGGTCACCGTTCGTGCCTGGCAGCACCGTGACTCCGTAGCTCGTTCCTGCGACTCCGAGATCGTAGAGCTGCCACGGTCCTGAGGTGATCATGCCGATGAGGTCGTTGGAGAAGAGCTGGCCGAATTTGTCGTCGGTCTGGTCGAGATAGACGCTCTTGTCTGTGACGGCCATGTCCTGCAGGAAGGTGAGCGCCTTCACGCCGGCATCCGAGTCGAAGGTCGCCGTGGTTCCGTCGTCGGAGAGGATGCTGCCGCCCGCCTGCCAGAGGTGCGGCCAGAACTGCCAGGTCGTCTCCTCGCTTCCGGAGACCGAGTAGCCGTACCCGTAGATGTTCTTCGAGGGATCGGTGAGCTGCTTCGCCGCGGTGCGGAAGTCATCCCAGGTCCACTCGTCCGTCGGATAGGCCACGCCCGCGTTGTCGAACACGGTCTTGTTGTAGAGCAGGGAGATGTCGTCGACGACCGCGGGGAAGCCGATGGTCTTCTCACCGGTGGGCTGGGCAGTGCCGCGCGCCGCCGCGGAGAATTCATCCCACTTCACTGCCGGGTCGGAGACCTGCTCGGTGATGTCCAGGGTGCGGTTGGATCGCTCGAGCTGGCTCGCCCATGAGCCGAAGGCATAGGACACGTCAGGATAGCTGTTCCCGGCGAACGACGCGGACAGTTTCTGCAGCAGGTCCTCGGTTGCGGAAGCGCCCGGCGACATCTTGATCGTGACGTTCTTGTGCGCCGCCTCGAACTCCCTGGCGAGCTCCTCGAGCATCTTCTCGCCGGCGTCGTCCTGGCCCGTCCACATCGTGATGGTGACCGCCGCCTCGGTGTCGAGCACGGTCACCTCCTTCTGGCCGGAGCACGCGGTGAGGGTGGCTGCCGCCATGCCGACGGCGAGCGCGACGGCGCCTATTCGCAGTGGAGCCTTTCTTGTTTCCCGAAAAATATTGAACATCGTTGATCTCCATTTCCTGGTACTGGGCAAGCGCCCGCGGCGCCACCGGCTGTGTGTTATTGAAGGATGACGGACCGAGACAGGTGTCGCGGGGAATCCGGGTTGAGACCACGGCTCTCCGCGAGCGCGACGGCCAGGCGCTGGGCCTGGACCAGTTGAACGAGCGGATCTCCGGCGTCGGAGACCACCTGAGCGCCGGTGGTCCTGATGTCGGCGACCAGGCCGGGGTCGACCGAGCCGAAGACCCAGACCAGGGAACCCGGATGCGCGACGGCGATGGGACCGTGCCGATAGTCGAGCAGCGGGTAGGACTCCGACCAGGCCTGCGCTGCCTCCCTGATCTTGAGTGCGGCCTCCTGTGCGAGCCCGTGCGTCCAGCCACTGCCGAGATAGACGAAGTGGTCGAGGCGGGAGACATCGAGCGGCAGCGGAGCGGCCAGGATCGCCTCCGCCTGCGCAGGCAGCTCGCTCACATCCTCGCCGAGAGCCGCACGGGCAAGAAGCAGGAGCGTCGTCGGGAAGCGAGTCTGCACGACCGAGCGCTCATCCGCGAAGTCGAGAACGAGCGCCTCGTCGACCAACTCATGCACCGGCGCATCCTGCACCCCGGTCACGGCGATCTTCCTCACGCCCGCGGGCACCCGGCGCAGCGCCTCGAGCACCTCGCTCGTCGTTCCGGACCTGGTGAGCGCAACGACCCGGTCGTAGTCGCGCCATCTGCGCGGCTCTGACGCGTAGGCGGCATCGGTGATCCCGAATCCGCCGCTCTCCCGAAGCCAGGCGAGCGACTCCGCGACGAACGCGGAGGTGCCGCAGCCGAGCACGAGCACCTTCTCGCCGGGCGCAGCCAGCAGCTCACGGGCGCGATCGTGGAGTGCGAGACCTTCCCGCCATATCGCCGGCTGGCTCGCGATCTCACTTGCCGTGATCGTCATCGGTACTTCGCTTCCTGTCTGTCGCGGAGGGCAGGCCTCAGCGGTGAGTTGTGCAATAGTCTCCCAAAGAGTGATCATGTGACAAGAAAAGTGCCGAAATCGCTCATTTGGATTGACTGTTAAGGGGAATTTGCCTTGTCACCGAACTGGTCCCAACTCCAGAAGCTGCGCGTCGTGGACTGGAAGCCCGAACAGCAGCTACGACTGCCTGCCACCGAAGTGCCGCGTCCCGCCGCTGCCTGCATCGACATCCACAACCACCTCGGACGCTGGCTGACCGACGGAGAGTGGATGTTCGACGACGTCACCGCGCTCGTCGCCATCATGGACGCACACGACGTCGAGGCGATCGTGAACCTCGATGGGATGTGGGGACCGGAAGTCTCGGCCAACGTCGATCGCTACGACCGCGCCTTCCCCGGGAGGTTCCACACCTTCTGCCAGCTCGACTGGACCAGACTCGCTGGACCGGACGGCGTGGCCGCGCTCCAGGCATCCCTCGACGACAGCGCAGGGCGCGGCGCGCGGGGGGTCAAGGTGTGGAAGAACCTCGGGCTCACCATCCACGACGCGAACGGTGCGGTCATCCTGCCCGACGACGAACGCGTGATCGAGGTCATGGCCCACGCGGGAGAGCTCGGACTGCCGGTTCTCATTCACACCGCAGATCCGAAGGCCTTCTTCGAGCCGCTCGATGGGCGCAACGAACGGCTCGACGAGTTATTGCAGGAGCGCGATTGGTGGTTCGGCGACCGGTCTCGATTCCCGGCGTTCGAGCGGCTCATGGAATCCCTCGCCGGCCTCGTGCTCGCCTGCCCGGGCACGCGCTTCGTCGGGGCGCATGCCGGAGGCGCGGCGGAGGATCTCGACCTCGTTGAGTCGCTGCTCTCCCGCGCGCAGAACTTCTCGATCGACATCGCCGGGAGGATGGCGGAACTCGGGCGCCAGCCGCGGAGGTTCTCCGCGCTCGTCGAACGATTCCCCGACCGCGTGCTGTTCGGCACCGACATCTACCCGGCGACGGGGGAGCAGTACCGCCTGCACTACCGGTTCCTGGAGACCGCCGACGAGGCGTTCGAGTACGCGCCGGGGAGCGAGATCCCGCCACAGGGTCGCTGGACGGTGTCGGGGCTCCACCTCGACCCTTCGCTGCTGCCCGCCATCTACCGCGGCAACGCCGAGCGCTTTCTCGGTCTCTGAGGCTCAATCCGAGACGGGCGGGCGGCTCGCGACCTCACGCCCCGGCCAGAAGGCGGCAGTAGCTTTCCACCAACGAGGCCATCGCGTCGCGGGGGCCGCGCGAGTAGACCCGCGGGTCCACCGCATCCGGATACTCGGCGAGCGCCTGTCGCAGCGCCCCTGTCGCGGCGACATTGAGAGCGGTGCCGATGTTGACCTTGCGGATGCCCGCCGCGACCGCCTGCGCCAGCGCGTCATCCGGAACGCCCGACGAGCCATGCAGCACGAGCGGCACAGGGACCGCAGCGGCCAGCCGTTCGACCAATTCCAGATCGATCGACGCGGAGCGCTGAATCATCGCATGAGAGCTTCCCACCGCGACCGCGAGCCCGTCGACTCCCGTCGCCTCGGCGAACGCCTGCGCTTCCGCGGGATCCGTTCGCACCCCGGGCGCATGCGCACCGTCCTTGCCGCCGATCGCTCCGAGTTCCGCTTCGACCCAGAGCCCGAGCTCATGGGCTCGACGGGTGACGGATGCGGTCGCCGCGACATTGTCCCGGTAGTCGAGCTTCGACGCGTCGAACATGATCGAGCCGACCCCGGCCGTACCCGCGATCGCGAGAGCGCGATCGACGAGGCCGACATCCTCGAAGTGGTCGAGGTGAAGAGCGATCGGGGCGGGCGAGGCGAGCGCGATCTCGTGGCAGGCTGCGAGGAGTGGTTCCAGCCCGCCGTGATAGCGGACCGCGTTCTCGCTCAGCTGCAGGATCACGGCAACACCCGCCCGACCGGCGCCCTCGGCAATGGCCTCGGCGTGCTCGAGCGTGATCACGTTGAACGCAGGCACGGCCCCACCCCGAGCGACCGCTGCGTCGACGAGATCCCGGGTCGCGGCGAGCGTCACGGCAGAACCAGCTCCGCCCGGCCACCGACACCGACCGGAAGCACTGCGGCGTGCGCGGCAGTCAACTCGTCGCACAGCGCCCAGAGCTGCTCGGGCGTGAGCGTCGAGTTCGCGTTCGGGTCGGCGAGCAGCGCCTGACGCACGAGGTCGGGATTGCCGGTTCTGGCGGCCTCGATCGTGAGCTCCGCGACCGAGAGATAGCTCCGGTTGAGAGCTGCCCCCTGAGGCGGGATGGAGCCGACCGGGTGGGGAGTGAGCCCGCTCGCGTCGACGGTGCTGGGCACCTCGACGACGGCGCCATCCGGAAGGTTGTCGATCAGCCCGCGGTTCACGACGTTCGCGTGGATCACGCGGGGCGTGTCGGTGAGCATCGAATGGATGAACTGCGGTGCGTACTCGGATGCCCCTTCCTCCAGCTCGAGCGGCTCGCCGGATGCGAGAGCAGCCTTCGCGTGCTCGAACTCTGCAACGTTCTGCTCACTGATGCCGAGGTATTCGAGCGGGCGCAGGCGGAATCTCTCGATCTGCTCGTCCGACCGGAGGAACCACGACAGGTACTCGGAGGAGTGCTCGCTCGTCTCCGTCGGGTAGAAGCCGATGCGCCGGAAGATCTCCACCCGCACTCGACGCGACAGCTCCGGGTCGCGCTCGATCGCCTCGCGCAGCCGCGGGTAGAGATCCTTGCCGTCGCGTGACCACTCGGTCAGCCAGGCCTGGTGGTTGACGCCCGCCGCCCGGTAGTGCGTCCCCTCCAACGGCACTCCGATGAGTTCGCACAGATCGTGCACGGTCCAGTACACGCTGTGACACAGGCCGACGGCCTTGATCCCGGGGGCGACGATGGACATCCACCACACGTTCATCGCCATCGGGTTCGTGTAGTTGAGGAACCAGGCATCCGGGCACAGTTCGAGCATGTCCTTCGCGATCGCCGACAGTGCCGGGAAGGTGCGGAGGCCCCGGAAGATGCCGCCGACGCCGGTCGTGTCGCCGATGGTCTGCCGCAGGCCGTGGCGCGCGGGAATCTCGAGATCGATACGCGTCGCGTCGATCCCGCCGACCTGGATCATATTCACGACGAAATCGGCGCCGTCGAGCGCTCTGCGGCGATCGAGTGTCGCGACGACCTCGAGAGGACGCCCGAGCCGCTCGGAGACCTGCAGAGCCGTTCCGCGCGCAACCTCCAGTCGCTCGGGGTTGATGTCGAACAGGCGCAGGGTGAAGGGCGACAGGTCGGAGTACCGCAACAGGTCGGCGATGAGCTGACGGGTGAACACGACGCTCCCGGCGCCGAGGAAAACTAGCGTGGTCATGAGTCGATCTTGGGCGGTAGTGCTCGATTCGCGCAACATACTGAGCGAAAGATCCCTAAAGTGAACAGGTAGGATGATCGCTTCTTCACATCGATTCTGGGGTGGGCCATGACCATTGATCCGGCGCTGAACGTGAGGCACGCCGCATCCGGCAAGCGATCACGCCGGATGCTCGCCATCCTCGACCTGCTCACGGAGCGCGAGGAGGTGTCGCTCGCCGAGTTCTCACAGGCCCTCGGCGTCTCCCCCGCGACCGTGCGGCGAGACCTCGCCGACCTCGACTACCAGCGACTGCTCCGACGCACCCACGGCGGGGCTACCGTGATCACGGCGCGAACGGAGCTTCCGGTGGCGCTGCGCGACACCCAGTTCCTCGATGCGAAGCGAATGATCGCGCGGGAGATGGCGCGACTCATCCCCCCGGAGCGCCACGCCGTCGCCCTGAGCGGAGGGTCCACGACCGCACAGGTGGTGAGGGCGCTGTCGAACCACCGAGACCTCACGATCATCACCAACTCGCTCACCATCGCGACCCTCGTGACGAGTTACCCCCGGCTGAAGGTCATCATGACCGGTGGATCGCTGCGCCCGCAATCGCTCGAACTCGTCGGAGTCCTCGCCGAGAACACCTTCAACGCGATCAACGTCGGAACGGCGATCCTCGGGACGGACGGCATCACTGCCGCAGGCGGCGTCACGACGCACGACGAGACCGAGGCGCGCACCAACCATGCCATGGTGACGCATGCCCAGCGCGCGGTCGTCGTCGCCGACGGGTCGAAGATCGGTCGACTTGCCCTGGCACAGGTCGTCGACATCGGGCAGGTGGACGCACTCATCACCGACGACACGGCGGACCCCGTTGCCCTCGCGGACATCGAACGGGCCGGCGTCACGGTGCATGTCGTTGCGAGTCGCGGAACGGAACCCTCGTGACCAGGTCAACCGCTCCTCCGGTGACCGGCACCGTCGTGCCCGTCCCGGTGTCCCAGGTCGCAGGGTCCGGCTCATTCGTACTCGGTCCGGCGAGCGCGATCGCGGCAACGGGCCTCGCCGTTCCTGTCGCCGAATACCTCGTCGAAGCCCTGCGGCCCGTCACCGGATCCCCGCTGCCGATCGGAGACTCCGGCGACATCGTCCTCGCGATCGAGGCGGGCCATCCGCCTGAAGGGTATGCGCTCAGAGTCGCGGCAGACGGCATCCGCATCACCGCGGATGCCGGGGCCGGGTTGTTCTGGGGAGTCCAGACCCTGCGTCAACTCGTGCCGCCCGCGACCAGCGCACCCATCCCGGCGACCACGATCGAGGACCACCCGCGCTTCGCCTACCGCGGCGCCATGCTCGACGTCGCGCGCCACTTCTTCGGCGTCGACGACGTGAAGCGCTACATCGACGAGCTCGCGCTGCTCAAGCTCAACGTGCTGCACCTTCACCTCAGTGACGACCAGGGCTGGCGCCTCCAGATCGACGAATGGCCGCGCCTCACCGAGCACGGGGGCTCGACGCAGGTCGGCGGCGGGGGCGGCGGTTTCTACACGAAGGACGACTACCGTGCGATCGTCGCCCACGCGGCGAGCCGCTTTGTCACGGTTGTCCCGGAGATCGACATGCCCGGCCACACCAATGCCGCGCTCGCCTCCTACCCGGACCTGAGCTGCGACGGCACGGCGCCGGCCCTCTACGAGGGCATCGAGGTGGGGTTCTCCTCGCTCTGCATCGGCAAGGAACGCAGCTACGAGTTCGTCGAGGATGTCGTTACCGAACTCGTCGAACTGACCCCGGGTCCGTGGATCCACATCGGCGGCGACGAGTCGCTGGCCACACCGGAGGCCGACTTCCTCCGATTCGTCGAGCGTGCCTCCGCCATCGTCGCCGCTCAGGGCAAGATCGCGATCGGGTGGCACGAGATGGGCAGGAGTACGAACCTGCCGGCCGGGACGATCGGCGAGTACTGGAGCTTCACGACCCCCAGGGATGACGCTGCCGCCGTGTCGCAGAGCTTCATCGACGGCGGCGGGAAGCTCATCATGGCGCCGGCGGATGTCGCCTACCTGGACATGAAGTACGACGAGTCGAGTCCGCTCGGCCTGGTCTGGGCGAACGGCCCGACCAGCGTGAAGGAGTCATACCTCTGGGACCCCGCGGACATCCTGCCCGGTGTCGGCGATGAGTCGATCCTCGGGGTCGAGGCCCCGCTGTGGACGGAGACGATCGCAACGCTCGACGAAGTCGAGTTCATGGCGTTCCCCCGCCTGGCTGCGATCGCGGAGATCGCCTGGTCGCCCCGCGTTGAGAAGAACTTCGAAGAGTTCGCCGGCCGCCTTGCGGCGTTCGGGGAGCGCCTTGACGCACTGGGCATCCGTTGCTTCCGGGCACCGGAAGTCCCCTGGTACCCGCGCGTGTAAGGCAACCCATGGCGCTCGGGTCTCGCATCGGCTGGTATCTGCTGATCGCCGTCGGCCTCGCCACGGCACAGCTCGCCACAACGGCGATCAGCGCAGGAACCGCACCGGACGCCATCACGATCACGGCGCCGGCCCGAACCATCGTTCCGGCGCCCGACTTCCGGGTCAACGGGGCCGGTGCGTACCTGTTCACCGCAGGCAGCGCGATCACGGCGCCCTCGGTCGCTGCTCCCGTCGCCCATTACCTCCAGCAGCTGCTCGGACCGCTGACCGGAGCCACCGTTCCCCTCTCCCCGCACGGGGACGTGCACCTCGAGCTCGACCCGGGGCATCCGGCCGGCGGGTACGACCTGACGGTCCGGCCATCCGGCATCTGGATGACGGCGAACGATGCGGCCGGGCTGTTCGACGGAGTGCAGACCCTCCGCCAGCTCCTGCCCGCCACGGCGCAGCACTCGATTCCCGCCGTCGCCTCCACGACGATCTCCGATCACCCCCGGTTCGCCTACCGGGGGGCGATGCTGGATGTCGCCCGCCATTTCTTCGGGGCGACCGAGGTGAAGCGGTACATCGACGATCTCGCGATGATCAAGATCAACGTGCTGCACCTCCACCTGAGCGACGACCAGGGGTGGCGAATCGCGATCGACGGCTGGCCGAGGCTGACGGATGTCGGCGGATCGAGCCAGGTAGGCGGAGGAGGCGGCGGCTACTACACCCAGGACGAGTACCGCGACATCGTCGCTTATGCCGCATCCCGCTACATCACGATCGTGCCCGAGATCGACATGCCCGGTCACACCAACGCGGCGCTCGCCTCCTATGCGGAACTCGACTGCGACGGCCAGGCGCGGGCCCTGTACCGGGGAACGAACGTCGGCTTCTCCTCGCTGTGTGTCGGGAAGGAGATCACCTATTCGTTCGTCGCCGAGGTGATCCGCCAGCTCGCCGCATTGACTCCCGGTCCATGGATCCATCTCGGCGGCGACGAATCGAGCTCGACGAGCCGAGACGACTACATCGCCTTCGTGAACCGGGCTTCTGCGCTCGTCGCAGGCCAGGGCAAGACCGTGATCGGTTGGCACGACATCGGCTGGGCATCGGCGCTTCCGCGCGGCACTGTCGGTGAATACTGGGACTTCACAACGCCGCGCGGAGCATCCACCGTGCTGGCGCAGCGGCTCATCCGTGGCGGCGGGAAGCTCATCATGGCCCCGGCGAACGTCGCCTACCTCGATATGGAGTACTACCGCGGCGCACGGCTCGGAACCGACTGGGCTCAGGGCCCGACGACCATCCAGGAGTCCTATCTATGGGATCCCGCGAAGATCATCCCGGGGGTCGGAGACGACGACATCCTCGGTGTCGAAGCGCCGCTGTGGTCGGAGACCTTCTCCACTCTCGACGACCTCGAGTGGATGGCGTTCCCCCGGATCGTGTCCGTCGCCGAGATCGGCTGGTCGATGAGGGCGACGCGGAACTTCGCGGAGTTCGCGCCCCGGCTGGGAGCGTTCGGCGCTTACCTCTCGGCGGCGGGGGTCGATTACTACCGCGCTCCTGGGGTGCCGTGGCAGTGATCCACTCCGCTCCCTGAGGTGGCCGCGCAGCGGCCGTCTCGAAGGGAGCACCGTGCTCGAGCCTGTCGAGACCCCGCCCCTCTCGGGTCGAGCCCGCCCGTCTCCGGTCGAGCCTGTCGAGACCCCCCTTCGAGGCCCGCGGCACTCGGCGCTCGGAACCCGGCTCGCTATCCTCGATAGTCAACCACCACCGCAAGCCGGACGTGCCCGGCTGACCAGGAAGTGACCGAAGGGAGGCCGGATGATGCCGATCGGTTTCCGTCGCAACCTGCTCCGGCCCGACAGCGGCGATGTCTCCAGCCGGGTCACGTTCACCGAACTGTTCTTCGACCTCGTCTTCGTGTTCGCGGTCACCCAGGTCTCCCACATCCTGATCGAGCATGAAGGCCCGCTCGGTATCCTCTACACCGTCATGCTCGGCGCGGCGGTCTGGTGGGTGTGGGTCGACACCGCCTGGGTCACAAACTGGCTGAACCCGGAGACCGGGTCGGTGCGCGCGATGCTCATCGGGCTCATGCTCCTCGGACTACTCATGAGCAGCGCGATCCCCGAGGCCTTCGATGACAAAGCCGTGCTCTTCGCCGTGTCCTTCGTCGTGCTGCAGATCGGCCGGAGCGGGTTCACGGTCCTTGCGTTCGCCAGGCACCGGCCCGACCACGCCGTGAATTTCGTGCGCATCAGCGTGTGGCTCGCGGCGAGCGGCACCCTGTGGGTCGTCGGAGCCCTGCTCCCGGGCTGGCAGTTGTGGATCTGGCTGGTCGCCCTCCTCATGGACTACACGGGACCGCGCGCGAGGTTCTGGCTTCCCGGCATCGGCCGCTCCCCGCTCGGCACCTGGGATATCACGGGCGAGCACATGGCCGAACGCGTGAGCCTCTTCATCATCATCGCGCTCGGCGAGTCGATCATCGTGTCCGGATCGACGTTCAGCGCTCTGGGCATCAGCTGGGTCTCGATCGGCGCCTTCCTGGCGGCTTTCGCGGGTGCGGTGCTCATGTGGCTGCTGTACTTCAGCCACACGCAACGCGACGGCAGCGACTACATCAGTGCGGCATCCGAGCGTGGACTCGTCGCGCAGGTCGCCTACACCTACGTTCCGGTGCCCATGGTTCTCGGCATCATCGTGACGGCGGTCGCCGACCACGCCGTCCTGCTCGAACCGGATGCGACAAGCGCCTGGGCGGCCGGCCTCCTCTGCGCGGGAACGGCCGTGTACCTTCTCGGCAACGCACTGTTCCGGCGAGCCACTGGTGGACCGTGGCTTTCGAGCCACCTCGTCGGGGTCGCTGCTCTCATCGGGCTGTACTTTCTCAACCCGATGCTCACATCGCTCACGATCAGCTGGCTGGCGAATGCCGTGCTGCTTGCGGCGGTGATCGCCGACGAGGTGTCGCTGCGGCGGGGCCGGCCTTGACTCCCCCTGAGCCTGTCGAAGGGCCGACGCCTCCGCTCCCTGACCGTCCCGAGCCAAGCCCGCCTTTCAAGGGGTCGAGCCTGCCTCTCGGGTCGAGCCTGCCTCTCGGGTCGAGCCAGCCTCTCGGGTCGAGCCAGCCTCTCGGGTCGAGCCTCCCTCTCGGGTC
>DATCXP010000116.1:0-13391 GCA_036565765.1 Terrimesophilobacter sp.
CCGCCATCGCGAGCGGCTCGAGCGTCTTCTCGTTCGCGATCGCCATGCCGGCGAGCGCTCCCCTGAAGAACATGTGGCTCACCGAGGCGAAACTTCTCGTCGCCGTCCGGTTGGCGAGCCGGTTGCTCCAGCTGAGGGCCAGCTCGTGCCGCTCCTTGCGCTTCACCGGGTCGTCCTCGCCGGTTGCGAGGAACCATAGGATCGCGGGGAGATCGCCCACCATCCAGGAACCGTGGTGCGGCAGAACGCCGCGCTCGTCCTGGTCGAACTCGACGGTGACCCAGGAGCCGCCGTCCGTCCAGATCGGGAATGCGGGAGTCCGGCACAGGATGTCGGCCTCGAGTCGTATCTCGTTCCAGGCTGCCTCGAGAATGTTCATGGGATTCCTAATATTCCTCTTCTTTTGTCTGGGTTGTGAGTGGCGGTCATCGGAGTGCAGTGCGCCGGTCGCGGACGTGGGCAACGACCTGCTCGGTGTGCTCCCCCAGCGCGGGAGCGTGACTCGTGGGACCGACGTGGGAGTTGACGGTCTTGTACGGAGTGCCCAGAACCGAGACCTGACCGAGCACGGCATCCGGAATCGTCACGAACGTGCCGCGCGACACGGCCAGCTCGCCGCGGGCGACATCCTTCACCTTGACGATCGGGCCGCAGGGAACTCCCGCCTCGACGAGCACCTCGAGTGCCCGGTCGCGCGAACCCTGCTGCGCTGCCCAGGCCTCGATGCGCTCCTTCACCACCTGACGGTGCTCGAGGCGAAGATCGTTCGTCGACAGGTCGACGCCCGCGGGTCCGAGCGCCCGCCCGAGCACCTCGTCGAGGCGCACCCACAACCGCTCGGTCCCCGCGGCGATCACGAGCGGGGCATCCGGGCCGTCGTATACGCCGTAAGGGACGACCGCACGGTGCTCCGCCCCGTTGCGCGTCGGGTCGGCGTCGCCCAGCTCGACCTCCTCCAGCGCAGTCTCGTGGAACGGCAGCGTCGCCTCGAACAGCGAGACGTCGATGTAGTCGCCCACCCCGTCGACGCGATCGCGGCGGTAGAGCGCCGTCAGGATCGCGCCGTAGGCGTGGATGCCGGCCGAGACGTCGGCGAGGGAGACGCCGAGCGGCAGTGGCGTCTGGCCCGGGTAGCCGTTCATGTCGATGCTCCCTGACCACCCCTCGGCGACGATGCCCTGCCCGGCCCGGCCGGCGAATACTCCGGTGCCTCCGAACGCGGAGATCGAGCACATCACGAGGCCGGGGTTGATCAGCTTGAGCTGCTCGTAGCCGAGACCCTTGGCATTCAGCGAGCCGGGACGCATGTTCTCCACGAGAACGTCGGCCTCCTCCGCCAGGGCGAGCACGAGGTCGCGCCCCTCCTCGGTGCGAAGGTCTGCGACGACGCTGCGCTTCCCGGCGTTGAGCCAGAGGAAGTAGCCGCTGTGGTTCTCGCTGATGATGGCGGGGAGGTTCCGCGACGGGTCGCCGGTCGGCGGCTCGATTTTGGTCACCTCGGCACCGGCATCCGCGAGCAGTCGCGTACAGTACGGACCCGCGAGAATCTGGCTCAGGTCGAGCACCTTGAGTCCGCTGAGTGGTCGGACACTTCTCGTTCCTTCATTCACTGTCATCAGCCTTTCACTGCTCCTGCGGTCGCACCGGCGACGATGTAGCGTTGCGCCAGCATCGAGAAGAGGATGACGGGCAGGAGCACGAGCATCCCCGCCGCAGCCATCTCACCCCAGAAGATATTGCCGTCGGCGATGAAGCCGATGATCGCGACCGGCAGGGTCTGGGTGTTCTGCGAGGTCAGCACGAGCGGGTAGAGGAAGTCGTTCCAGGCCTGCACGAAGTTGAAGATGACGGTCGCGAACAGGCCGGGCGTGATGAGAGGGACGGTGATGCGCAGCATCGCGAGCGGGCGACTCAGCCCGTCGACCATGGCGCTCTCCTCGAGCTCTGCCGGCACCTGGCGGATGAATCCGGTCATCATCCACACGACGAAGGGAACCTGGAACGTGCTCTCGGCGATGATCATCCCGAGGTAGGTGTCATTGAGTTCAAGGATTCTGAACAGCTGGTACAGGGGCAGCACGAGGGAGACCGCCGGAACCATCCGGATCAGCAGATACCCGAGCAGGAACGCGTTCTCCCAGCGGATCCTGAACCGGGCGAACCCGAACGCGGCGACCGTGCCGAGGAAGGTCGACAGCACAGTCGACCCGACCGCGATCACGAGGCTGTTGAGCAGGGCGCCCATGAAGTTCGGGATCTGACCGGCCTGCCACAGGGTCTCCAGTGGTTTGGAGATGCCGACGACGTTGCCGTAGTGCTCGAGTGTCGGCTCGAAGAACCAGGCCGGCGGAAGCTGGAAGGTCAAACCGCTCTGCTTGAGGGACGTCGAGGCGAACCATGCGATCGGCGCCATGAAGAACAGGACCACGACGACGGTGATGGGGCCGGCGAGGCTGCGCCTCTTCCTGGGCGAGACTTCGGTGGTGAAGGACATCATCGACTCCTTTCCGGGGCGTTCATGCGACATCCGAACGGAGCATGGCCCGCACGAGCGGGATGGACAGCAGCATCGCGAGCATGATCAGGATCCAGGACAGGGCGGCGCTGTGCCCGAAGTCGAATCGCTGGAAGGCGTCGATGTAGATGTTGTAACTGAGGGTCTCCGTCGCCCTGCCCGGCCCGCCACTGGTCAGCACGAACACGATGTCGAAGACCTTGAGCGACGTGAGCGCTCTCGTGAGGGCGACGACGAGCAGAACCGGCTTGATGAGGGGCAGAATGATCCAGCGCAGCAATTGCCGCGGGTTCGCGCCGTCCACGATTCCCGCCTCGAGCACGTCGCCCGGCATGGACTCGAGTGCGGCAAGTGCGGAGATGATCACGAACGGCGTCCACTGCCAGATGTCGACGCTGATGATGGCCCACAGGGCGACGGACGGGTCGCCCAGCCAGGAGACGGCGTCGATGCCCAGCAGACTGAGCAGGTAGTTCAGGATGCCGTTGCCGCGGTCGAGGATGAGCAGGTACATGAGTCCGACGACGACCGGCGGCAGGCTGAACGGGATGACGAAGAGCACGCGGCTGAGCTTGCGGCCGCGGCGCAGCCTGATCAGCACGAGGGCGAGCGCGGTGCCCACGAGCATCTCGAGGATCACCGTCGCGCTGGTGTAGACGAGCGTGACCTGCACGGAGTGCCAGAACGACTGATCCTGGAAGATCGAGAAGTAGTTGTCGAGCCCGATGAACTTCGGGGCCCCGATGGATCCTCCTCTCTCCTCGCTGAAACTCGTACGAAGCGAGTAGACGAGCGGCACGATCGTCGTGATGACGATGTAGACGATGCCGGGGAGTATGTAGAAGTAGGGGTTGAACCTCCTGAGTGCCTTCCTCCGCCGCTGGCCCTGCCCGGCAGGGGCCGAGCGGCCCCTGCCGGACTTCACCAGTGTCGATGCGTGTGATGCGGTCATCGCGACGAGCAACTCCTTCTGAGTGCCGGAGTGCGCGACTCCTCGCCGTGCAGGTCTCCACCCGCCAGTTCTGCTTTCATCCGAACACCTCCGTCATTTCCGTCATCGATGGCATACACTCGCTCCGGCCGTTACTTTCTGGCCACGATCTCCTCGACCTTCTTGGCGATCTTCTGGATGGCCTCCTCCTGGCCGAGCGACCCGGTCACGACCTGGGCCAGCTCGGTCGACATGAAGTCGTCGATCTCGGGCCAGCCAGGGGTTCTCGGACGGGGTACGGCATTCTCGAAGCTCTGGCCCTGAGCCTGGAACCACGGGTACTTCTCGTTCAACTCCTTGTCATTGAGAAGGGAGATGCGTGCGGGTCCACCTCCCAGTGCGGCGAGCTCACGGGTCATCTCCGGGCCGGTCATCCACTGGAGGAACTTGAACGCATTCTTCTGGTTCTTGGAAGCCGCCGGGATCGACAGGCCCCAACCACCGACAACGGAGGCCGCGTTCGGCGACGTGGGCAGGGGCGCGTAGCCCATGTTCCCCGCTACCTTCGACTGGGACTTGTCCTCCATGACCGAGGCAACGGATGCCCACTGAACGGCCATGGCCACCTCACCCTGCGAGAGCCCGGTGGTCAAGCGCTCGAACGCCCAGTTCGTGACGTCCGGCGGTGCGCTGTCCTTGAGCTTCACGTAGAACTCGAGTGCTTCCCTGGCCTCCGGGGTGTCCAGCGCGGCGTTGCCATCGTCGTCGACGACAGCGCCTCCGAAGATGCTGAGCCACTGGTAGTACTCGCTCGACAGGTTGTGGCTGCGCTGCATGGTCAGCCCGGTGCCGTAGACCTCCGGCGCGTTGGTCAGCTTCTGCGCGTACTCGGCGTACTCCTGCGCGGAGGTGGGAGGACCGGACAGGCCGGCCTTCTCCAACAGGTCGGTGCGGTAGTACATGACGTAGGCGTCCGCGGTCCACGGGATGCCGATCTGGGCGCCCTTCCAGCTGTAGTAGTCGAGCATCAGCGGCGTGATGTCCTCGAGCTCGTAGCTGGCCGGCGTGAGCTTGCTGTCCTTCAGGAAGTCCGACATGTCGGCGAGCGTCTTATTGCCTCCGTAGAACGGCATGGAGTCACCGCGGATGCTCATCACGTCGTAGGAGGTGCCTCCACCCAGAAGCTCGGTGGAGATCTTCTGGTTGATGACCTCGCCACCGAGGATCGTCAGGTCGACCTTGATTCCGGTGGCCTTCTCGAACTCGGGAAGCTTCTGCTGGGCGACCGTGGAGTACGGCCCTGCGAACAGCAGGACCTTGACGGCCGGCTGCTCGCCCGGACTGTCCCCGCCCGAGGTACTGCCGCTACAGCCGGTCAGCGCGAGCGCAACAGCGATCGCGGATCCCAAAGCGCTGTAACGGTATGCGCGCTTTCTTATCTTGTCGATCATTTTCTCTCCTGATTTTCTGGGGGTTGTTACCTGGGAATCACTTGCCTAGGAGCGGCCGGTGAATGACTCGACGGCACTCTTGCGCTCGTCGCTTAACATGCAGGCCAGGTTCGCGTACTGCTCAACATCCGACTGGCCGGGAACGTTGAACGGGGATCCCATCGCCACGGCATGCTTGGCGAGCCGAAGCGCCGTTGGGCTCATCGCGGCCAGTCGCTCGGCGAGTGCGTGGCAACGGGCCTCGAGTTCGCCTACCGCTACGACGTCGTGGACGAGGCCGACGGCCTTGGCCTCCTCCGCGCCGAGCTGCTCACCCGTGAGGGTGAGATAGCTCGCCCGGCCCCGGCCGATCACCTCCTGGAGCCTGACGGTTCCGCCCCAGCCGGGCACCCCGCCGATCGTGATCTCTGGCAGCCCGAAGCGCGCCGTCTCGTCGGCCAATCGGATATCGCAGGCGAGGGCGAGCTCAAGGCCGCCGCCGAGCGCGAAGCCCTGAACCCCGGCAATAACCGGCTGCGGCATCGTGGCGACGAGCGAGAACGCCTCGCTGCCCAGCTCGAGGAATCCGTGGAGCGATGCGGCATCCCACTGCTCGAACTCTGTGATGTCGGCACCGGCACAGAACGAGGGACCGTCCCCGAGGAGCACGATGACGCGCGTGGCAGGGAAGTCGCCCGCTACCGACTGCAGGATCTCGTGGAGCTGACCGAGCAGCGCGGAATTCAGCGCGTTGCGCTTGCTTGCGCGCTGGAGCCGGATCGTCGCGACCCCGGCGGAGCGGGTAACGGCCACCAATGGAGCTTCGGTCATCGCAGGTCCTCTTCGACGTGTTCATCTGATGAATTTCTGATTCACTGTGTGAACTTTGTTAAGGGGATCATATGGGCGGCTTCGAACGCTTGTCAATGGCTCAGTCGTGACAGCCCTTCGGCAGGGGCAGCGGGGCCGCGGGCGCAGCTGTGAGCGGCGAGCGGAGAGCTGGGGGTCTCGACAAGCTCGACCCGAGACACGCGGATCGGCCCGAGACACGCGAACCCGAGACACTCGGATCGACCCGAGACACTCGGATCGACCGGAGACGCGCGGATCAACCGGAGACGTGCGGCCCGATCCGAGACCGGGGACGCGCGGTTACGCGGCGACGGGGCTCAGAAACTCTTCCCACTGGGGCAGGGCGCGCTCGATGCCGCGTACGAGCCAGGCCGTGCCGTGCGGCGGCTGCGGCCGGATGCGCAGGGTCCAGTGCATCTCGGACGGAGTCCGGTCGCCCTTAGCGTTGTTGCAGCGCAGGCAGCAGGCGACCAGGTTCTCCCAGCTGTCCTTTCCGCCGCGCGAACGCGGCAGCACGTGATCGATCGTGCTCGCCGAACCGCCGCAGTATCCGCAGCGTTGGGCGTCACGGCGCAGCACACCGCGCCGGCTGACCGGGATCGAACGGCCGCTCGGGATCCTCACATACCTGGTCAGAAGGATGACCGAGGGTCGATCGAAGCTGCCGAATGCCCCGTACACCGGATGCTCTTCATCCGCGGCGACGATCGTCGCCTTCTCGTTCATGACGAGCACGAGTGCCCGCTTGAACGACACGACGGCGAGAGGCTCGAAGCCCGCGTTGAGGACCAGTGTGCGCATGTTCATCCTTCCGAAAGATCCTGGACGGCTTCCAGGAATTCGATTCGCCATGCTGTGCTGCAAGAGGGAGTGAGCGGAACAAAAAAGCACCACCGCAATGCGGCAGTGCTCAGGCGTTCAGGGGAAGCCGACAGGCGTACCCACTGCTCGTGCGTATTGAAAAAAGTCGTATGAAGAAGAGGGCGCGCTCATCCACGGTTTGGATGGTGCGACCCCTGGTCATAAGGCCCTCCCGAGACTTCTTGCGGAACTGCAAGGACTCTCAAGGTTAACGCACAAAGTGGGAAGAGTCTGAAAATGGCGCGCTGGGGCTTCAGTGGAGGCGGTCAGCCGGAAAACTTCGAGGTTCCGACGTAGATGTGCTGGGCGACCTCGATCGGGAGCTCCAGACCCTCGCCGTTGCCGTCGACCTTCGCCAGCACGTACGCTCCGGCGGAGGTGAAACTCGCCGTCACCCCGGGGACGATCCCGGCGTCACGCAACTGCTCGAGCAGTTCCGGCTCGTACTGCACGGGCTCGCCGAGGCGCCGCACGATGCCCTTCACCGGCCCGACCGCCCCAAGCACAAGGTTCACGAGATTGACCACGCCATCCGAGAACCTGCCGGACGGCACGCTGTCACCGAGATCGCCGAGGCCGGGAATCGGATTGCCGTAGGGGGAATGGGTCGGATGCTCGAGCAGTTCGATGATGCGGCGCTCCACCTGCTCGCTCATCACATGCTCCCAGCGGCATGCTTCCTCGTGCACGAGCGACCAGTCAAGGCCGATGATGTCCGACAGGAGCCGCTCTGCCAGCCGGTGCTTGCGCATGACGTTGACAGCCTTGCTGTACCCCTCCGGAGTCAGGCGCAGGTGACGATCGTCTTCGACGACGACGAGTCCATCGCGCTCCATCCGGCCGACGGTCTGCGAGACGGTGGGCCCGGAGTGTCCGAGACGCTCACTGATGCGCGCCCGCAGCGGAATGATGTTCTCTTCCTCGAGCTCGTAGATGGTCCGAAGGTACATCTCTGTCGTGTCGATCAGATCGGTCATTCAGGCCTCCTCCCGTGGCAGATCATCACAGGCAAGCCTAACCTTTATCGCTGAACCGGGGCGGATGCGGGGCGGCCATAGGATTGCTGCATGCCGGAGCTGACGATCCCCTCAACCCTTCTTCCCGCCGATGGACGATTCGGCTGCGGACCGTCGAAAGTGCGGCCGGAGCAGCTCGCCTACCTCTCCGGGGCCGGCGCAGCCCTCCTCGGCACCTCCCACCGCCAGGCGCCGGTGAAGGACCTCGTCGGGCGGGTCCGGGGTGGCCTCGCCGACCTCTTCCGGATTCCGGACGGCTACGAGGTCGTGCTCGGCAACGGCGGCTCGACCGCCTTCTGGGACGCCGCCGCGTTCGGTCTGATCTCCAGCCGCAGCCAGAACCTCACCTTCGGAGAGTTCGGGGCCAAGTTCGCGCATGCGGCCGGGGCTCCCTGGCTCGAGTCGCCGGATGTCCGCGCGGCCGACGCCGGAAGCCGCAGCGAGGTGTTCCCCACGGCCGGAGTCGACGTGTATGCATGGCCGCACAACGAGACCTCGACGGGCGTCATGGCCCCCGTGCGGCGGGTGACGGCGGATGCCGGAGCACTCACGGTCGTCGACGCGACGAGCGCAGCCGGCGGCGTCGACTTCGCCAGCGACCAGGCCGACGTGTACTACTTCGCGCCGCAGAAGAACTTCGCCTCGGACGGCGGCCTCTGGTTCGCCCTGTTCTCCCCCGCCGCCATCGAACGCGTCGAGCAGATCGCGGCCGGCGGACGTTACATCCCGGAGTTCCTGAGCCTCAAGCACGCGATCGACAACTCACGGCTGAACCAGACGCTCAACACGCCGGCCATCACCACCCTGCTGCTCCTCGAGAGCCAGGTCGAGTGGATCAACGGCAACGGCGGCCTCGCCTGGGCGGATGCGCGGACGCGCGAATCGTCATCCGTGCTCTACAGCTGGGCCGAGCGCGTCGACTACGCGACCCCGTTCGTAGCGAACCCCGACCACCGATCGCAGGTCGTCGTCACGATCGACTTCGCCGATGGCGTCGACGCCGCCGCGATCGCGAAGACCCTGCGGGCGAACGGCGTCGTCGACACCGAGCCGTACCGCAAGCTCGGCCGCAACCAGCTGCGCGTCGCCACGTTCACCGCGATCGAGCCTGACGACGTCCGCGCGCTCGTCTCGTGCGTCGAGTACGTCGTCGATCACGCGGCCGCCGTTGAGTAACCTGTAGCAATGCGCCTGTGGCTCAAGGACTCGGAGCGCCGGCCGGACCCCGAGCCGGTGAAGACGGATGACCGCAAGGCCATGCTCGCCGGCCTGGTCCTCTGGCTACTCGCCCTCGTCGTCCTGCTGCTGTTTCTTCCCGCGCTGGCTCCTGCGGGGGGCACGTGGTTGCTGTGGACCTGCGTCGTCGGGCTCGCCCTCGGGCTCTTCGGTCTCGTGGTCACCCACCGACAGCGCGGCTGACTCCTCCAACCCGACGTCGTCCGGAGCATCCTCATCGATGTCGACACCATCGAGGTCGCCGGCGTGCAGCAGGTCGTCGTCATCATCGTCATCGTCGTCGTCGTCGTCGAGATCCTCGTCGAGCCCCTCCGCGACGAGGCCGGCAGCCTGGGCCTCCTTGTAGTCGGCGAGCCGGTCGGCCCACGGGACCCACTCCGGCGACAGCAGCGCACCATCCCCCGGCGTCAGCTCGGTCTCGAGCACCGACGGCTCTGCGCCGTCGACGCGTACCAGGCTGACGGTCCAGCGCCAGCCCGGGTAACCGGCCATGGTGGTCGCGAAGTACACCGTGACGACACCATCCGCCTCAGTGATCGAACCGGCCGGGTCACCGATCGTGTCGGCGGTGGTCACATCGAGCAGCGCCTGACGACCGAGGTCGAAATCGGCTGCGCTTGCGGACGGAACGGTCGCCTCAGGCATCCAGTTCTTCCGCAACCTTGCGCAGCATCGCGGCGATCTTCTTGCTGTGGCTGGAGTCCGGGTAGCGCCCGCGCTTGAGATTCGAACCGATGCCGTCGAGGAGCTTCACCAGGTCCTCGATGATCACGGCCATGTCATCCGCCGGCTTGCGACTGAGTTTCACGAGGCTCGGCGGCGCCTCGAGCACGCGAACCGAGAGCGCCTGCGCGCCGCGCTTGCCGTCGGCGATGCCGAACTCCAGCTTCGTTCCGGCCTTGACAGTGACCCCGGCGGGCAGGGCAGAGGCGTGCAGGAAGACTTCCTGGCCGTCATCAGAACTGATGAAGCCGAAGCCCTTCTCTTCGTCGTAGAACTTGACCTTGCCGGTGGGCATGGCAGATACCTCTTTCTGGCGCCCGTGTTGCGCACGGACGATTCACTGACCCATAAGCCTACGGGCTTTGCCCGTATCCTTGTCATCGTGAGCAAGAATGCGAAAGCAGCCCCAACCCCGGTGACCATCAATCGTAGCGAACGTCTGATGGCCTACGCGATCGTCGCCGTCGTCGCACTCTCGCTCGTCTGTTTCGTCGCCGTCATCGTGGGAACCTCGATGGGCGCCGGAACGAATGACGGCTTCAGCCAGGGGATCTGGCCCGCCGTCTTCCTGGTCCCCTACCTGGGTCTTCCCCTCGCGTTCCTGCTCATCGTCGCGCTGCTGGCCTCCAACGGCGTGCGTCGAAGCCGCGCGGCCAAGAACAGCAGGCGTTAGCGTGCGGAGTCTATGACCAGCACCCTGGCCCTGGCGGTCAGACTCCGGCAGATGGACGACGAGACACTCGTCGCCACGCTCGACCGGCGCGGCATCGCGGCGACCGGCATCCGCGACTTCTTCGACCTGGCCGACGCGCTGCTGGATGCTGGAGCCATCCAGTCGTGCCTCTCCCGGCTCGATCGGCGGTCGCTCGGCCTGCTCTGGTCGCTGTCCGTGCAGCCGACGACCGCACAGGACCCAGGGGGCCGCGCCCGTCCCGGCGGCTCACCCGTCGATGGGCTTCTCGAGCTCCTGTTCCTGGACGAGGACGCCGACGGCCTCAGTTGCTACGCCGAGGTGTCCGAACAGTTGCGGCGCTGGCCCGAACTGGGCCTGCCGGACCCCGCAGGGCTCGCGAACGACCCGCCGGACGCGGAGCACACGCGACTGTCCGACTCTGCCAGGGAGCGCACCGACCATCTCGCGGCAGAACGCGCCTTCTCCGCGACGACCGCGGCCGCCGAGCTCCTGTTCGAACTGAAACGGGAGCCGGCCCGCCTGCTGGCCCGCGGCGCCATCGGGCAGCCGGAGACGCGAAGGCTCGCGTCGGCGATCGCGATCGATGAGGCGGCAGTTCCCCTGCTCCTCGGAGCGGCCGAGCGCGCGGGCCTGGTCGCGAGGGATCACCTCCAGCTGCGTCCCGCCGACGGCCACGGCGACTGGCTCGAGCGGACCGCGGGCGAACGCTGGCTCACACTCGCCGAAGCCTGGGCCGCTGAATTGCCCGGCGACATCCGCGCCCACCTGGCCTCGCGCCCCGATGTGCTGTGGGGCTCTGCGCTACGCGAGTGGCTGGCCTGGCTCTACCCGGCAGGAGGCGAGTGGTTGCGGGAACGCGTCGACGCCCGCCTGGGGGAGACGGAATACCTCGGGATCACGGCCGAGGAGGTCCTGAGCTCCGCGGGGACCGCGCTTCTCGCGGGAGACGCCGACCGCGCCAGCTCCCTGCTCTCCGCGCAACTGCCCGCCCCGGTGGAGCGACTGTACCTTCAGCACGATCTCTCGGCTGTCGCACCCGGGCCCCTGGCGCCGGGCATCGACGCCCGGCTGAGGACGATGGCGGATGTCGAGGGCCGCGCCATCGCGAGCAGCTACCGGATGTCGGCCTCGAGCATCAGCCGCGCGGTCGCCGGCGGCGAGACGGCCGAGTCGATTCTCGAGTTCCTCGACGCGATCTCCCTCAGCGGGATCCCCCAGCCGCTGCGTTATCTCGTGGAGGAGACCGCGGCACGCCACGGCCTCCTGCGGGTCGGCGAGCTCCCGCGGAGCGAGGCGGGGGACTCGGATGCCGTGACCTACATACGCTCGGAGGACTCCGTGCTGCTCGGCGCGGTGCTCGTCGACCGCAGCCTCTCCGTGCTCGGTCTCAGTGCGAGCGGCATGAATCAGATCGTCAGTCGACGCGAGCTCTCGCAGCTGTTCTGGGCGCTCGTGGAGGCACGCTACCCCGTAGCGGCGGAGGACTCCTCCGGCCAGCTCGTTTCGCTGCAACGTCACGGGCGGGTGCGGGAGACCGCAGAGGAGGCGATCAGCCCCCTGGTCGTCCTCGTCGAACGGCTGCGGCTGCTCGACGCCGACGCCCCGGACGACACCGGCCAGGCCTGGCTGTCCCGCCAGCTCGAGTCGGCCATCCGGTCGAAGAGCACGCTCACGGTGAGCGTCCGCATGCCGAATGGTGCGGTCATCGACTATCGCCTGGAGCCGACGAGCATCGCCGGGGGGCGGCTGCGCGCGCGCGACCAGGTGTCGGAGATCGAGCGGACGCTGCCGCTGTCGAGCATCGCCGCAGTCTCCGCCGACTGAACGAAAACGACGGAGAACGCGGCCCTGGGGGCGATTCCGTGCCCCCGGATGCCGTTTCGGGGGCATTCTCCGTCGTTTTCGTTCACGCGCGCTGGAGCTTTGAGCGGAGGCCATTTCTGGCCTCCGCGGCGACGCCAGCGCCGACGGCCGTCTCGGCCGTCGGTTATGCGATATGCCCACGACGAGCACCCGCGAAGTAGACTGGAACGTTATGTCTGACGGCCCCCTTATCGTCCAAAGCGACCGAACGGTCCTGCTCGAAGTCGCGCATCCGGATGCCGAGGACGCCCGCCACGACCTCTCCGTCTTCGCGGAACTCGAGCGTGCTCCCGAGCACATCCACACCTACCGTGTGACGCGACTCGGGCTGTGGAACGCCCGTGCGGCCGGTCACAGCGCCGAGGACATGCTCGCAACGCTCGAGCGGTATTCGCGGTTCCCCATCCCGCAATCGGTGACGGTCGACATTCGGGAGACCGTGGCCCGCTACGGCCGCCTCGTGATCGAGCGCACCGAGGCGGGCGAACTCGAACTGCGGTCGACGGATGCCGCGGTACTCACCGAGATCGCCCGCGCCAAGCGCATCCTTCCCCTGCTGACCGGCCGGCTCGCCCCCGACCGCTACGGCATTGCCGCCTGGGCTCGGGGCCAGCTGAAGCAGGAACTGGTGAAGCTCGGCTGGCCCGCCGAGGACCTCGCCGGCTACACGCCGGGCACCCCTCACGACATCGACCTCGACACCTCGGAGTGGCACCTGCGCCCGTACCAGGTGCAGGCGATCGACAACTTCTTCCTGGGCGGCTCCGGCGTCGTCGTGCTGCCCTGCGGTGCCGGCAAGACGCTCGTGGGTGCCGGTGCGATGGCCGAGGCGAAGACCACGACGCTCGTGCTCGTCACGAACACGGTCTCGGCCCGGCAATGGCGCAGCGAGCTGCTGCGGCGCACGAGTCTCACCGAGGCGGAGATCGGCGAGTACTCCGGTCAGGTCAAGGAGATCCGCCCGGTCACGATCGCGACCTACCAGATCCTCACGGCGAAGAGGAAGGGCGAATACGCCCACCTCTCGCTGCTCGACGCGATGGACTGGGGTCTCGTCATCTACGACGAGGTGCACCTGCTTCCCGCGCCGGTGTTCAAGTTGACGGCGGAGCTGCAGGCCCGCCGCCGGCTAGGCCTGACCGCGACACTCGTGCGCGAGGACGGCCGCGAGGGCGACGTGTTCAGCCTCATCGGGCCGAAACGGTTCGACGCCCCCTGGAAGGAGATCGAGGCGCAGGGCTTCATCTCCCCGGCATCCTGTTATGAGGTG
>DATCXP010000118.1:0-6604 GCA_036565765.1 Terrimesophilobacter sp.
GCTCGGCGAGCACGCGCCGGCCGCGGTTGAAGACCCCGCCGCTCTCCTCGAGGTAGCAGGAGCCGCACAGCGACTCATACACGACGTCGATGCCGTCCTCGATCGCGACCTGGTCTCCGTCGAAGATGTACTGCCCGCCGACCTTGCGCGTGTTGAATACGGCCTTCCTGCCGCATCGGCAGATCGTTTTGAGCTCCTCGAGGGAGTGGGCGATCTCGAGCAGTCGCCGGCTGCCGGGAAAGGCGACAGTCTGGAAGTCGGTGCGGATGCCGTACGCGAGCACCGGGACATCCGCGATGATGGCGATGCGCAGCAGGTCGTCGACCTGCCCCTCGCTGAGGAACTGCGCTTCATCCACGAGCAGGCACTTCACCGGAAGCCCGCTCTCGCTCTCCACGAGCCCGCGCTGGGCGGCGAAGAGCTCCCAGACATCGTCATCCGGGGCGATCACGAAGTCGACCGGCCGCCGAACTCCCAGGCGCGAAACGATCGCCGAGTCGCCCTTCGTGTCGACCTGCGGCTTCGTGAGCAGCACCTGCTGCCCGCGCTCCTCGTAGTTGTAGGCGGCCTGGAGCATGTTCGTACTCTTGCCGCTGTTCATCGCGCCGTAACGGAAATAAAGCTTCGCCACTACTCCAGGTATCCGTCCTCGGCAGCACGGCGGATGAGGTCCGCCTTCTTGCTGGCCGGTCTGTTCGCCTTCGCATACTTCTCGCGCACGCGGCGGAGGTACGTTTTGGCTGTCTCGTATTGAACATCCATCTTCCGGGCGACTTCGATCGTGCTGAGCCCGGACACGTACAGCTTAAGGGCTTCCTCCTCGCCCCGGCTGAGCTTCGGACGGATCTGGATGACGGCGCCGACCGGCAGCGGACGCCAGTCCTTCTGCTGGTCCGTCGCGACATTGACGCCCATCACGCGCCGGGCGGTGTCCATGACCTCGCGCATCGGCAGCGACTTGGAGAGGAACTCCGAGGCGCCGGCGTGGAACGCCCGCTCCCGCGCCTCTCGCGTGTCCAGGCTGCTCAGGATGATGACCTTCGCACCGGCAGCACGGCAGGTGCGCACTCTCGCCTCGATCGACACCGATTCCTTCAGCTGGAAGTCCAGGAACACGAGTTCGGTCGGGAAGTTGTCGCTGTGGACGAGTTCGAGCCAGGTCTGTGCACTCAGGACGAGGTCGAAATCCGGAGCATTCGCCGAGATCCAGCTGCCCAGGCTGTCGAGGAGAACCTCGTGGTCGTCAAGAATCGCCAGGCGGATCGGCGCAGAGCCGCCGGAATCGTCGGCGGGAGCCACGACGTTCGCATCAGCGTTGCTCATAGGAGAATTTTAGTCTCAGGGCAGGACGCTGGAAATCGACCTGCAATCTGGAGAACCCCACTCGCATGACGGCGAGATAGGGCGAGAAGACCGACCGCACAAAGGAATCGTTCGCATTCAGTGTCGCGGTCAGCACTCCGTGGCAGCGGGAGTCGGTTCCGGTCAACTCGATCCGAAGGCTCCCGCTCACATAGCAGGGCTCATCCAGCAGCGCGACGAGGAGCGCGCGTAGCGCGGTGCGCTGGTCCGTGCCCATCGCCGCCGCTCGACCGTCGCGGTCGACGACCGCACTGACACCGGAGGCGGCATCGGCATAGGGCACCCCGACGACGACCTCGAGCCAGCTGCGGTCCGCCTCCGCCACCATGATGCCGCGGATGGAGTTCGAGATCTCACGGGCACGCACACGGTCATCCGAGGTGACGGCGTCCGTCTCCAGAATGGAGCTGAAAAAGGGGAGCACATCGCGGCCGAGGATGGTCACCCGGTCCTGCTGCACCGCACGGGTGATCCCGTCCATGATCCTGCCGGCGCCCGAACCGACCGACCTGATCGCACCGCGCTGCCATCGCTCGAGGGACGCGACGAGGCCACCGGAGTACGCGGCAGAGGCGTAGGAGAGCGCCAGGATCGGAGCCATCCCGACGAGGACGAAGGCGACCGGCGGGGTCGTCGATTCCAGGTTCGGCACCTCGAGAAGAGTGAGGAAGCCGACGAAGATCGCGGAAAGACTGCCCACCGCCGCAAGCTCGATGGCGGGGCGGTAGGGGCCGAGGGCGAGCATCAGGACACCGAGGGCCACCGATCCGAAGTCATCCTGGATCAGGCGGTTCGTCCCCCACTGGCTCGCGATCGACAGCGCGATCGACCCCAGGACGAGCAACTGGACCACGACGTGCCCCGCGCGGGTGAACGGCGCACGCGCCGGCGAGGTCCCCACGACGATCGTGAGGCAGGCGCCGACCAGCCAGAGCAGCGCGAGGGCGGCGAGCGCCGGATTCGACACCTGATCCGACGAGCGGACGGTGAGGATCAGCGCGTAGCACAACGCGACAGCCGCAAGCACGACCGCGAACAGCCGGCTGCTGAGAGTTCCGATCGGATCGAGTTGCTGCCGGGTACGCTCCGAGACGCTCATCCGGCATTCCCCCCGCCCGACGCGGAGGGGATCGGCGTGCCCATCGGAACCCTGATCATGATGGATGTCCCCCGCCCCGGCGTCGACCAGACGTTCACCGAGCCGTCCACCGCCTCGATCCGCTTCCGCACCGAGGTGCGAAGGCCGAGTCTGTCGTTTCCCGTCGCAGCCTCGGTGAACCCCGAACCGTTGTCGACGACCATGACCGAGAGTTCGGATTCCGAGGCGTACACGGCGACCTCGGCATGCGTCGTTCCTGAATGCTTCAGCACATTCACGAGGCACTGCTTCACGGCGAGTCCGAGAGTGATCGACGTCCCCCTCTCCAGCCGGCCGACCGCGAGAAGGTCCCCCGTAGCCTCGACGTCGAGCCCCAGCAGCCTGCCCTCCTGAATCGCGGTGAACAGCCCGCTGTGCTGCCAGTCGAGGCGGCTTCGCGCATTGTCGGAGGCTGGTGGCTCCGCCAGCCACTCCTCTCCGACCAGCGACTCGACATCGCGCCGGATCTGCTCCCGCAGCTCGGGACTCAGTGCCTCGCCGCTCGAGTCGGCGATCGCCGCGAGGTGATTCAGCACGGTGTCGTGCATGAGCGCCGCGGCCTTGACCTCGACCCTGTACCGCAGCGCTGCGAGCTGCTCATCGCGTACCGCCCTGTGCAGTCGCGGCTGGGCACTGAGCTGACGGTGGCTGATCAGGTTGATGAGCGGAAGGACGCCGAGCGTGCCCAGGACCACCGTGAACGAGGCGACATCGAAATGAAACGCCTGACCGCTTCCGAGCTGAGCCAGACCGATCGACACCTCCGCCACGAGGTACCCCGCTGCGGTCCACGCCAGCCCGGAGAGCAGCCCGATACCCGTGCCCCCGACCATCATGAGTGCGACCTTGACCAGGATGAAGGAGAACCCGTCGCCATCCACCACCGGCTGAGGCTGGCTGAGGAGAATGCTCGCGTGCCAGTACACGCCGATCCCGCCGACGATGAGGTATCCGGCCGCCCACAGGACGGTTCGCTCGCGTCCGCGAAGGACGAGCAGAGCCATCATGGGCGTCAGCGCGATCGCCGCCGGCCAGAACGAGTCTTCGACGTGCGCACTCTGCAGCACGAGGACCAGGAAGAACATGATGAACAGGAGCGTCAACGCGAAGGTGTGCTGAGCCCGAACGAACGAGCGCCGGACGACCTGCGGTGCGAGGTGTGCAGGAAGACCTAGCGACACGTCAGCTAACTTTCACTCGGAATCATGGGTGACCATGAGTATGGCACTCTTCTGCCGCCGGTTGTCCCCCGATGCACGCAACATTCCGCCGAAAACCGGGCCAGAATGGCTGATATGCACCCCGATCCTGGGCAGTGCGCCTCAGGCGATCGCGAGGATCTTCGCCGTCTTCCCCAGGGTCTTCTCGGCGAGCGCCGGGCTGTCTGACAGCGTCTTTCCGTAGCTCGGCACCATCTTGCGTATCGCCGGCGCCCACCCGGCGAGGCGATCCGGGAAGCAGGTCTCGAGCAGGCCGAGCATGATCGGCACCGCGGTCGAGGCGCCCGGGGATGCCCCGAGCAGTCCGGCGATGCTGCCGCCGGCTCCCGTAACGAGCTCCGTTCCGAACTGGAGGATGCCGCCCTTCTTCGCATCCTTTTTGATCACCTGCACGCGCTGGCCCGCCGTGATCTGATACCAGTCACTCGGCTGCGCATCCGGCATGAACTCTCGCAACGCCGCGAACTTCGTTCGCTTGCTCGCGAGGAGCTGGGTGATCAGGTACCAACTGAGGTCGAGGTTGTCCTTGAACGCGGCGAGCATCGGAATGATGTTGCCGGGCCGGATCGAGAGCGGGAGATCGAGCCAGGAGCCGCTCTTCAGGAACTTGGGGCTGAACCCGGCGTATGGGCCGAACATGAGGCTCGCCTTGCCGTCGATGATGCGGGTGTCAAGATGCGGAACCGACATCGGCGGGGCGCCGACCGAGGCCTTGCCGTACACTTTCGCGCTGTGCTTCGCCACGATTCTCGGGTCGTCCGTCCTGAAGAACTCGCCGCTGACCGGGAACCCGCCGTAGCCCTTCGCCTCCGGGATCCCCGAACGCTGCAGCAGTCCGAGGGCGCCGCCCCCTGCCCCGACGAACACGAAGCGCGCGTGGATGGTCGCCGGGGTCCGCCCGATGGTGTGGCGAATCCGGATGCGCCACAGCCCGTTGCGCTCCAGCTTGAGTCCGGTGACGCGACGGTCGGTCTTGAGCTGGGCGCCGTTCGCGACGAGATAGTCGGTGAGGTCGCGCGTGAGCGAGCCGAAGTCGACGTCGGTCCCGGCCTCCATGCGCGTCGCCGCGATGTGCTGGGATTTCGGACGGCCCGGCAGCAGGCTCGGGGCCCAGGAGTAGATGACCGCGGGATCATCGCTGTATTCCATGCCGGAGAACAGGGGGTGGTCCTTGAGCGCCTCGAAGCGGCGCTTCAGGAAGGCGACGTTGTCCTCGCCCCAGACGAAGCTCATATGCGGCACCGGGTTGATGAAGTCCTCTGGTGCCGGCAGCATCCCGGCCTTGATCATGTGCGACCAGAACTGACGGGTCACCTGGAACTGTTCGTTGATCTTCACAGCGCTGGAGATGTCCACCTTGCCGTCCGGCAGATCCTTCGTGTAGTTCAGCTCGCAGAGTGCGGAGTGGCCGGTGCCGGCGTTGTTCCACGGATTGGAGCTTTCGAGCGCGACAGCGGGAAGCGTCTCGAGGATCTGGATGCTCCAGGTCGGCTCAAGCTGTTTGAGGATGGCTCCGAGGGTTGCGCTCATGATGCCGCCCCCGATCAGGACGACGTCGACGGGGGAAGATGCTGAACTCACAGCCCCAGTTTAGTGGCGCGCCTCATGGCCTGCTGCCGCTAGCATCCGTGCGGGCAGGGCGACCCCGCGATCCGGCCGGGACCGGAGGACCTTTGACCCGGGTATCCGCGATCGGAGGAAGGCAGACCCCTGCAGAAGCTTGTTCTTCCTCCCCTCCCAGCCCGCTCCCCTCCTCCACAAACCCCCGGTTCACAAGCGACCCCACCATCCGGACCGATTCGTCCCAGGGGCGACCGCGAGCGAAGGATGCTGGCCGGATGCCGAACGACATTCTTTACGACCTGCAGGCGAACGGCCACCTTGCGCGCACGACCCGGCTCGCCGAGCTGGGACACGGCCGACGGGCCGTTGAACGCGCCACCGCAAAGGGCCGTATCCACCGGATCTGCGCCGACTGGGTCGGCACGCCCACCGCGAGCCGGAGCGCAGTCATCGCCGTCTTGAACCGTGCCAAACTGACCGGCAGCACCGCCCTTGCGTCATACGGCGTGTGGGACGGGCTCGACCGGCAGATTCATCTGCACGTCCCCCGCAACAGCCATGGCCCGGTCCGCACCTCCCGCACTTCGATCGCCAGCTTCGCGCCGGAGCGGTTCCCCCGCGAAGGCGTGCGCCGTCACTGGCTCGAGGAACGCTACCCGGATCCGACGGGATTCCCGTGGCGGGTCTCGGCCATCGACGCGCTCATCCGTGTTGCGCATGACGTGTCGGCCGAGCAGTTCATCGCTTGCGTCGAGAGCGCGCTCCACGTCGGCGTGCTCTCCCGGGCGGGACTCGGTCCGCTCTTCGCCGCTCTGCCGCGCCGCTATCGGCGCCTCCTCCGACTCATCGAGCCGCTCGCCGAGTCCGGCCTGGAGACGCTCGCCCGGCTGCGGCTGGCGCGGTTCGTGGAGGACATCCGGGTTCAGGTCTGGATCGACGGGATTGGACCGGATGGACGGCGCGGGCGGGTCGACCTGCTGCTCGACGGGTGGCTCGTGATCGAGCTCGACGGCGACGAGTTCCACGACCCGGTGAGGGACCGCCACCGGAATAGCGCACTGGTACGGCGCGGCTACCGTATCCACCGGTTCGGGTACGACGAGGTCATCCACGGGTGGGCAGATGTCGAGGCGACCGTGCGGGAGCTTCTCCACTACCGGTCGACATCGTAGGAAGAACCGCCTCACACGGGCCGGATTGTTCCTCCGACTACGCTCATCGGGAGATTCTTCCTCCGATCCTGCGCGGACACCGAAGCTCCTCCGATCGCGAACATCCCGTGCGAGGTTCCTCCGACTACGTCAGAGCGGATGTGAGCCGC
>DATCXP010000120.1:0-5992 GCA_036565765.1 Terrimesophilobacter sp.
CAGCCCGCTCAGCCGGCGCGCGCTCGGCAGCACCTGCCGCTCGAGCGATCCGACGAACGCGTTGTAGTCCTTCACACTGCGCTCGATCGATCGGCCGAGCTTCTCGACGTGCTCGGAGAGCTTCGACAGCCTGCCGTAGAGCTCCTTGCTGAGGTCGAACAGGAGCTTCGCGTCCTCGGTGAGCACGTTCTGCTGCCAACTGAACGCGACCGTCTTGAGCACTGACCACAGCGTGACCGGTGAGGCGAGGGCGACGCGCTTGCCGAACGCGTAGTCCATGATCGACGGATCCGCCTCGAGCGCACTGGAGACGAGCGATTCGCTCGGGATGAACGCGATCACGAGCTCGGGGGAGGCGTCGAGCCCGGCGTAGTACTCCTTGCCCGAGAGCGTGTCGATGTGGGCGCGCAGGGCCTTCACGTGCGCCTTGATCAGCTGCTCGCGCTTCGCCCCTTCCTCGCCGGTGGCCGTCACCGGGATGCCGCTGGCCTCCAGGTAGGAGTTGAACGGCACCTTCGCGTCGACCGCGATGTTCTTGCCGCCGGGGAGGTGGACCACCATGTCCGGGCGCCCGGCCCCGGCATCCGAGGTGATGCTCGACTGCACGTCGAAGTCGACGCGCTCGATGAGCCCAGCAGCCTGCACGACGTTGCGCAGTTGGGTCTCGCCCCACACCCCACGAGTGCTGTTGCTCTTGAGCGCCGCGGCGAGAGACTCCGCGGTGCTGCGCAGGCGCTCCTCGGACTCGGTCGCGGACTTGAGCTGCTGTGTGAGCTCGCCATGCTGCTGCTGGCGCTGGGTCTCGAGCTCCGTCACCTTGTGCTGCATCGTGCGCAGGCTCTCCTGCACGGGGGTCAGCATCTGCAGCACCTTGCTCTCCGCCCGCTCACGCTCCGTCTGCGCCGCCTGCTCAGCTCTCTGCCTCTCCACGAGGTCGCGGTGCTGCTCCTGAAGCCCGCCGACCTGCTCCCGGAGCGCGACCGCCGTCGCCTGCGCGGATGCGAGGTCGGCCGCCAGGCGTGCCTGGGCCGCCTGCTCCAGGGCTCGCAGCTCCGCGATGGCGGCCTGGTGGCGCGCCTCGATCACCATGGGGTCGTCTGCGTCCGCCGACTCCCTGCGTGCTCTCGCGACCAGCCAGCCGATAAGGCCACCGAGAGCGAGGCCGGTGGCGAGCCCGATGAGCAATGCGATGAGCGGATCCATGGTTCCAGTGTGCCAGCGGCCAGGGACGTTGACCGGCAGCGCCGCGAGGCGCGGCGGTTCGCCGTAGGGTGAAGCCATGGCCGCGCCCCCGCCCCGAGCTCCCGAGGTCAGCACCGACGACCTCCGGTACCTGCTCTCCGTGGCGAGGACCGGCCGTCTGGTGTCGGCCGCCGCGCTCCTGAGCGTCGACCACACAACCGTGCGTCGCCGCATCGACCGGCTCGAGACCGCGCTCGGCGTCCGGCTCCTCGACCGTGGGGCCGATGGCTGGGAGCTCACCGCGATCGGGCGCGAGGTCGCCTCGCGGGCGGCAGGCATCGAGCACATCGTCGAACAGGTCGTCGGTGCGGCATCCGGTGCGGCGGACGCCCTGCGCGGCACCGTGCGCGTGGCCGCACCCGACGGGTTCGGCGCGCTGTTCGTGGCGCCGGCGCTGGCAAGAATGCGGGGGGAGCATCCGGGGATCACGACCGAGCTCGTCACCTCCACCCGGCCGCTGAGCCTTCGTGGCGCAGGCTACGATCTCGCCGTAACGATCGGCTCGGGGACGAGCACGCGGCTCACGGCGGAGCCGCTCGCCCCGTACGCCCTCCGCCTCTACGCATCGCCCGGTTACCTGGCGGCGCACCCGCCGATCGCCACGATCGCCGACCTCGACGCGCACAGCCTCGTGTTCTACGTCGACGCGCTTCTCACGGTGCGTGAGCTCGATCTCGCGCCGATTCTGAGCGGGATGCACGTCGGCTTCGGCTCGACCAATGTGTTCGCGCAGCTCGAGGCGACACGGCGCGGCGCGGGGATCGGGTTGCTGCACGCGTTCATGGGGCAGCGCGACCCGGCGCTTGCACCCGTGCTGCCGGCCGAGGTCGATTTCCGTCTGCAGTTCTCGCTCTCCGCAAGGCGGGACAGCCTCGCGCTCGACTCGGTCGGCGCGGTTCGCGCTGCGATCCGGCGAGAGGTGCAGGAACGCGCCGACGAGCTCATCCCCGGGTAGTGTGCATTCTCGCACATCGGCTATGCGCTAACCGGTCTTGATTGCAGGTCCCGGTCGGCCGAGACTGGACGCACACGCGACTCTGGAAGGCGGGCACCGCAATGGGCGAAGTCCTCGATCACTGGCTCAACGGCGCAGCATTCACGGGGGAGTCGACGCGAACATCGCCGGTGTACAACCCCGCGCTCGGCATGGTCGCCAAGGAGGTGCGACTCGCCACGACCGGCGATGTCGCCGCGGCGGTCGACGCGGCGAAGGCCGCGTTCCCGGCCTGGGCGGAGACCTCGCTCGCGAAGCGTCAGACGGTCATCTTCCGGTTCCGCGAACTGCTCAACGAGCGCAAGGAGGACCTCGCGCGCATCCTCACCGCCGAGCACGGCAAGGTGCTCTCGGATGCCCTCGGCGAGGTCGCCAGAGGTCTCGAGGTCGTCGAATTCGCTTCCGGCATCCCGCACCTCATGAAGGGCGAGTACAGCGAGAACGTCTCGAGCGGAGTCGACGTGTACACGACGCGCGAGCCACTCGGCGTCGTCGGCATCATCAGCCCGTTCAACTTCCCGGCCATGGTGCCGCTGTGGTTCTTCCCCGTAGCGATCGCGGCGGGCAACGCGGTCGTGCTGAAGCCCTCAGAGAAGGATCCCTCCGCGGCGAACTGGATGGCCGAACTGTTCGCCGAGGCCGGCCTCCCGGACGGCGTGTTCAACGTCGTGCACGGTGACAAGGTCGCCGTCGACGCGCTCATCGAGCACCCGGATGTCGCCTCCATCTCCTTCGTCGGCTCCACTCCGATCGCGCGCTACATCTACGAGAAGGCGGCGAAGCACGGAAAGCGGGTGCAGGCGCTCGGCGGAGCGAAGAACCACATGCTCGTGCTCCCGGATGCCGACCTCGACCTCGCCGCGGACGCCGCCGTCAACGCCGGCTTCGGCTCGGCCGGCGAGCGCTGCATGGCGATCAGCGTGCTCGTCGCCCTTGAGCCGATCGCCGACGAGCTCGTCGCGAAGATCGCCGAGCGGATGAAGGGGCTCAGGGTCGGCGACGGTCTGCGCTCCTGCGACATGGGCCCGCTCATCACGAGAGAGCACCGCGACAAGGTCAGCGGCTACATCGACCTGGCCGCGACCGATGGTGCCACGATCGTGGTCGACGGCCGGGGGACGGACGTCGACGGAGCATCCGAGGGATTCTGGCTCGGCCCGACCCTGTTCGACAAGGTTCCGCCTTCGTCGAAGGTGTACGTGGACGAGATCTTCGGGCCGCTGCTCTCCGTCATCCGGGTTCAGACGTTCGAGGAGGGCATCGAACTCATCAACAGCGGCCCGTACGGCAACGGCACGGCGGTCTTCACGAATGACGGTGGGGCTGCCAGGAAGTTCCAGCGCGAGATCCAGGTCGGCATGATCGGAATCAACGTTCCGATCCCGGTTCCGGTCGCCTACCACTCGTTCGGCGGCTGGAAGAACTCCATGTTCGGCGACACGAAGGCCTACGGCATCGATGGAGTGCGTTTCTTCACGCAGGAGAAGGCGATCACGAGGCGCTGGCTCGACCCGAGCCACGGCGGGATCAACCTGGGGTTCCCCGAGAACCACTGACCTGCGCTGGAGTCGTGCGGGTCAGCCGAGCGCCATGCTGCGGTGAGCCTGAGCCGCGACAACTGCGGCGGGGCCGATCGCCCCGACCCGCTGACTTGTGATCCTCGCGAGGTGAGCGACATCGACCGCATCGTGCCGCTGCGCCGCGTGCAGGATGATCGCGGCGCAGGCCTCGGCGTCGGCGAGCGCGTTGTGGTGGTCGAAGTCCTCGAAGCCGGCGGCCATGGCTGCGACCGGCAGGCGGTAGGAGTCGAGGTTGTAGGTCCTGCGCGCGACCTGCAGGCTGCACAGGTAGCTGAAGCTCGGGCACTCCACGAAGCTCGCGGCACAGGCCGCCGTGATGACGCCCATGTCGAATCCGGCGTTGTGGGCGACAAGGGTGTCGCCATCGGCGAAGGCGACCAGGTCGGGGAGCTGCTCGCTCCAGAGCTTCGCGTCGGCGACATCCGAGGCCATGATGCCGTGGATGCGGATGTTCCACTCATTGAACGCGTCGAAGCCGAGCGGCGGGCGGATCAACCATCCGGCCTTGTCGACGACCTTGCCGTCTCGGACCTTCACGAGCCCGACCGAGCAGGCGGACGCGCTGTGCGAGTTCGCGGTTTCGAAGTCGATCGCGGTGAAGTTCAGTCCCATCACGGCATCGTCTCACGCGCCTCCGACCGTCGCCTGCGCCACGCCCCGGGTCGCCCAACTCGGTTCGCGGATGTCGGCGCGGCGCGGTTGAATGAGTCGAACTACTTAGGGAGGCCACCATGTTCCTCGGACTTCGCACCGTCGTCTACCCGGCACCCGACCTCGACGCCGCCAAGGCCTGGTGGACGAAGGTTCTCGGCATCGAGCCCTACTTCGACGAGCCGTTCTTCGTCGGGTTCAGTCCCGGCGGGTACGAGCTCGGGCTCGACCCTGACGCCGACCCCGCGGCCGGTGCGGTCAGCTACTGGGGCGTCCCGGACGTCGACGTGGCCTATGCGGAACTCCTCGCGGCGGGCGCCACTCCGCGCGACCCGGTGAAGGATGTCGGCGACGGCATCCGGCTCGGAACGGTCACGGATCCCGTGGGCAGCGTCGTCGGCGTGATCGAGAACCCGGTGTTCGAGCTCGTACCGGTCGAGGCGGGCGGTCCCGGGAAGTAGCCGAAGGTACGATAGACCCCCGTGGCCTTAACTATCGCGATCGTCGGACTCCCGAACGTCGGCAAGTCGACCCTCTTCAACGCGCTCACCCGCAACCAGGTGCTCGCGGCCAACTACCCGTTCGCGACCATCGAGCCGAACATCGGGGTCGTGACCCTTCCGGATGCCCGGCTCAAGGTGCTCTCCGACATCTTCGGCAGCGAGCGCATCCTGCCCGCCCCGGTGTCGTTCGTCGACATCGCCGGGATCGTCAAGGGTGCATCGGTCGGCGAGGGGCTCGGCAACAAGTTCCTCGCGAACATCCGCGAGGCGGATGCGATCGCGCAGGTCATCCGGGGATTCAGCGACGCGGATGTCGTGCACGTCGACGGAGCCGTGAATCCGGCATCCGACCTGGAGACCATCAATACCGAGCTCATCCTCGCCGATCTGCAGACGCTCGAGAAGGCGGTCGAGCGGTACGAGAAGGAAGTGAAGACGAGGCGCACCGAGCCGGTCGTGCTGGAGACCGCGAAGGCCGCGGTCGCCTGGCTGAACGATGGTAAGCCGCTCTCCAGCGATACGAAGCTCGACCTGGACCCGATCCGCGAACTGGGCCTGCTGACGGCAAAGCCGTTCATCTACGTGTTCAACGTTGACGAGGGGATTCTCGGCGATCAGGCGAAGCTGGCCGAGCTCGCGGCTCTGGTCGCGCCGGCGAAGGCGATCTTCCTCGATGCGAAACTCGAGAGCGAGCTCATCGACCTCGACCCGGAGGATGCCGCAGAGCTTCTCGCCTCGACCGGCCAGTCCGAGAGCGGCCTCGACCAGCTCGCCCGCATCGGCTTCGACACGCTCGGCCTGCAGACCTACCTCACGGCCGGTCCGAAGGAGACGCGAGCATGGACCATCCACAAGGGCTGGAAGGCCCCGCAGGCTGCCGGCGTCATCCACACCGATTTTGAGAAGGGCTTCATCAAGGCCGAGGTCATCTCCTTCGACGACCTCGTCGCGACCGGATCGGTGCACGAGGCCCGCGCGAAGGGCAAGGCCCGCATGGAGGGCAAGGACTACGTCATGCAGGA
>DATCXP010000132.1:0-3346 GCA_036565765.1 Terrimesophilobacter sp.
GTGACGGCACGGGCCGCCACCGCGACCCCGGCCTCTGCGGCCTTCACCGCGTCGCCGTCGACGATCCAGGAGGCGAGGAAACCGGCGGTGAAGGCGTCACCGGCTCCCGTCGGGTCGACGGCGGCGGATGGCACGGCGGGAATCCGCACCGAATCGCGGTCGCGCTGGGCGACGATCACCCCCTCCTTGCCGACGGTGAGCGCGACGAGCGGAAACCGCTCGACGAGTGCGGCAGCGATCGCCTCCGGCTCGGAGAGACCGGTCAGAGCGATGCCCTCATCGAGATTCGGGAACAGCAGGCTCGCCTCACCGATCAGCCCGAGGAATCGGTCGACGCCGAAATCCAGCAGGCTACCCGCCGAGGCGGGGTCGACCGAGACGGCAACACCGCGCTCCGCCGCGCGCGCGAACAGTCGCGTGACGGCGGCCTGATGGACACCGTGGTACAGGCTGTACCCGGTGAAGTGAACGAGCGCAGCCTTCTCGAGTAACGCATCGGTCACGTCGTCGGCGCTGAGCCGATCGTTCGCACCGCGTTCGGTGAGCATGCTGCGGCTGTTCCCATCGACGATCACGACGATCGTGCCGGTCGGCAGCTCGAGGTCCGCCTGCAGGTGCGGCGTGACGCCGAATCCGCTGAGGATCGCCTCGTGCCTGGGTACGTCGGTCGCGGCCACCCGACCGACGAAGTCGACCGGGGCGCCCTGCGCGCCGAGCCAGGATGCTACGTTGGCCGCTGAGCCGCCGGCGCGATGCCGGATCGAGCTGGGCGTATCGGTGTCGAGACGGATCGGTCCTGAGGGCACAACGACGATGTCGTCGATCACATCACCGAAGACGACGATGCGCCCCGTCACGCGCGTCTGCCGATCACGCCGGTCCGCCCATGAATTCAGCCGGCCAGCGCGGACCAGGCGGTCGCGATCTCGGCGGCGAGCCGGACGTTGTTGCGGGCCAGGTCCAGGTTGACCTCGAGGCTGCGCCCACCGGATGCGTCGACGATGTAGCTGAGCAGGAACGGCGTGACGGCCTTGCCGTGCATGCCGGCGGCATCCGCGGCGGCAAGAGCCTCTGACAGCACGCGGTCGTGCTCGGTCGGGTCCCACTGCTGCTCACGCGGAATGGGATTCGCGACGACGATGCCCTGGCCGTGCCCGAGCTCGTCCTGGCTCTTCATGATCGCGGCGACCTCGGCGGCGGACTGCACCGACCAGTCGAGCTCGTACTCCGACTCGGTGAGCCAGAAGCTTGGGAACATCCTCGTGCGATAGCCGACGACGGGGACGCTGTAGGTTTCGAGCCGCTCGAGCGTCGCGGAGATGTCGAGCACCGACTTCACCCCTGCCGAGACGACCGTGATCGGGGTCACGGCGAGGGTCGAGAGATCCGCCGACTCGTCGAAGCTCGTCGAGGCGCCGCGGTGCACACCGCCGAGGCCGCCGGTCGCGAAGACGCGCACTCCCGCGAGCGCGGCGAGGTGGGCCGTCGCGGCGACCGTCGTGGCTCCGGATGCCCCTGCCGCAGCCAGGATGGGGAGATCGCGAACGCTCGCCTTGGCCATGTCCTCGTCGGCGATGCGGCGAACGCCGTCCTCGGTGAGGCCGATGTGCGGAACGCCGTCGAGAACCGCGACGGTCGCGGGCGTGACACCGGCATCCAGCAGAATCTGCTCGAACTCCTGTGCTGCCTCGAAATTGCGCGGGCGAGGAAGCCCGTGGGAGATGATCGTCGACTCGAGGGCGACGACGGGACGGTTGTCGGCGAGGGCCTCTGCGACCGGCTGGGAGACGATGAATGGCTTTGACATAAGGGACAAATATAACCCAGCCGGCTGGGTGCCGATGGGCGAAACCGATTCAGCCCCGGGAACCTGTCCCGCATCCGACCCTCAGACGAGGCACTCCGCGGGCAGGTCGAACCAGCGCAGGTGCTCGAAGTCCTCACCGAGCGCCGCGGCGACACTCTCGCTCTCGCGGTCCTCGGCGGACACCCTCTCGAACAGGGCTTTCGCCGAAGCGAGCGCGGCCGAGTGGGCATTCGCCGGCGCACGGTCGTTGTGACGCGGGAAACTCAGTTCTCCCGCGTCGTCGTAACTCAGCTGCGCGAGCCGCAGCGGTGGCTCGACCGGGCCGGCGCGGTGCTTCCAGAGGCCGGATGCCGGATCGAAGCGGTAGTCGGGCAGCAGCTTCCAGCCGTGCTCGGCCACGAGCGCGACGGCTTCGACGATGTAACGGAACACCTCGTCGCTGATGAAGTAGTTGAAGTTCACACGCACCCAGCCGGGTTTGATGCCCTCGCATCCGCCGAGGATCTCCCGCTCGAACTCCTGAGAGAGCTCCGTGTCGATGCCGAGCAGCCGGTGCCCGTAAGGACCGGCGCAGGAGCAGCCGCCGCGACTCTGGATGCCGAACACGTCGTTCAGCATCGCGACGACCGCATTGTGGTGCAGGTACTTCCCACCCGGACGCTGCACAACGAACGACACGATGGACAGCCGCTCCGCCTCCGGGTTGCCGAGCACCTGGATGGCCGGATGCGCGCTCCACGCCACGATCGCCCGGCGCAGGAAGTCGCGCTCGTGCGCCTGGATGGTCTCGACGCCCACGGCCTCCTTGAGGGAGAACACCAGCCCGGCGCGGATCGACTCGATGATGGCCGGGGTGCCCCCTTCCTCCCGGTGCTCCGGGTTCTCGAGGTAGCGGTGCTCGCTCGGGTTCACGTAGCTGACGGTACCGCCGCCCACGACATCCGGGACCGCGTTGGTGAGCAGCGTGCGGCTCACCACGAGCACGCCGGGCGTGCCAGGGCCGCCGATGAACTTGTGCGGGGAGAGGAAGATCGCGTCCTTGCGTTCCGCCGGATCGCCGCCGCGCGGATTCATCTCGACGTCGACATAGGGGGCGGCCGCCGCGAAGTCCCAGAAGGCGAGCGCGCCGTGCTCGTGCAGCAGGCGCGTGATCGCGTGCGTGTCGCTCAGGATGCCGGTGACGTTGCTCGCGGCGCTGAACGAGCCGATCTTGAGCGGACGGTCGGCGTACATCCGCAGCTCGTCCGCAAGCTGGGCCTGGTCGATGTGGCCGTCGGCATCTTCGTGGATCGTGACGACGGTCGCGATCGATTCGCGCCACGGCAGCTCGTTACTGTGGTGCTCGTAGGGACCGATGAAGACGACCGGCCGTTGCTCGAGCGGGATGTGCCCGCTCAGGCCGTGCCGTTCGTCGAGCTCCTTCGGCAGTCGCAGGCCGAGGATGCCGACCATCTTGTCGATCGCTCCGGTCGAACCGCTGCCGGTGAAGATGACCATGGTGTCGTGGTCGCCGTTCACAGCGTTGCGGATGACGTCCCT
>DATCXP010000166.1:0-2521 GCA_036565765.1 Terrimesophilobacter sp.
TCTCAGGCGGCGGGGGTCTCGGTCAGCTCGGTCCGCTCGAGGATCAGCAGGTCGGTCGCGGCGACACTCCCGCCGACATCTCCACGGCATGCCGGACCGGAGAAGATGCAAACAAGCGGGAGGACTGCCGCATCGTCGCAGTCGTCAACAGCGTCCAGAAGTTCTGGGACGGCGTCTTCCAGCGCAGCGGGCGGCAGTACAAGTACGTCGACACCGTCTTCTTCACCGACCAAGTGCAGACGGGGTGCGGCTTCGCCAGCTCGCAGGTCGGCCCCTTCTACTGCCCGAACGACGAGCTCGTCTACATCGACCTCGGCTTCTTCGACGAGCTCCAGTCGCGCTTCGGCGTCGGGAGCGCGCCGTTCACGCAGGCCTATGTGCTCGCGCACGAGTACGGGCATCACGTCCAGGACCAGCTCGGCGTGCTCGCGCGGATCGGGAACGACCGGCAAGGGCCGGAGAGTCGCGCTGTGCGCTCCGAGCTTCAGGCCGACTGCTACGCCGGGGTCTGGGGAGCGCATGCGGTCGAGACCGGCCTGATCGAGCAGTTGACGCAGGCGGACATCAACCAGGGCCTGGATGCCGCCAGCGCGATCGGCGACGACCGGATCCAGGAACAAACGCAGGGCCAGGTCAACAAGGAAACGTGGACGCACGGCTCGTCGGAGCAGCGCCGCCGCTGGTTCTCGCGCGGGTACGAGAACGGCCGCCCGGCGGCGTGCGACACATTCTCCGGAGCGATTTAGGCAAAGACTTTTGGCGAGACACGGTCACTGTTGCTTCATCTGCTGCTCTTCTTGTGGTTCGCTGCCGCAAGCTCCCGGTTGAAGTGGCGCACCGCGACGTTGGGGAGAGCCGTCAGCTCGTGAAGATGCTCGTTGCTAGCCGCTGCGAGATGGGAGGCCAGCTCGTTCGACTCCGTCTCTCCCTGGAGTCGGGCACGGATCTCGCCGTTGACGGCCTGCACGTACCGGTCGGCGGACACAGCCCAGCCGGCGAAGAACTTGCTCGCCGCCGTGATCGAGGCGAGCTCAATCCGAGCGATGTGCATCACGACGTCGCGTGCCGTCTCGGGTTGCGTTGTTTGTTTGGTGGCCATGCGGGCCTCCTTCGAATTTGAGGATGGTTGGCGGGTCATTTGGCCCCACGGAGCGCGTTGAAGGCCCAGCCGCCCAGGGCGAGCAGCACGAGGGCCAGCACGAGGGAAGTGAGGAAGAGCCGGCGCTTCATGCCGCCTCTCCCGTCTGGAGGACGGGCCCGACCGGCGTGGCCGGGTACCCGGCCGCCGAGAGCGCCCGGCACCAGGCGGTCGGATCGGCGGAATCGCCCTCGTAGAAGACGACGAACCGATCCTTCGCCGAACAAGGCGCCAGGCTCTGCACTTCGGGGAAGATGAAGAGCTCCCAGCGGGCAGTCGCGAACGAGACTGCGTCGTCGAGACCGTGGATTGTGAGTTCGTAAGCGTTCACTTGCTCAGGGCTCCTTGAGGAGTCAGGGGCCCGCTCCCGGAAGGAAGCGGGCCCGAAGGAGGGCAGGACTCAGCGGAGGCCCCGCCCCTGTGGGAGGAGGAAGTTGCTCGTGACGTAGTCGGCGATCTGCGTGCCCAGCTTCTGACCGGCTACCTGGTCGAAGCGGAAGTGCTGCCCCGCGTAGATGCGGCTGAGGCTGGCCTCGTCGGCCGCGTCGGAGAAGCTTGTGAAGGTGCGTTCGACTCCCGGCAGGACTTCGGAGGTCACTGCGAAGTCCTCGTTGTTGCCGAAGAACCTCGACAGCACGTCTGCGCCCGCCGCGCTGACGACCGCGTGTGCGCCCGGGTAGGAGGGGTCCAAGGCGGTCGTGGCGAGCGGCGTCCAGTTCGGGTCGGCGGCGGTTGCCGGATTTCCGTCGTTGTCCGCCGCCCGGATCGCGGTGATCGGCCGCCAGAAGTGGTACGTGTACTTGGCGTCGTAGAAGGCGATCACCGAGTCGGCCAGCGACAGGTCGAGCAGCGCGAAGAGCCGCGCGTTCTGCTCCAGGGTCGTCCCGTGTGCCAGCGCCGCCGTCTGGGCGATCTCGTTCCAGTAGTTCTGGATCGGAGCCCCCCAGAAGCGGGCGATCTGGGTCTGGTCTGCCGTGCGCGTCAGGCTGCCCACTGCGCCGAGCGACTTCACCTCGTCGAATGAATCGGTGTACGAGGGGCTCGTCAGCGCCGGTGGCGGCGGGGGTCGGAACTGGTTCGCGCTCCGCAGCGCGAACGGCTGGACGAAGGGCCAGTGCGTGAACACGGGCTGCGCGAATGCGGGCGGCGTGAGCTGGTAGTCGCCGGGATTCGACCCCGGCACGAACGGGATCGGCGTGGCTGCGGAGCCGTCGCCGGCGCGCAGTGTGAGGATTGCCGCGGCGGCTTCTTCGCCGACCCTGACGCCCTGATCCTTCGCCTTACCATCCGGAACCTGAGACAGCGACCCGGCGAGGTCGGCGTCGAGGATGGCTGCTTGGGCGGGATAGAGCCGCACGAGTACCGCGTGTGCCGCGGCGGCGG
>DATCXP010000179.1:0-7635 GCA_036565765.1 Terrimesophilobacter sp.
GCCTGAGGCCAGGCCCGCCGATCCGTCTCCGGTCCAGCCGGTCGGGAAGCGAGCCTCGAAGGGATCCGTAACGGGAACGTCCCTTCGAGACAGTCGCTGGCGCTCCTTCCTCTGGGAGCGGTTGCGCCCCGACCCGATCGCTGAGCGCGCGGCGGCCCGACCCGCTCCCTGAGGTGCGAGCGCAGCGAGCCTCGAAGGGAGCCGTAACGGGAAGCCCCCTTCGAGACAGTCGCTACGCTCCTTCCTCAGGGAGCGGTTGCGCTCCAGCGCGCTACGCGGCGTCCTCGCCGAGCGTTCCGAGGTAGAGGCTGATGACCTTGGGATCGTGCAGCAGTTCGCGTCCTGGTCCGGTGTAGGCGTCGGTGCCCTGGTCCAGCACGTAGCCGCGGTCGCAGATCTGCAGGCAGCGCCTCGCGTTCTGCTCGACCATGATCGTGGTCACGCCGGCCTTGTTGATCTCGGAGACCCGGATGAAGGCCTCGTCCTGGCGCACCGGTGAGAGGCCCGCTGACGGCTCGTCGAGCAGCAGTACGTGCGGCTCCATCATGAGCGCGCGCGACATTGCGACCATCTGGCGTTCACCGCCGGACAGGGAGCCGGCCCTCTGCTTCAGGCGGGAGCTGAGCTCCCCGAAGATCGAAGTGACGAACTCGAGCCGTTCCGCGAACGCCTTCGGCTTCTGATAGAGACCCATCTGCAGGTTCTCCTCGATCGACAGCGTCGGGAACACGTTGTTGTTCTGCGGAACATATCCGACCCCACGGGCGACGAGCTTGTTGGCCGGAAGTCCTGTGATGTCCTCACCGTTGAGCATGATCTGCCCGTCGCGGATCTTGACCTGACCGAAGATGGCCTTGAGCAGTGTCGACTTGCCCGCCCCGTTCGGGCCGATGATCCCGATGAGCTCGCCCTTCCTGGCGGTCACGGAGCAGTTGTTCAGGATGTTGACACCCGGCAGATAGCCCGCAGTCAGTTCCCTGACGTCGACGACCACCTCCTGATCCGGCACGCTCTGATCCGGCACAATTGGCTCAGGTGAGGTGCTCACAGCTTCTCCTTGATGGTGTCGATGCGGCCGGTCACGACGCCGAGGTCGGTATCGAGGTGGCTGCCGAGGTAGGCGTCGATGACCGCAGGGTCCTTCATGACGACATCCGGCGGGCCCTCGGAGACAACGCGTCCCTCGGCCATGACGATGACCCAGTCGGAGATGTGGCGCACCATCTGCATGTCGTGCTCGACGAACAGCACCGTCATCCCCTGGTCCTTGAGGTCGAGGATGTGGTCGAGCAGCGACTGAGTGAGCGCCGGGTTCACGCCGGCCATGGGCTCGTCGAGCATGACGAGCGTCGGATCGCTCATGAGCGCACGCGCCATCTCGAGCAGCTTGCGCTGGCCGCCGGAGAGGCTCGCGGCGAAGTCGTCCTGCTTGCTGTCGAGCTTGAAGCGGGTGAGCAGCTCGATCGCCTTCTGCTCGATCTCGTCATCCTGCTTGCGCCACAGCCAGGGGAGCAGCCCGATCCAGAAGTCCTCGCCGCGCTGGTTCTTGGCGCCCAGCTTCATGTTCTCCAGCACGGAGAGCATGGCAAGGGACTTGGTGAGCTGGAAGGTGCGCACCTGGCCCAGCCGGGAGGCCTTGAATGCCGGAACGCCGGCCAGTGAGGTGCCGTCGAACGTCCAAGTCCCGGTGTCCGGCTTGTCGAATCCGGTGAGCAGGTTGAACAGAGTCGTCTTCCCTGCGCCGTTCGGCCCGATCAGCGCCGTGATCGCGTTGCGCGGGACCTCCAGGTGGTCGACGTCGACGGCCTTCAGACCCCCGTAGGCGCGGGTGATGTTGTCGGCGACGATGATCGGGTCCGTCTTGCGGCAACCCGGCCCGATCTCCCCGATGTGGAGCCCGGTGGACTTCTCGTGCACGGCCTTATCGGGCATTGAAGGTCAGCTCCTTCTTGTTGCCCAGGAAGCCCTGGGGCCGGAAGATCACGATCAGCATCAGGGCGACACCCACCAGAATGAAGCGCAGGATGCCCGCCTGCACGGAGGACATGAACGGCAGTAAGCCGGCCTCGACGAGCGCCGGGAGGAGCACCGACAGGAACGTCATGATCAGCCAGAACGCGACGGAGCCGAGCACCGGTCCCAGCACGGTCGCCGCGCCGCCGAGCAGCAGGATCGTCCACAGGAAGAACGTCAAAGACGGCAGGTACACCCCGGGAACGACGGCGGAGGGCAGGGAGAGCACGACCCCGCCGAGCGAGCCGAGGCAGCCGCCGAGGATGAGCACCTGCATCTTGAACGAGAACACGTTCTTGCCGAGCGCGCGCACGGCATCCTCGTCCTCCCGGATGCCCTTCACGACGCGCCCCCAGGGGCTGCGCATGAGCAGCCAGACCACGAGGATGGCGAGGATCAGGATGGCTATGCCGAACAGGCGGATCCACCAGTCCTGTTCGTTGAACCGGAACGGACCGAAGCCGTAGGTGCCAGGGGGGATCGGGTTCGCCGCACGGAAGCCTTCATGGTAGCCACCGAGCCCATCGGCCGAGTTCGTGTACTCGTCGAACACCGTGCTGTTGAACAGCAGGCGCACGACCTCCGCCGCGGCGATCGTGACGATCGCGAGGTAGTCGGCGCGCAGTCGCAGCGTCGGCAGCCCGAGGATCAGCGCGAACACGACGGAGGCCACGAGACCGACCAGGATGCCCACCCACCAGGGCAGGTTGAAGGAGAGGATCGAGATCGCGTAACCGTACGCGCCGATGGCCATGAAGCCGGCCTGGCCGAAGTTCAGCAGTCCGCCGTAGCCGAAGTGCACGGCGAGACCCACCGTCGCGATCGCGTAGGCGATCGTTTCCGGCGCGATCAGCCAGGTGGCGGTGTTCGAGAGTATGAAGCCCCAGTCCATGGTTGTCGCCTACCCTATTCTCTCTTTGCGGCCCAGGATCCCCTGCGGTCTGAACAGCAGCACGATGGCGAGCACTGTGAGCGGGGCGACATACTTCATGTCGGAGGGCATCCACAGGGTGGACACCTCCACCAGCAGGCCGACGATGATCGAGCCGACCAGCGCCCCGAACGCAGTGCCCAGCCCGCCCAGCACGACCGCCGCGAACACGAGCAGCAGGATCTGCCATCCCATGTCCCACTTGATGCCGGGGCGGAAGTACGCCCAGAGGATGCCGGACAGTCCCGCGAGGGCCGCGCCCATGATCCAGATCAGTCGGATCACCCGGTCGACGTCGATTCCGGATGCCGCGGCGAGCGACGGGTTGTCGGAGATCGCCCTGGTCGCCTTGCCGGTCTTGGTGCGAAGCAGCCAGTAACCGACCCCGATCAGCACAACGATGCTGATCCCCATGCTCACCATGTCGGTGACCGACAGCGCGATCGGCCCGAGCAGGCTGATCTTGGTCGAGTCGGAGGCCGGAAGCTGCAGGGTGCTGCCTCCGTAGAAGTACTGGAAGATGTAGCGCAGAGCGAGCGAAAGGCCGATGCTGACGATCATGAGCTGCACGATGCTCAAGCCGCGTTTGCGCAGCGGTTTCCAGATCGTGACATCCAGCACCCAGCCGAGCACCGCGGTCAGCACCACCGCGAGAGGGAACGCGATCCACAGCGGGAACGCGAGCTGCACACCGAACGTGAGGGCCATCACCGCCCCGAAGGTCACGAATTCGGCGTGGGCGAAGTTCGCGAGACCGATCGTTCCGTAGATGAGGGAGAGGCCGATTGACGCCAGTGCGAGCATGAGACCGAAATTCAGGCCGCTGATGGTGCGAGTCACGAGCTGGTCGAAGAAGCTCGTCGTCTCGCGCACTCCCTCGCCGAGGAAGAAGTTCACCGACTTGTTACTCGTGAGCCCGAACTCCGCCTTGATCGTCGCGCCCTTGTCCGTGATCGTCACGCGACCGTTGCCCTGCTCCGTGACGATAACGCCCTCGGGAAGAGTCGACTCGATGAGCGTGATGTCATAGTCGGTCTTCTCAGGAACGCCGACCTTCCACTGGCCCTTCTCATCGGTTTTCACATCCGCGTCGTAGCCATGGCCCGAAACGTTGATCTCGACCCCGTCGAGCGGCTCGTTGTTGTACTTCACATTGCCGCTGAAGATGTAGTCGTACTTGTCGGTGTTCGTCTCATCCGCCGACGCCGGGGAGACCGCCATCATGGCGAAGGCGATCGAGGCGAACAGCACCGCGAGCAGGAGAACAAGGGGCCGCCCAGCGACGGAGCGGGACCGGCGAGCTGAAACCACGAGACCTCCAGGACGGACCAGTGGAGAAGCTGTGCTCTCTCGAAGGCTGGCTTCCGTCATCGTTGACAGTACTTGCCGATTATGGCGCATCCGGCTCACTCAATTCCACACGGGGGCGCACGGCATCCGCGTCTTCTGTGCCAGTGCGCAACAAACGGTACGATAAATTACCGGAATCAATGCGGCATCCGGTCTCTCGCCGGCGACATAACAATTCGGAGACTCATGGAGCAGCCAGACCCTTTCGGTTTCATCGGACTCACTTATGACGACGTGATGCTGCTGCCCGGGCACACCGATGTCATTCCGAGCGAGGCGGACACCTCGTCGCGGCTCACCAGGAACATCGACGTGGCCACCCCGCTCATTTCGGCGGCGATGGACACCGTGACCGAGGGACGCATGGCGATCTCGATGGCGCGCCAGGGCGGCCTCGGTGTACTGCACCGCAACCTGTCGATCGAGGATCAGGCGACGTTCGTCGACAAGGTCAAGCGCAGCGAGTCGGGGATGATCACGAATCCGGTCACGACGACACCGGATGCGACGGTCGCCGAGGTCGACGCTCTGTGCGGGCAGTTCCGGGTTTCCGGCCTTCCCGTGGTCGAGGGCGACGGCAAGCTCGTTGGCATCATCACGAACCGGGACATGCGGTTCGTCTCGCAGTTCGAGAAGCAGACGACACTCGTGCGCCATGTGATGACGAAACTCCCGCTCATCACCGCGCCGACCGGGATCGATCCGGATGCCGCGATCGCCATCTTCGCGCAGCACAAGATCGAGAAACTCCCCCTCGTCGACGCGAACGGACGGCTCACCGGGCTCATCACGGTGAAGGACTTCGACAAGACCGAGAAGTATCCGAACGCGACGAAGGATCAGGACGGCCGGCTCCGCGTCGGCGCCGCGATCGGGTTCTTCGGCGACGCCTGGCAGAGGGCCGGAGCGCTCGCGGATGCCGGAGTCGACCTGATCGTCGTCGACACCGCGAACGGGGACTCCGCGGGTGAGATCGGGATCATCCGCCGGCTCAAGGCGGATTCCGCCTTCGACGGCATCGACATCATCGGCGGCAACGTTGCGACCCGCTCCGGAGCGCAGGCGCTCGTCGAGGCAGGGGCGGACGCGATCAAGGTCGGAGTCGGGCCGGGGTCGATCTGCACGACCCGGGTCGTCGCGGGGGTCGGGGTTCCCCAGGTTACTGCCGTCTATGAGGCATCCCTCGCGACGCGCGAGGCGAACGTCCCGGTGATCGCCGACGGAGGCCTGCAGTACTCAGGCGACATCGCGAAGGCGCTCGTCGCCGGCGCGGAGACCGTGATGCTCGGATCGCTGCTCGCGGGGACCGATGAGAGCCCCGGCGAGATGCTGTTCATCAACGGCAAGCAGTTCAAGACCTACCGCGGCATGGGGTCGCTCGGCGCCATGCAGACGCGCGGCCAGCAGACCTCCTACTCGCGCGACCGGTACTTCCAGGCGGATGTCCCGAGCGACGACGAGTTGATCGCGGAAGGCATCGAGGGCAAGGTCGCCTACCGCGGGCCGGTGTCCTCCGTCGTGTACCAGCTGCTCGGCGGGCTGCGGCAGTCCATGTTCTACACGGGAGCGCACACGATTCCCGAGCTCCGCGCGAAGGGCAAGTTCGTGCGGATCACGGCCGCCGGGCTCAAGGAGTCGCACCCGCACGACATCCAGATGGTGGCGGACACGCCCAACTACCACCGGTAGCGCCCCCTGCCTCACCCGCTGCCGAGGGTTCCGCTCCCTGAGGAGCGCGCGGCGCATAGAGGCGAAGGCCATTTCTGGCCTTCGCGCGCCGCCAGCGCCGACCGTCGTCTCGACGGTCGGTAGTCGGCGTCTCGAAGGGTAGTTTCCTCGGGTGCGCGTCCGCGGTGAATTCCCTCCTCAGCTCAGACATTGAGCCGTTGGGACGGCCCTGCGGACCATCCCAACGACTCAAAACTCGCACCCCGGGAACACACCGCTACCGCGCTGGCCGAGCAACAATTGTCGTGCCCTTCGGCGCCGCGCTGTGCGGCCACTTGCGCTGGAGCGGTGTGTTCCCGGGGTGTCGAGTTTTGGCGTTGTCCGATGGCCCTTGCGGCCGTCGGACAACGTCAATGGTTGAGCTGAGGAGGGAACATTCCGCGGACGCGCCCCCGCGACTCCTGTATTCTGGTCGGCTCACTGCTTGCAGGCCTCCGGCATCCGGAGTCGAAAACCGAGGATCCCCACCATGGGCTACATCGACGTCAATGGCGTCTCGCTGTCACTGCCGGACGGCAGGCCGCTGCTCGACGAGGTCAGCTTCCGCGTCGGCGAAGGCACGACATCCGCGCTCATCGGGGCCAACGGCGCGGGGAAGTCGACCCTTCTGCGCATGATCCGGGGCGAGCTCCGCGCCGAGGCCGGTGCGATCTCGATCGACGGCGGACTCGGCGTCATGGATCAGTTCGTCGGGCACCTGCGCGACGCGTCGACCGTGCGCGATCTGCTCATCTCCGTTGCGCCCGTGCGGGTGCGGGAAGCCGCGCTCGCGCTCGATCGCACCGAGTTGGCGATTATCGAGCACGACGGTCTCGCCTCCCAGATGGCCTATGCGAGCGCGCTCGCCGAGTACGCGGATGCCGGGGGATACGACCAGGAGACCGTGTGGGATCAGTGCACGGTCGCCGCGCTGGGGATGCCGTTCGAGCGCGTGAAGTACCGCGAGGTCCGGACGCTGTCCGGCGGGGAGCAGAAGCGGCTCGTGCTCGAGGCACTGCTGCGCGGGCCGGACGAGGTTCTGCTGCTCGATGAGCCGGACAATTACCTGGACGTTCCGGCGAAGCGCTGGTTGGAGGACTCGCTGCGCGCCTCCCAGAAGACCGTGCTGCTGGTCAGCCACGATCGCGAACTGCTGGCACGCGCCGCCGACCGGATCATCACCCTCGAGCTCGGCGCGGCCGGCAATACCACCTGGACCCACGGCGGCGGGTTCGGCAGCTACCACGAGGCCAGGCGCGACCGGATGAACCGGCTCGACGAACTGCGGCGACGCTGGGACGAGCAGCACGCGAAGCTCAAGCAGCTCGTCCAGTCCATGAAGGTGAAGGCGGCGGCGAGCGACGAGTTCGCCTCCCGCTACCACGCCGCGGTGACGCGCCTGCGCAAGTTCGAGGAGGTGGGGCCGCCGCTCGAGCGCCCGGTCGAGCAGGATCTCGCCATGCGGTTGCGCGGCGATCGCACCGGCAAGCGCGCCGTCGTGTGCGAGCGGCTCGAGTTGACCGGGCTCATGGCCGCCTTCGACGTCGAGGTGTGGTTCGGCGACCGGATCGCGGTGCTCGGCTCGAACGGCTCAGGCAAGTCGCATTTCCTGCGGCTGCTCGCGCTCGGCGGAT
>DATCXP010000188.1:0-4619 GCA_036565765.1 Terrimesophilobacter sp.
GCGGCCGGGCGATCGCCTCGACAGTGCTCACCAGGTCGCCGCTCACCAGGTCGCCTCCGGATGCGCGCGGGCCAGCACCTGCATCTCCGCGAGGAGCGGCCCGAGGAACTCGGTGTGGATGCCCAAGCGTCCCCCGCCACGCGCGACGAACCCAGCCGGACGTTCGAGTTCTGCCCTGGCGAGCACCTCGCCGGTGAGCGTGTCGAAGTCCTCGCGCAGCGCAGAGGGCGGCACCGCGACGTCCCCGAGCGAGGCGACGAGCTCATCGTCGCGGAACAGCTCATCGACGTACGGCCACATGACGGCCAGGCCGGCGATCATCCGGCTCCGCGACTCCTCGGTGCCGAGCGCGAGGCGCAGAACCCACTGGGTGGCGTGATCGCGGTGGTAGTCGACCTCCTTCACGGCCTTCGCGGCGATGGCAGCGAGCGTCGCATCGGCAGAGCCGGAAAGCCTGCGGTAGAGCTCGTACTGGTAGTACGAGGCGATGAACTGGCGGGCGATCGTGTGGGCGAAGTCGCCGTTCGGCTGCTCGAAGAGCTGGAGGTTCAGGAACTCCGGCTCGGTGCGGAAGTAGGCCAGGTCGTCCTCGGTCTTGTCCCAGGCGAGCGCAGCGTAGCTCAGGAACGAGCGCGCGTGGCCGAGCTGGTCGAGGGCGATATTGCCGAGGGCGACATCCTCCTCCAGTTCAGGAGCACGCGTGATCCACCAGCCGAGGCGCTGGGCGAGGATGAGCGCGTCGTCGCCGAGGCGGAGCGCATACTGCGCGACCGGCTCCGCCGGCCTCTCGCCGGCCTCGGTGATCTTCTCGGCGGTGAGCGCCTCGCCTGCGGAGATCTTGAACGACAGCTCGCTCACAGGTGCTTCACCCCCTCCGATTCCTTGTAGTAGCTCGCGTGGCGGTACTCCTTGCCGCGCGGGCTCTCGAAGAACGCGCCCTTCGCATCGGGGTCGGATGCCGTGATGTCGGCGGAGCGCACGACCCAGATCGAGACTCCCTCATTGCGCCTCGTGTACAGGTCGCGGGCATTGCGCACCGCCATCTCGGCATCCGGGGCGTGCAGCGAGCCGGCGTGCAGGTGGGACAGTCCGCGCGAGGAGCGCACGAACACCTCCCACAGCGGCCACTCATCGCGGTCGTTCGCGCCCGGGCTGCTCATGATGCGAGCCTTTCGTCTACATCGGCACGGCGGGAAGCGTAGGCTGCGGCAGCCTCGCGCACCCAGGCGCCGTCCACGTGGGCCTGGCGGCGGCGCTCCAGCCGGATGGCGTTCGCCGGGCCGCGGCCTTTGAGAACCTCGTAAAACTCGTTCCAGTCGAGTTCGCCGTAGTCGAAGTGGCCGGTCTGCTCGTTCCACTTCAGCTCGGGGTCGGGAAGCGTGAGCCCGAGCACCTCGGCCTGCGGAACGATCATGTCGACGAAGCGCTGGCGCAGCTCGTCGTTGCTGAAGCGCTTGATGTTCCAGGCCATGCTCTGCGCGGAGTTCGGGCTCTCGGCATCCGGCGGCCCGAACATCATGAGCGCCGGCGCGTACCAGCGGTTCACCGACTCCTGCGCCATCTCGTGCTGGGCTTTCGTGCCGCGCGAGAGATGCAGCAGGATCTCGAAGCCCTGGCGCTGGTGGAAGGACTCCTCCTTGCAGATGCGCACCATCGCTCGGCCGTAGGGGCCGTAGGATGCGCGGCACAGCGGAACCTGGTTGCAGATCGCGGCGCCGTCGACGAGCCAGCCGATCGAGCCCATGTCGGCCCAGGTCGGGGTCGGGTAGTTGAAGATGGAGGAGTACTTCGCCTTGCCGCTGATGAGGTCTGCGGTCATCTGGTCGCGCGGGGTGCCGAGCGTCTGCGCGGCGGAGTACAGGTACAGGCCGTGGCCGGCCTCATCCTGCACCTTCGCCATCAGGATCGCCTTGCGCTTGAGGCTCGGGGCGCGCGTGATCCAGTTGCCCTCCGGCTGCATCCCGATGATCTCGGAGTGCGCGTGCTGGGAGATCTGGCGCACCAGCGTCTTGCGGTAGGCATCCGGCATCCAGTCGGTCGGCTCGACCCGCTGGTCGGCCGCGATCAACTCATCGAAGCGGGCCTGTCCTGCCGCGTCGTCTTCCATAGCAACACTCATCACCTTCGACATGCTAGCCACTGACCGACCGTTCGTTTAGGCTGTCCCCTAGGCTAACACCGGACAGATTGGCGGTCAACGATGAGCGAAGCACGCGAGAACGGCTACGCCAGACCGGATTCGATGCTGCGGGACGACCGCGCGTCGACCGAACTGCTCGGCATGGAGGTCGTGGAGATGAGCGAGGGCCACGCGGTCGTCACGATGACGGTCCGTCCGGACATGCTCAACGGCCACGCCATCATCCATGGTGGACTCGTGTTCACGCTCGCCGACACCGCGTTCGCGATGGCGTGCAACGAGGAGGGCAGCATGACGGTCTCCTCCGGCGCCGAGATCACGTTCTTCGCCCCGGCTCACGCGGGCGACATCCTCACGGCCACCGCCAGACTGCGATCGACGCGCGGCAGGAGCGGAATCTACGACGTCGAGGTGCGTAACGAGTCCGGCCTGATCGCCGAGTTCCGCGGACACAGCAGAACCGTGCCGGCCGAGCGGATGCGGAAGGACTCCTGACATGCCTGATACTACGGCGACGACCCGCCAGAACCAGACCCAAGAGTCGATCCTCACGGTCGCGGTCGAGGTGTTCAACCGGCACGGCTACGACGCAACATCGATGGGCGTTCTCGCGGAGAACCTCGGCATCACGAAATCGGCGATCTACCACCACGTCCCGAGCAAGGAGCACCTGCTCGAACTCGCGCTCGATCGGGCGCTCGGCGGGCTCGAGAGCATCCTGAAGGATCCGCTCGCCTCGACCGGCCCTGCGGTCGACCGACTGCGGTTCGTGCTGCGCTCCGCCGTCGGCGTGCTCACCGACCAGCTGCCGTTCGTGACGCTTCTGCTGCGGCTGCGCGGGAACACCCCGCTCGAGCGGAGCGCCCTCGACCGCCGCCGCGCCTTCAACCGTGCCGTCGCCGAGCTCGTCGACGAAGCCCGCGCCGACGGCGCGCTGCGCAACGACATCGACGCCGGCACGGCGACCCGGCTGCTGTTCGGCATGATCAACTCGATCGTGGAGTGGTACCGGCCGGACGGCCCGGTCAGCGCATCACAGGTCGCGGATGACGTCGTTGCCGTGGCATTCGGCGGCCTGCGCGCGCACTAGCGCTTCGCGACCAGGGTCAGCACGTCGTAGCTCGCAACGATCTCGTCGTTCTGGTTGTGGATGACCGCGTCCCAGCAGACCTCGCCGTAGTCATCCGTCTCCCGCGGTGTGATCTTCTTCGCCGTGAGCGTGACCCGGATGCTGTCGCCCGGCGACACGGGCGTGACGAACCGTAGGGCTTCGAGCCCGTAGTTCGCGAGGACCGGTCCCGGCTCAGGGTCGACGAACAGCCCGGCCGCCCAGGACACCAGCAGGTAGCCGTGCGCGACGATGCCGGGGAAGAACGGGTTCGCGGCCGCGGCCTCCTGGTTCGTGTGCGCGTAGAATCTGTCGCCCGTCGACTCGGCGAAGGCCGTGATGTCCTCGAGCGTTACCACCCGGCTGGCCGACTCGACCGCGTCGCCGATGCGCAGCTCCGCGAGCGACTTGCGGAACGGGTGCGGGCCGGAGGTGTTGCGCGGCGCCCCGGTGAACCACTGGCCGGTCACCGCGGTGAGCATGGCGGGAGAGCCCTGCACCGCGGTGCGCTGCATGTGGTGGAACACCGAGCGGATGCCGCCGAGCTCCTCGCCTCCTCCGGCCCGGCCCGGGCCGCCGTGGATGAGGTGCGGGACCGGTGAGCCGTGCCCGGTGCTCGAACGCGCGTCGTCGCGGTCGAGGATGAGCGTGCGGCCGTGGTGGGCGGCGATGCCCTCGATCACGGTGCGCGCGACGTCGGCGTCGTGCGTCGCGACCGTTGCAACGAGCGAACCGCCTCCGAGCGCCGCGAGCGCGACGGCCTCCTCGACCGTGTCGTAGCCGATCACCGACGAGACCGGCCCGAACGCCTCGACGGAGTGGGCCGCGTGCGCGAGGGCGTCGGCGAAGTGCAGCAGAACCGGCTGCATGAACGCGCCGTCCGGAACCGTGCCGGTCGTGCCATCCGCCCGACGGACGCTCGGCTCGTCGAGCGAGCCCATCACGATCTCACCACCGGCCGAGACCAGCTCGCGAACCCTGGCCCTGACCTCCTCCTTCTGCTCGCGGCTCACCAGGGCGCCCATCGTGACGCCCTCCGCGCGCGGGTCGCCGACGACGATGCGCTCGGCCACACGTGCCGTCACGGCCGCGATCACCGGGTCGACGAGCGGGGCCGGCACGATCGCACGACGGATGCTCGTGCACTTCTGACCGGCCTTGACCGTCAGCTCGGTGACGAGCGACTTCACGTAGGCGTCGAATTCCGGCGTGCCTGGCACGGCATCCGGGCCGAGGATCGCCGCGTTGAGCGAGTCGGTCTCCCCCGTGAAGCGCACACCGCCGGTCACGACGTTCGGGTGCGAGCGCAGCGCGTTCGCGGTCGACGCCGACCCGGTGAACCCGACGAGGTCGCGGTAGTCGAGGTGGTCG
>DATCXP010000205.1:0-10630 GCA_036565765.1 Terrimesophilobacter sp.
GGGAGCCGGTCGGAGTCGGCGAGAATCCCCTCCGAGAGCAGGTCACGCGCGATCCCGACCAGTCGAGTGCCCCCGACCCCGCTCAGCTCTGTCACGGCGAGTCTTCCGGCATCCGTCCCGAGGATCGCGATCGCCCGCGCAACACCCTTGTGGGCCGCTCCCAGCCGATCGAGACGGCCTCCTACCGATTCGACGACGCGGACCGACGACGTGAGCTCCTGGCCGGCGGTCGCCATGGAAACGAGCTCCGTCACATAGAACGGGACGCCGCCCGAGAGGGAATGGATTCTCGCAGCATCGAACCCGGAGTCGCCGACGAGTGCCGAAACGCCGTCAACCGTGAGGTGAGCCGGGGCGACGATGGTCGCGGCCTCGAGGATCGCCGAAACGATGGGATCGCGATGCTCGGCGGATGCGTCCCTGATCCCGAACAGCATCCCGACCGGCTCTGCGCTCAGCAACCCGATCGCATTCCCGATGATGGCCAGCGAGGAGGGGTCGGCCCATTGGAGGTCGTCGACGACGAGAAGAACCCGCTGTCGTTCCGCCAGTCGCGCCACGACCCACTGCAGAGCGTAGGAAAGGCTCGCTGAGTCGGCGGGAGCGACTCCCTTCACGAGCAATTCGCGCAGGAGGGCACCGGGGCCATCGAACGGCCAGGCTTCGGGGGAAACCGTTCTCGCGAGGCGCGCAAACCACTGGAGCAGCACGCCGTGGGGCAGCCGGGACCCCAGGGTCGTCCCGCTCGCACTCAGGACCAGCCAGCCCTCGCACTCCGCCGTGAACGCGCTGAGGAGGGCTGTCTTGCCGATCCCGGGCGGCCCCGTCACGGCGAGGACCTGGGCGCCAGGATGCCCGACACGACCGAAACCGTCGCGCAGCGCGCGTAGCTCCTGCGCACGTTCGATGATCGGCATGGCCTCCCCTCACGTCGGAACCGGTCACCGAATTGTAGGGGAATCCTCCACTCCGCGACACCGTCCGGGGCTCAGGCGAGCCGGTGCGCCGGAGGTCACTTTCGAGGCTCGGGCACGTCATCCTCCCGACGTACTCATCCCTAGAAGCCGAGGCGGCCGAGCTGCTTCGCGTCGCGCTGCCAGTCCTTCGCCACCTTCACGCGCAGCGACAGGAACACCTGCTTGCCCACGAGCGGTTCGATCGCGGCGCGCGCCCGGGCGCCGACATCCGCGAGCCGACTGCCCTTGTGGCCGATGATGATGCCCTTCTGGCTGTCGCGTTCGACGAACAGGTTCGCGTAGATCTCGAGCAGATCCTTGTCCGGGCGGTCGACAAGGTCGTCCAGGGTGATGGCGATGGAGTGCGGAAGCTCGTCCTCGACGCCCTCGAGCGCCGCCTCGCGGATCAGCTCGGCAATGCGTGCCTCGAGACTCTCCTCGGTGACCGCCTCGTGCGGGTACAGGGGCTCGGACTCCGGCAACAGCGCCACGAGCTCTGCCGCGAGCGTGTCGAGCTGGATGTCGCCGAGCGCCGACACCGGAATGATCGTCTCCCAGTCGCGCAGTCTGCTCACCGCGAGCAGTTGCTCTGCGACCGCGGTCTTCGACGCGACATCCACCTTCGTGACGATCGCGACCTTCTTCGCGCGCGGGAACTGGTCGAGCTGCTCGTTGATGAACCGGTCGCCGGGGCCGAGCTTCTCGTTCGCCGGCACGCACAGGCACATGACATCGACGTCGGCGAGGGTCGATTGCACGATGTCGTTGAGGCGCTCACCGAGGAGCGTTCTCGGGCGGTGCATGCCGGGGGTGTCGACGAGGATGAGCTGGCCGTCCGGCCGGTGGACGATGCCCCGGATCGCACGGCGAGTCGTCTGCGGCTTGCTGCTCGTGATCGCGACCTTCTCGCCGACGAGGGCGTTCGTGAGGGTCGACTTGCCGACGTTCGGGCGCCCGACGAAGGTGACGAAGCCGGCGCGGAAGGTGGGGGTCATCGTTGGCGTCCTTCGTCGGGGGTGGGGTTCTCGACCGCTTGGTGGAATCCGGGCTCGACTCGGGACGATCCTGGCCTGGTCCTGGATGCGGAGCGTTCGGCAGGAGAGGAAGGGGCGCCGAACGCCGCCTCGGCATCGAGGAGTGCCTCGTCCCGCACCACCAGCACGGTCCGCAGTTGCTTCCGGCGGCCCTCGGTGCGTTCTGCGGTGAGCAGCAACCCGGAGTAGCTCGCTGTCGAGCCGGCCGTCGGGAGCCGGCCGAGCGCCTTCGCGAGCAGTCCGCCGACGGAATCGACATCGTCGTCATCGAGTTCGATGCCGAACAGCTCCCCCAGCTCATCGATCGGAAGCCGTGCACTCACCCGGAACCTGCCGGAGCCGAGATCCTCGACCTCGACGACCTCACGGTCGTACTCGTCGGAGATGTCGCCCACCAGCTCCTCGATGAGATCCTCGAGCGTCACGAGGCCTGCGATCCCTCCGTACTCGTCGATGACCATCGCGAGGTGGTTCGATTCGAGCTGCATCTGCCGCAGGAGCTCGTCGGCCTTCTTCGACTCCGGAACGAACATCGTCGCCCGCGCGAGCTGCGCGACAGTGGTCTTCTCCGCGTCGAGCGGCTTCTCATAGCTGAGCCGCGCGACATCGCGGAGGTACAGGACGCCGAGAACCTCGTCGATGTCGGAGCCGATGACCGGCATCCGCGACACCCCGCGGTTCAGAAACAGAGCCATCGCCGTGCTGACGCCCTCATCGCCGTCGATCGCGACCATGTCGGTGCGGGGGATCATGACCTCACGCACGACCGTGTCGTTGAACTCGAAGATCGAGTGGATGAGCTCACGGTCGTCCTCCTCGAGCACGTCGAGCTCGGTCGCCTCGTCGACCATGCTGAGCAGTTGTTCCTCCGAGGAGAACGACACGGTTCTCGGACGCCCCGGCGTGACTTTGTCCCCGAGGGAGACGAGTGCTGCCGCGACGGGTCCGAGCACGAGCCGGGACGAGTGCACGAGCCAGGCGCTCCAGCGGATGACGGAGCGCGCGTTGACCCGCCCGACGGCACGCGGGCTCGTCCCGACGAGCACGAAGGATGCGACGGTCATGATGAACGCGGAGAGCAACAGCGCCCACCACCACTGCTCGAAGACGTACGCGAAGGCGAGCGTCACGAGGACGGCGGCCGTCGTCTCGGCCACGACCCTCATGAAGTTGATCGCGTTGACGTGGGCGCCGATGTCCCCGGCGATCGCCAGGAGCGACTTGCGCGCGCGCGATGTCAGGCTGAGCTCCTGCAGGTCGGCGCGAGACAGCACACCGAGCGCAGAATCTACGGCGGCCAGCCATCCGCCGAGAGCGACGAGCAGCACGGCGACGCTGACGAAGATGGGGATCATGGCCGGCTGCGTCGCCGCTCGGTCTGCGCGAATCCGACCAGGAGGTCTTTCTGAACGGCGAACATCTCCTTCTCCTCCTCCGGCTCCGCGTGGTCGAAGCCGAGAAGGTGCAGGAGTCCGTGGCAGGTGAGCAGCAGGAGCTCGTCGGTGAGACTGTGGCCGGCCGCCTCGGCCTGAGCCGCGGCGACCTGCGGGCAGAGCACGATGTCGCCGAGAAGGCCGGCGGGGGTCAGTGCGTCTTCCGTTCCTGGCCGGAGCTCGTCCATCGGGAAGCTCAGCACGTCGGTGGGACCGGGCTCATCCATCCACTGCACATGGAGCTGCTCCATCGCCGCCTCGTCGACCAGGACGATGCCGAGCTCGGCATCCGGGTGCACGTGGAGCTGGTCGAGCGCGTAGATCATGAGCCTCTGCAGCGCGGCTTCGTCGGCCTCGATCGCCGATTCGTTGTTGACCTCTATGCTCACGATTTCTTCCTGTGGTCCTGGGGATGCCTGCCCGGGTGGCTCTGCGCCCTGCGTTCCGTGCGATTGGCGCCCTCCGCCTGCCGCTGGCGTTCGAAACGCTGCGCCTGGCGCTCGGCGTCATAGCGCGTGTAGGCGTCGACGATCTGGCCGACGAGAGTGTGGCGCACGACATCGTCACTCGTGAGCGTGGCGAAATGGATGTCGTCGATCTCGTCGAGGACGTGCGTGACGAGCTGGAGCCCGCTCGCCCCCGCGGGAAGGTCGATCTGCGTCACGTCTCCTGTCACGACCATCTTCGAGCCGAAGCCGAGTCTCGTGAGGAACATCTTCATCTGCTCTGGACTCGTGTTCTGCGCCTCATCCAGGACGATGAACGAATCGTTCAGCGTTCGCCCGCGCATATAGGCGAGCGGTGCCACCTCCACAGTGCCGGTCGCGAGCAGCTTGGGGACGACATCCGGGTCCATCATCTCGTTGAGCGCATCGTAGAGCGGGCGCAGGTACGGGTCGATCTTGTCGTTGAGGGTGCCGGGCAGGAATCCGAGCCGCTCCCCCGCCTCGACGGCCGGGCGGGTCAGGATGATGCGGCTGACCTCCTTGCGCTGCAGCGACTGCACGGCCTTCGCCATGGCGAGATAGGTCTTGCCGGTACCGGCCGGGCCGATTCCGAACACGACGGTGTGCTGGTCGATCGCGTCGACGTACTGCTTCTGCCCGAGCGTCTTCGGCCGGATGCTCTTCCCGCGGTTCGTGAGGATCGCCTGGCTGAGCAGCTCGGCCGGGCTCGTCCTCGGATCGGATTTCAACATCCTCGCGGAGGTCTGGACCTCCGGCTCACCGAGCTCCTGCCCGTTGCGCACCATCTGGATCAGCTCCTCGACGAGTCGTTTCGCCTCCCGGACCTGCTCGCTGTCGCCCTCGAGCGTGACCTCGTTGCCTCGCACGAGAACGCGAACGAGGGGGAATTGGCTCTCGACGGTCTTGAGCAGGCGGTCCTGGGGCCCGAGCAGGCGGACCATGGCGATCCCGTCCACCTGGAAGTTCTCGCGGCCCTCCCTGCCCTGCGCGTTCGTGGGCTCCTCGCTACTGGCCAAGGGTGCCTTCCGCGAGTGCGCCGCCCAGCAGGTGGGCGTGCACGTGGAATACGGTCTGCCCTGCGGATGCGCCCTCGTTGAACACGAGGCGGTACTCCCCGGCGGAGTGCTCGTTCGCGAGCTGCTTCGCGGTGGCGACCATCTCGGCGAGCAGTGCGGGGTCAGCGGCAGCGAGCTCCGTCACGTTCCGGTACCGTTCGGTCTTCGGGACGATGAGAAGGTGCACCGGCGCCTGCGGGTTGATGTCGCGGAACGCGATGAGCGAATCGCTCTCGAACACGACATCGGCAGGGATTTCGCGCGCGATGATCCGGCTGAACACGGAAGGCTGCGAGCTTGTGGGCATGCTGATCATCTTAACCGCTGCGGGCTCGGGGCGCCTGTGCTCACCGTCACGGGCTCACCAGCGCCCCAATGCACCGTTGAGAACGGAGATGGCGGCTGGTCCCGCCGTACTCGTCCGCAGCACGGTGCGACCGAGCGAGAAGGAGCCTGCTCCCACGGCAGCCAGCCTGGCGAGCTCGGCCGGGGCGATCCCGCCCTCCGGCCCGACGACCAGGAGAAGGTCCCGGCCATCCGGCCGCAACGAGCTGAGCGGCTGCCGGGCCATCGGGTCCAGGACGACCAGCCGCAATTCCGTGCCGAGCTTGGCGAGCGCGGCGCTCGAGGCGAGGGGAAGCAGTTCCGGGATCCTGGCCCGCAGAGACTGCTTGCTCGCCTCGCGCAGGATGCTCGCCCACCTCTCCTCGTGCTTGCGCACCTTCGCCCCCTCCCACCGCACGATCGACCGTCCGGCGGCCCAGGGGATGACGCCGTCTACTCCGAGCTCCGTCGCCATCTGGATGGCCAGCTCGTCCCGGTCGCCCTTCGCGAGCGCCTGGGCGAGCCAGATCGCCGGACTCGGGGCCGGCTCGAAGGTCACCGAGTCGACCTGGATGGTGAAGGCCGCGCTCTCCGCCGAGCGCACGGCCCCGGAGACCACGAGCCCGGCTCCGTTCCCGACGCTCACGGTCTCCCCGACGCGAAGCCGCCCGACCGTCACCGCATGCCGGGCCTCGGCATCCGTCACCGCGACGAGGTCGCCGACAACGGCGGAGGCCAGCTCGAGACTCAGGTAGAAGTGGGCCATACCGGGTGGGCCTTCGAGTCAGACGTTCAGGAAGCGATCGCGCAGCTTCTGGAACAGTCCCTGCTGGAAGTGGGTGAGCGTCGGTGCGACCGGTTTCCTGCTGCCCGCGAACTGCTTGATGATCTCCTGCTGCTTCGCGTCGAGCTTTCCCGGGGTCACCACCTGGATGCCGATCTTGAGGTCGCCGCGACCTGCGCCGCGCAAGTGGGTCACGCCCCGATCCCGGACCGTCACGACCTCGGCGCTCTGGGTGCCCGGTCTGATCTCGATCGTCACGGGGCCGTCGAGTGCGTCGATGCTGGTCGTCGTCCCGAGGATGGCATCCGTCATCTGCACCTCGAGGGTCGCCAGGAGGTCGTCCCCGTTGCGGCTGAACACATCGTGGTGCCGCACCTTGACCTCGAGGAACAGGTCGCCGTTCGGGCCGCCGGCCGGGCCGACCTCTCCCTGCCCGGAGAGCTGGAGCCGGAGTCCGGTCTCAACGCCGGCGGGGATGTCGACACTCACCTTGCGACGGGCACGCACGCGGCCCTGACCCTGGCAGGTCGGGCAGGGGTTCGGAATGACCGTGCCGTAGCCGCGGCAGGTGCCGCACGGGCTCGAGGTCATCACATTGCCGAGCAGGCTGCGGACGGCCCGCTGGATCTGACCGCTGCCCTGGCAGATGTCGCAGGTGACCGGCTGGGTTCCCGGCGCGCAGCAGGAGCCCTGGCAGGTCTCGCACACGACCGCAGTGTCCACTTCGAGTTCGCGCTTCACGCCGAACACGACGTCAGAGAGGTCGACCTCGATCCTCAGGAGCGCATCCTGGCCACGCTCACGTCGCGACCGCGGTCCCGTGGTGCGCTGTGCTGCGCCGAAGAACGTCTCGAAGATGTCGCCGAAACCGCCGAAGCCAGCACCGAACCCGCCCTGCCCGCCGAGGTCGTACTGCTCCCTCTGCTGGGGGTCGGACAGCACGTCGTAGGCGTGGGTGACGAGCTTGAAGCGTTCCTGCGCGTCCGCCCCCGGATTCACGTCGGGGTGCAGTTCACGGGCAAGACGCCGGTACGCCTTCTTGATCTCGTCGGGGGTTGCCGTGCGCTCGACGCCCAGCACTTCGTAATGGTCAGCCAATCAATTTCCCTTAGTGTTCTTCGCCGAGCAGGCGAGAGAGGTAGCGAGCGACGGCACGCACCGCTGCCATGTTATTCGGGTAGTCCATCCTGGTCGGACCGAGGACGCCGATTCTGGCGAACTCACCGCCACTCGAGGTGTACCCGCTCGCGAGCACCGAGGTCTCGCTCAGGCCGAACGACGCGTTCTCACTGCCGATGCTCGTGGAGAGGCCGTTCTGGCCGGGCTCCATCTCACCGAACAGCTTCAGGAGCGTCACCTGCTCTTCGATCGCCTCCAGGACGGGGAAGATGCTTCCGCCGAAATCCTCGGCGGTCAGCGCGAGGTTCGCGGCTCCGGCCATGAGCAGTTTATCGCCGCGATTCGCCGCGACCTGCTCCTTGAGGCTGTCCGCGATCTCGCCGATGAACTGCCGGCGGTTCTCCGGGAACCCCTCGCTGAACCCATCGAGCACGATGGCTGCTTCCACGAGGCCGAGGCCGCCGACGCTCGTGTTGAGTCTCGCCCGCACCTCGGCCAGGAACACCTCGTCGAGGTCGCCGCCCACATCGATGTGGCGTTGCTCGACCCGCCCGGTATCGGTGATGAGCACGATCATGAGGCGCGTCGCGCTCAACGGAACAAGCTCGACGTGACGGATATGGGAGCGCCCGAGCGACGGATACTGGACGAGCGCGACCTGGTGTGTCAGTTGGGACAGGAGCCGAACGGTCCTCGCGAGCACTTCGTCGAGGTCTGTGGCGTGGCCGAGGAAGGTCTCGATCGCCTGGCGCTGTGCGCCCGTCAACGGCCGCAGGTCTGCAAGGTGGTCGACGAACACCCGGTAGCCCTTATCGGTGGGTATGCGCCCAGACGAGGTGTGCGGGGCGGTGATGAGCTCCTCCTCCTCGAGAAGCGCCATGTCGTTGCGGATCGTCGCAGCGGATACACCGAACGCGTGACGCTCCACGATCGATTTCGACCCCACCGGCTCACGGGAGGCGACGTAATCCTGGACGATGACCCGAAGGACGTCGAGGCTGCGATCGGATGCCATGTCGAACGTCCTTTCACTCTCTGGCACTCAGCGGTCTGGACTGCTAATTGTATCGCGACATACCACAAGGAGGGCGTTGCACCATACCCGCAAGGGCAGTACCTTATGGGTGAGCCTCAGCCCAACCCTCCCATGAGGGGCATGCCAAGGCGGGCCCAGACCAACCACTGTCGCAGGACAGACCCGTTCACCTGAAAGGCGAAGTTTATGACTGAACCAATCCCACCGGCCGCAGCGCCGCAGCCGGCGGCTCCGCTGACGCCAGCCGAGGATAAGCAGTGGGCGTCGTTCGCCCACTTCGGAGGCATACTCTGGATCCTGCCGTCGCTCATCATCTACCTCGTCTTCAAGGATCGTGGAGCACTCACCAGGCAGGAGAGCAAGGAAGCTCTCAACTGGCAGATCACGTTCCTGATCGTCTTCATCGGGTGGAGCATCATCGCCGGGATTCTCGGCGCCATCTTCCTGTTCAGCGGGGCCTGGGCCCTGAGCTGGATCTTCTCGCTCATCGGCTGGCTCGTCTACCTTGCGAACGTCGTGTTCTCGATCCTGGGCGGCGTCAAGGTCAACGGCGGCGGGAGCTACCGCTACCCGGTCAACTTCCGCTTCATCAAGTAGGCGCAAGGCAACACCTCGGAGAGCCGGGCATTCGCCCGGCTCTCCTGCTTTAATGGGGGCATGTCAGAAAGCATGCCGCCACCGGCAAACCCCTACCAGAGCGCACAACCCCTGAGTCCGGCCGACGAGAAACTCTGGGCGGTGCTCGTGCACCTCGGCGGGATCTTCTTCAACTTCCTGCCCGCGCTCATCGGCTACCTGATCCTCAAGGACCGCGGCCCGTTCGTCCGGCAGCACACCGGCTCCGCGCTGAACTTCCAGATCACGCTCGTCATCGCATACCTGGTCGGCGTGGTAACGATGCTCATCATCGTCGGATTCTTCATTCTGGCCGCAGCCGCGATCGCGAACGTCGTGTTCTGCATCCTCGCCGCCGTCGCGGCGAACAAGGGCGAGTACTACGAGTACCCGATCGCTATCAAGTTCGTGAAGTAGACAGGACCCGCATTCGCGCTACTCCGCGAGCAGGGTTCTGACAACCGCATCCGCCAGCAGACGCCCGCGCTGCGTGAGCACGATCGTGCCGTGCAGGGCCGCCCCCGGCTCGACGAGGCCGTCGGCGATGAGGCCGGCGACGGCGGTGCGCCCGCTCGCCGTCAACTCGCTCACCGGCAGCCCGTCCCGGATGCGCGTCGTGAGCAGTACGCGTTCGACCCTGCGCGTCTCGGCATCGAGGGTTTCGCGTCCCGCGGCCGGCGAGTGGCCGGCGAGGACACGGTCGGCATACGCCGCCGGGTGCTTCACGTTCCACCAGCGCACGCCCCCGACGTGGCTGTGCGCACCGGGGCCGATCCCCCACCAGTCATGTCCCTGCCAGTAGGCGAGATTGTGGCGTGAGCGGTGGTGGGCGTCGGACGCCCAGTTGCTCACCTCGTACCACTCGTAACCGGCCTCACCGAGCAGACGGTCCGCGAGCTCGTACTGCTCCGCCTCGAGATCTTCGTCGGGAGCGGCCACCTCGCCACGCCGGATCTGCCGCGCGAGCTTCGTTCCGTCTTCGACGATGAGCGAGTACGCGCTGAGGTGGCCAGGCTCCTGCGCGATCGCCTGTTCGAGCGACTGCCGCCAGTCGTCGAGGCTCTCCCCCGGCGTCCCATAGATGAGATCGAGGCTCACCTCGAGTCCGGCATCCTTCGCCCACTGCACGACGAGCGGAACCCGCTCGGGGTCGTGCGTGCGCTCGAGCGTTGCGAGGACGTGAGGTACAGCGGACTGCATGCCGAAGGAGACCCGGGTGAATCCGGCAGCCTTGAGCGCAGCCAGGTAGTCCGCGTCGACGGAGTCGGGGTTCGACTCGGTCGTGATCTCGGCATCCGCAGCAAGCCCCCAGGTGTCGCGCACGGCGGAGAGCATTGCCACTAGGTCGGTGACCGGCAGGATCGTCGGGGTTCCGCCGCCGAAGAACACGGTCGACACCGGCCGAGGCGCCAGCCCCGCGTTCTCCAGGACTCCCCTGGCCAGGGCGATCTCCTGGATCGCCTGGCTCGCGTAGTCGCTGCGTTTCGCCCCGCGCAGCTCCTCGGCGGTGTAGGTGTTGAAGTCGCAGTACCCGCAGCGCACCCGGCAGAACGGGACGTGCAGGTACACACCGAAGTTGCGACCATCCGCTCCCTCTGTGACGGATACCGGCAGCAGCCCGTCGAGCGGGGCCGGGTCGGCGACGGGTAGGGCTCCTGGCATCGCTGCCTCAGCTGGGGAGCGGAACGCGCTTCGTGCGCGCGGCGAGAGCGTCCGCGTCGAGCGCGAACAGGTCGCCCGCGCCGGCGGTGACCGCGCCGAGCAGTCCACCGGCCTGCGGCAGGATCTGCTCCGCGTAGAACCGCGC
>DATCXP010000234.1:0-5792 GCA_036565765.1 Terrimesophilobacter sp.
CGAGCGCGGTCGCCGCTGCGTCGTAGCTCGCCAGACTGGAGTCGGTGAAGAGGTGCTTGTCGCCCGGGTACAGGAACAGCTCGCCGTGCTCGGCCGTCGCGACGAGTTCACGCGCCGCGTCGATGTCGCCCCCGCCGACGCATTCCGGGTCGGCATCCATGCCGTGGATCTGCACGGGCAGTTCCCGCGGCCAGGATCCGAACTCCGCGGGCGGAATCGTCGACTCCAGGAAGACAGCACCGAGCGCGCCCGCTCGGGTCTGCGCGAGGTATTGCGCCGAGACGACGCCGAACGAGATACCCGCGTAGACGAGCCGATCGGGCAGCTCGGCGGCGATGCTGCCCGCCGTCGCGATGAACGATTCGAAGCCCACTCCCTGAACATGCTCCATGCCCTCGGCGATCGACGCGAAGGTGCGGCCCTCGAACAGGTCGGGGGTGTGCACAGTGTGCCCGGCGGCTCGCAGGGCATCCGCGAGCGCCACCACGCCCGGGGTCAGCCCTTGCACGTGGTGGAACAGCAGCACCTCGGTCATTTCCGCATCCTCTCCGGCGCCGGATCGCTCGCCGGCGACCCCGGTGGCCAGTCAAGCATGAGCCGCTGACAGAGCGTGCATGGCTGCTCGGCTTCCGCGTGGTGGAGTCGACCTCTCTAGGCGAGCCCACCCACTGCCTTCGTCCTCGGCGACCGCATCTTGAATCCACAACAACCCAAACAAAAAGGCGGTTGAACCCCGAAATCGCGGGTTCAACCGTTCACAATGTCCCGAGTCATCACACAGTGCCCCTGGAGGGACTCGAACCCCCAACCTTATCCTTAGGACGGATCTGCTCTTCCATTGAGCTACAGAGGCCAGCGTCACGAGTTTACCGACAATGCCGGGCTGAAATTGGTCTCGCGTGCCGAACACGGCGTTCATCTGGCATATGTTTAGCATGTGAATTCCAGCGCAAAAGAGACCAATCAGAGCAAGGACCGCTACCTCGTCGTAGCTGCGGCAAGGACGCTCGATATTCTCGACACCGTCGCGGCGAGCCCCAACCCGCTCACGCTCACCGAGATCGCGGCGAAGGTCGGACTCCCCCGGCCGACCGCCCACCGACTCGTCCGCACGCTGCAGGCGTCGCACTGGCTGGAGCGGGAAGACAACCACTACAAGGTCGGCTTCAAGGGGTTCCAGCTCGGCGCCGCTGCGGGGGCATCACTCGAGGTGCGCACCGTCAGTCTCCCGTTCCTGGTCGAGCTGCGCGACAGCCTCCAGCTCAACGTTCAGGTGGCGAAGCTCGCGCAGTGGCAGGTCGTCTACCTCGAGCGGGTCCTCAGCCCGAACTCGCCGAAGCTGCTGCAGGCGCGCGCCGGCGCCATCCTGCCCGCGCACTGCACGGCGCTCGGAAAAGTCCTGCTCGCACACCGCAACCTCGAGGATGTCGCGAAGTGGGCGGCGCAGGAGGGTCTTGAGAAGCTGACTCCCAACACGATCACGGATGTCGGCAGCCTCCTCGAGTCGCTCTACGACATCCGGGGCAGGGGCTACGGCATCGAGGACGGCGAGCGGCAGCCCGAGGTCGCCTGCATCGCGGCGCCCCTGCGCGACTTCTCCGGAGAGGTCGTCGCCGCCATCAGCGCAACCGGCCTGCGCGAGAACATGCCGAGCCCGCTCATCGGCAGCGCCATGGCCGAAGAGATCACGCAGGTTGCCGAGAAGATCTCCCTGGCACTGGGGTATTCAGGAAGCCAGCGAACTCGCTGAAGAAGCGATCGATCATGGCCAGCTCCTCACCATCGAGCCGGTGGGCCGGGGCCCGGCAGAAACTCGAGTCGATGATCCCTCGCCGCTGGGAGATCTCCTTCTCCGCCGCGATGATGAGCTCGCTGCCCTGCATCCAGTAGGAGAGGTAGGGCAGCATCCTCCGGTGCAGGCGCTCGGCATCCTGCTGCTGGCCGTCCTGCCACAGCCGCCAGACCTCGAGGTACAGCTCGACGAACGAGCACCCCGGCTCGACGCCGACCGCGCCGCGGCGCAGCGCGTCGGGCAGCTGCACTCCGGCATAGCCGACCAGCGACTCCAGCGGCGGAACGGTGGCCGACAGCGCCGTGATCAACGCGCCGGGAGGAGTCGACTCGACCTTCACCTGCACCAGATTCGGCGCGAGCCGGGCGATCTCGGCGATCGCGGAGGCATCCAGCGCCGTGCCGGTCTGGCTCGGCGCGTACTGCAGAACGGCCGGCACCGGCGCGACAGCCTGGAGCACCGCGAGCACATGATCCCGCACGGCCTGCCGGGACGGGCCGAGAAAGTACGGCGGGAGGATGTTGATCGCCCTGGCACCGGATGCGACCGCCTCCTTCGCGCGCGCGACGGCGAGCTTCGTCGCATGGTCCGGGATCGAGATGACGGCGACGAAGCCGTCCACCGCGGCGGTCCGGTCCAGGAGGATCGTCGTCAGGCGGCTGCGCTCGGCATCGCTGAGCTTGTGAAATTCAGAGGCGAACCCCGGGAACATGACGTTCCGCACGCCCGCGGCCAGCATGTGGTCGATGACGCGGATGAATCCCTCCTCATCGACCGATCCGTCGTCGCGGAACGGGGTCTCCAGAACGGGACAGACTCCTGAGATCGCCTGCATCACGTCTCCTCACCGGTGTTGCGTAGAGTTCTCCCCCGCATCCGCGCCGCGGCCGACTGCGGCCAGCCGGAACCGTACGCGGTCGCGGCGATGAACATGCTGCCGTCGACAGCGGCGTCGAAGGAGTGCCGCACCCACGAGTCGACGATCCGCTTCTGCAGGGCCATCGAGCCGGGATGCACGTCCTCGACGAGCGTGGCAGCGAGCGCCTGAGCCTCGCTCAGCGCCGCTCCCGGCGCGGAGAGCTGGGACACCAGACCCCACTGCTGTGCCGTCGCCGCGGTGATCGTCCTCCCGGTCAGCACGAGCCATCTGGCGCGGTTCAGCCCGATGATGCGCGGCAGCAGGGCGCCGTGGATCGGGGTCGGCGCGCCGTTCAGGATCTCCGGCTGGCCGAAGTTCGCGCCAGGGTCCGCGACGACGAGGTCGGATGCCGCCGCGAGCACGCATCCGGTGCCGAGCGCCCAGCCGTGCACCGCCGCGATCACCGGCAGTGGGCTGCGCATGATGGCGTCGTACATGTCCGCCTCGACCTGCTCCATGGCGAGGAAGTCGGCCGTGTCCATGTCCGACATCTCCTTGAGGTCGGACCCCGCGCAGAACGCGTGCTCCCCGGCCCCGGCCAGCACGATGCACCTGGCATCTCCCGCGGCCGCCTCCTCGACGATGCCCGTGATGCGCCGCTTGTCGGCGACGCGCAGGGCGTTGCGCGCATCCGGCCGGTTGATCCTGACCGTGAGCACCTGCCCGCTCCGCTCCAGGAGCACCGGCTCATCCTCGTCAGTGGGCATTCACGACTCCCTTCTCGGGAGGTCGTTCGCGAGAAGAAGCCAACCACGCGCGAGACACGGCACAGCGGGCAGCACGGTCGCGGTCAGGCCGGCGATCCCCACCGCGTCGCCGTAGCGTTCGACGAGCGCCCCATCGCCGACGATCGTGATCGGCTCGCCCGGCGCGAGAAGCGACCGGCCGAGCGCCTCCGCGATCTCGTGACCGATAAGAAGGCCGGACAGTCGGGACGGGATGCCGGCGGCTGAGGCGCCGCCGGACACAACCTCGGCCCGCACAGCGAAGTAGTCGTGCAGGATCCCGCTCGACTCGAGACCGCGGTGCACGCCGTCGCGGAAGGCTTTCGCGTCATGGCCGGCTTCGGCCGGCAGCAGCTCGCGCAGCGAGCCGGAGTGCAGCAGGGAGTCGAAGAGCTCGCCCGTTGCGAAGGTGCAGAATTCCGTGACCCGGCCACCGTCGACCGTCGCCCACTTGCTGTGCGTACCGGGCAGCACGACCGTGCCGGTCCCTGCCGCGCAGCCGAACAGGATGGTCTCCTCCCCACGCATGACGTCCACGCCGGACTCCCCGCGGTGAACCAGGCCCGGCACGATGGCGACCGGCACACCGCCGACGTCGACGACCTCCATGCCGTTTCGCACATCCTCGGCGCGGGCAGGCGTTCCGACGTACGCGACCTCCTTCAGACCGTTTCGGCTTCCGACCATCCCCGATGCCACGATGGGTGCGTGCGGCCACCGCGTGCTCCAGTCGCCGAGGAGGGCGGCCAGCGCGCCGGCCAGGTCGGCGCGGTCGGCCAGCAGGATGCCCGCATCGCTGTGGGCCGTCTCGAGGATCCCGCCATCGGCGGCCACGGCGTAGCCGCGGAGTCGGCTGCTGCCCCAGTCCACACCGAGGAGCACCGGATCGGTCACCGCTGCCCGCCGGAACCGGCCAGGGCGAGGGCCCGAAGAGCCTCGCGAAGCTGCCCGACCGGCCCCGTCGTGCGCAGGGCGCTTCCCATTCCGACCGCGACCGCCCCGGCATCGAGCCAGGTGTCGGCGTTCGAGAGGGTGATGCCGCCGGTCGGCACGAGCCGCAGTCCCGGAAGCGCCTGCAGAAGCCCCTTCAGCGCATCGAGCGTCCACATATTCGCCGGGAACAGCTTGAGCAGGTCCGCCCCCGCGTCGGAGGCGACGACGCACTCGGTCGGCGTCATCGCGCCGACGATGCTCACGAGGCCGAGATCCTTGCAGGTGGAGATCAGACCGGATCGGCTGATCGGGCTCACGATGAACGACGCCCCGGTCGCCGCGGCCTCTTCGACGTCCCGCGTCGTCAGCACCGTCCCGACGCCGAAGTGAAGCCCTTCGGCATCCATCTCGTCCGCCATCCACCGCGCCACCTCGAGCGCACCGGGCGTGGACAGTGACACTTCGACCACTCGGATGCCCGCCTCGACGAGCTTCTCCACCTCCCGCCTGGCGGCGTCGGCCGAACCCTCACGCACTATTGCTACGACCCGTGACGAGGCGATGGCCTCCAGGGTCCCCTGCGCTGTCATTGTGGTACCTCTCTCAGGAGTTCTCGTGAATCGGTTCGTTGCGGTCGGATCGAGGGCATCAGGCGGGAACCAGGCGGGGCGGGATCGAACGCCGATCGCTCGCCGTGAGACGCCAGACCGCCTCGGTGAAGTAGCTGTCGCCGACGATGACGGACGCGTTGATGCCGTGCTCGTGCGGAACGTCAAGGGCGGCGCCGGCGACGATCCCGTGGCCTCGCGGCTTGCCGATCACATACTTGGTCGCAAGCGCCTCGAGCATGTGCCTCGTGTAGGAGCGCAGCTCCGCCCGGCGCTCGTCACCGCTGGCCTCCGCGAGCTCGAGCAGTCCCGCATAGGCAAGGGCCGCCGCGAAACTGTCCCTCACACGCGGCTCGGATGCGGGCAGGTCGAAGTCCCAGATCGGGGAAGGATCATCCTGAACCCGATCCATCCAGTAGTCGGCCATCGACTGGGCGATCTCCAGGAATCGCGCATCGCCGGTCTGCCGGTAGACCGTCGCGAACCCGTAGATCCCCCAGGCCTGTCCTCGGGACCAGCAGCCCTCCGGCGAGTAGCCCTGGTAGGTGTCGATCCCGCTCGGGATGCGGTCTTCGTCGAACAGCAGCACCTGGCCGGTGGACCCGTCCGGCCGGATGAGCCCTTCGGCGATGACGTGGATGGCGGCGATCGACGCGGCCGTGAGCTCCTCATCGCCCTTCTCCCTGGCATACCAGAGCGGCACCGTCAGGTTGATGACATCGTCGACGGTCGTGAACGGATACTCGTGGTCCTCGGGAGGGCCGAACGACTTCATGTATCCGATCTCGAGGAAGCGATCCGAGATCGTCTTCCCG
>DATCXP010000129.1:0-4791 GCA_036565765.1 Terrimesophilobacter sp.
CGACGTCCGAGGAGGACTCTCAATGGCTGACAAGTCACTAAACCGTACCGAACTCGTCGCGGCCATTGCCGCAGAGTCCGGTCAGAGCCAGGCCGCCGTGAATGGCGTGCTCGACTCACTGTTCCACACCCTCGCCAAGTCCGTTGGCAATGGAGTCAAGGTCACGATCCCCGGCTGGCTCTCGGTCGAGCGCACCCACCGCGCGGCTCGTGCAGGACGCAACCCCTCAACGGGTGAGGCCATCCAGATCGCCGCAGGCTATGGCGCGAAGGTGAGCGCCGGCAGCAAGCTCAAGGCTGCCGCAAAGGGCTAGGTCAACCCGCGATGAGGGGTGCGACGCTGAGGCGTCGTGCCCCTCATCCGTTTAACGAGCGACTCCCGATCGCGCACGCCTAGGCTGGATGCGTGCCAAGGCTTGTTCGCATCGCCGGGCCGGCCCTGCTGCTGGTCGTCGCGCTGCTGTCCCTTCTCATCGCCCTCCAGTTCGGCGGAGGAGCGGCCGCGCCGCCGTTCGCGGATCCCGGTCCGGTGGTCCGGTTCGGACTCCCGATCGCTCAGCTACTGTTCAACATCGGTGCGGCGGGCACGATCGGCGCGCTCGTGCTGGTCTGCTTCGCACTCAGCCGCTCGGAGCCCGAGTTCGCCGTGACCGTCGACTTCGCCGCAGGCGCCGCCGCGTTCTGGACGGTGGCAGCCGCAGCGACCGGGTTCCTCACCTACCTGAGTGTCTCGCTTCAGCCGTTCAGCCTCGACGACAGCTTCGGCCAGCTGTTCGGGAGCTTCCTCACGAACTTCGGCGTGGGGCAGGCAGCACTCGCGAGCACACTCATCCCCGCTGTCGTGACGGTGCTGTGCTTCGCGACCCGCAACCACACCGCCCTCGTTTTCGTCACGGTGCTCGCGGCGGTCGGGCTCGTCCCGATGGCGCTGAACGGGCACTCCGCCGGGGCGGCCGGGCACGACGCCGCCGTGAGCAGCCTCGGCCTCCACCTCGTGTTCGTGGCGATCTGGCTGGGCGGGCTGCTGACCCTCGTGTTCACGCGGCGCAGCCTCGAGAACGGCCGCATCGGCGTCGTACTCGCCCGCTACTCCTCTCTCGCCCTGATCTGCTTCGTCGTCGTTGCGGCATCCGGCACGGTCAATGCGGCGCTGCGGGTCGGAACCTTCGCCGCGCTGCTCACGCCCTACGGGATCCTCGTGATCGTCAAGGTGCTCGCCCTCGGCGCGCTCGGACTGTTCGGCGTCGTGCAGCGACGCTTCATCATCGACCGGATGCAGCGGAAGGGCAACGGCGGTCGCGGCTACTTCTGGTGGCTGGTCTCCGCGGAGCTCGCGTTCATGGGTATCGCCTCCGGCGTCGCGGCGGCACTCGCACGCACGAAGCCGCCCGTTCCGCAGGAGCCCCTGACGACAACGCCGGCCTCCATTCTCACCACCGAGCCGCTCCCACCGGAGCTGACGCCCATCCGGTTCCTGACCGAGTGGCGACTCGACATCCTGTGGGTCGTCATCATCGCATTCCTCGCGTTCTTCTACCTCGCCGGCGTCTGGCGACTGCACCGACGCGGCGACCACTGGCCGATCCTGCGCACCGTGCTGTGGCTCCTCGGTCTCGCCGCGCTGTTCTACATCACGAACGGCGGGGTGAACGTCTACGAGAAGTACCTCTTCAGCGTGCACATGCTCGCCCACATGGTGCTCGGGATGGCGATCCCCGTGCTGCTCGTACCCGGGGCGCCGATCACGCTCGCCCTGCGCACGATCCGCAAGAGAACGGATGGCAGCCGAGGGCCGCGGGAGTGGATCCTCCTCGCCGTCCACTCGCGCCTGGCCACGGTCTTCGCGAACCCGATCGTCGCAGCGGTGTTCTTCGCGGGCTCGCTGTGGGTGTTCTACTACTCCCCGCTGTTCCGCTGGGCGGCGGAGGACCACATCGGGCACACCTTCATGATCGTGCACTTCCTGATCAGCGGGTACCTGTTCGTCTCGACGCTCATCGGCGTCGACCCGATGCCCTACCGCGCCCCGTATCCGATGCGCCTGATCGTGCTGCTCGGGACCATGGCCTTCCACGCGTTCTTCGGTCTCACCCTGATGACCGGAACCGGGCTGCTGCTGGCCGACTGGTACGGCGCGATGGGGCGCCCGTGGGGTCCCAGCGCGATCGTCGACCAGCAGACCGGTGGGGGCATCGCCTGGAGCATCGGCGAAATCCCCACCCTCGCGCTTGCGATCACGGTGGTCATCATGTGGGCCAGGAGCGACACCATGCTCGCGAGGCGGCTCGACCGCAAGGCCGACCGCGACGGGGATGCCGATTTGGCCAGGTACAACGAGATGCTCGCGAAGCTCCAGAAGCGGCCGTAGCAGAGCGCCGGAGTCGACTACTCCGCCTGGATGTCGACCTTGTCGCCATCGAAGCTGATGACCCAGCGCAGCGCGAACTGCACGTCCTGATCGAACGTCGACAGCGTCCCGTCGAACAGGGAGCGCACGTCGACCTTCAGGTGGGCGGCGCCCTGGGCATCCGGAATCACCCAGGTTCCCGGCAGGTTCCCCGGCTCGATGGTGATCGCGGGGTAGCGGGCCATCGACCATTTCGGCGTGCCCTCGACCCGGTTGGACAGTTCCTGGCCGAACGGGCAGTCGGTGGGGAAGAGCACCGTCGACGTGGTGCACTCGTCGAGGAATCCGTCCACCTGCTCCTGCATCTTCGCCACGAACGCACTGTTGGCCTGGATGTCGAGCTCGACCGGAACGACGCTGCTGCCCTGTGTCACGGCGATCACTACCGGCTCGGCAGTGAGGAAGTCGGAATGGTGGGTCACCTGGAATCGGCCGGGGGTCAGCACCTGGTAGCTCGCCACGACATCCGGTCCGCCCTCGGAGCGGAGCTTCACCCCGTTCACCTCGAACGCCGCGTCGTGCAGGGGCAGAACCTGAAGGACACCGACCGGGCTCTGCGCGAACGCCCACCGGGAGAAGAAGCCGAGCTCAGTTCCGGTGTGCTGGACCTGGAAGGTGCTCTGCAGCAAGGTGCCGTCGAGCCGGTACTCGAAGGTGACGACGTGGAACCCGTCCCCCATGTCGTCGTCGGAGAGCAGACGTCCGTCGTTGAGCTTGCCGAGGGCCGCGGGCGTGAGCAGCTCCCTGCTCGCATCGCTCACCCCGAGCACGCCGGGGGTTCTGAGGGCCTCGTCGACATCGTGGCGCTCGAGCGCGCTCAGGTAGGACCCGACGAAACCGCCCGCGCTGTACAGGGTCGCGTTGAGGGCGAGGACCGTTGCCGCGAACGCCCCGACGAGAGCGCACAGCAGCACGAGCCAGATGACAATGGTGTGCTTCAACGGGCGGGGAGATCTCTCCTCGGCGGGCGGCACCATGCCACAATCCTAGGCTGGCGCTGCTGTGCACAGACCGACGGGCAGGCGGGCCCGAGGCGATAGATTGGATGCCGGGCCGACACGCCTGGGCCGGCATCCGAAAGCGAAGGACAATCGTGAGTGCGCTTGAGCTCTCTGCCGAGCAGGCCGCCGTGTTCGAGACCATCGAGGGCACGAGGGACAACCTGTTCGTCACCGGCCGGGCCGGAACCGGCAAGTCGACGCTTCTGAACCACCTGTCCTGGAACACCTCGAAGCAGCTCGTCATCGCCGCGCCGACCGGGGTCGCCGCGCTCAATGTCGGCGGGCAGACCATCCACTCGCTGTTCCGTCTGCCGATCGGGGTCATCGCCGATCACGACATCGTGCAGAACGGCGACCTGCGCAAGCTTCTCAACACGATCGACACGCTCGTGATCGACGAGGTGTCGATGGTCAACGCCGACCTGCTCGACGCGATCGACCGCAGCCTCCGCCAGGCCCGGCAGCGGACGCAGGAGGCCTTCGGCGGTGTTCAGCTCGTGCTGTTCGGCGACCCGTACCAACTCGCGCCGGTTCCGGGCGACGCGGATGAGCGCGCCTTTTTCGAGGATCAGTACCGCTCGATGTGGTTTTTCGACGCGAAGGTCTGGGACGAAACGGATCTGCGCATCTTCGAGCTCAACACGATTCACCGCCAGCACGAGGAGGAGTTCAAGGCGATGCTCAACGCCGTGCGGCACGGCACGGTGACCGCGGAGATCGCCGGGAAGCTGAACGAGACCGGGGCCCGACCTGCGCCGTCCGAGAATGCGATCACCCTCGCGACCCGCAACGACACGGTCAACCGGATCAACGCCGCGGAGCTTGCGAAGCTGCCGGGAAGGGTGCTCACCGCCAAGGCAGAGATCACGGGTGATTTCGGGGGGCGGGCGTATCCGGCGGATGAAGTGCTCGAGCTCAAGGTCGGCGCACGCGTGATGTTCCTGCGCAACGACAGTGATCAGCGCTGGGTCAACGGAACGGTCGGAACCGTGCGGAAGATCACCTCGACGGTGTTCGTCGAGGTCGACGGGGAGGTGCACGAGGTCGAGCCGGCCACCTGGGAGAAGTACAAGTACTCCTACTCGGCGGCGACCAAGCGACTCACCCGGGACATCGTTGCCGAGTTCCAGCAATTCCCGCTGCGGCTCGCCTGGGCGGTCACGATCCACAAGTCGCAGGGCAAGACCTACGATCGCGCGATCGTGGATCTCGGGCAGCGGTCGTTCGCGCCGGGTCAGACCTACGTGGCCCTCAGCCGTATTACCGAGCTCGACGGACTGTACCTCACCCGTCCGCTGCGGCCGAGTGACATCATCGTGGACGAGAATGTGCGGCGGTTCATGTCGCAGGTGGCGCCGATTCCCGGCATCGAAGCCGTGTAGCT
>DATCXP010000016.1:0-2762 GCA_036565765.1 Terrimesophilobacter sp.
CAAGGCCGTCGTGCTGGCCACCGGCGGCTTCGGCAAGGTCTTCAAGACGACCTCCAACGCCCACACGCTCACCGGCGACGGCGTCGGCATCATCTGGCGCAAGGGCCTCCCCCTCGAGGACATGGAGTTCTTCCAGTTCCACCCGACCGGCCTCGCCGGACTCGGCATCCTGCTCTCGGAGGCCGCCCGCGGTGAGGGCGCGATCCTGCGCAACAGCGAGGGCGAGCGCTTCATGGAGCGTTACGCCCCGACCATCAAGGACCTCGCCCCACGCGACATCGTCGCCAGGTCGATGGCGACCGAGATCCGTGAGGGTCGAGGCGCCGGCCCGTACAAGGACTACGTCTACCTCGACATCACCCACCTCGAGCCCGCGGTGATCGACGCGAAACTACCGGACATCACCGAGTTCGCCCGCACCTACCTCGGCGTCGAGCCGTATACAGAGCCGGTGCCTGTGCTGCCGACCGCGCATTATGCGATGGGCGGCATCCCGACGACGATCGACGCCAAGGTGCTGCGCAACAACACCGAGACCGTGCCGGGACTGTACGCAGCAGGCGAGTGCGCCTGTGTGAGCGTGCACGGCGCGAACCGGCTCGGCACGAACTCACTGCTCGACATCAATGTGTTCGGCAAGCGCGCCGGCCGCAATGCCGTCGAGTACGTGAAGGACGCCGACTGGGTTCCGCTGCCGGACGATCCCGCTGCCGGCGTGCGCCAGCTGCTCGACCACGTGCGCGGGGGGGACGGTACCGAGCGCATCGCCGCCATCCGCAAGGAACTGCAGGACGCCATGGACCGCAACGCCCAGGTGTTCCGCACCGACGACTCGCTGCGCGAGGTCGGAGACCTCATCAAGAAGCTGCGTGTGCGCTACCGCAACATCGCGGTGCAGGACAAGGGCAAGCGGTTCAACACCGACCTGCTCGAGGCCGTGGAACTCGGCTTCCTTCTCGATCTGGCCGAAGTGCTCGTGTACTCGGCGCGCAACCGCAAGGAGAGCCGCGGCGCGCACATGCGCGAGGACTACCCGAAGCGTGACGACAAGAATTTGATGGTGCACACCATGGCCTATCTCACGGGTGACCCGGAGTCGGCCGAGGCGGACGACCACATCAAGCTCGACTGGAAACCCGTGGTGGTCACGAACTACCAGCCGACGGAAAGAAAGTACTGATGAGTCCCGACGTGATCGAGAAGCAGGGCCCTATCGCCCATGAGGTTGTTCCGACATTCACGGTGACGATGATCATCCGACGATTCGATCCAGAGGTGGACGAGGAACCGCGCTGGGTGGACTACGACCTTCAGATGCACGGGACCGACCGGGTGCTCGACGCGCTGCACAAGATCAAGTGGGAACTGGACGGCTCCCTCGCGTTCCGCCGCTCCTGCGCCCACGGCGTGTGCGGCTCCGATGCGATGCGCATCAACGGCCGCAACCGTCTCGCCTGCAAGACGCTGCTCAAGGATCTCGACGTCTCCCAGCCGATCTACGTCGAGGCACTCAAGGGCCTCCCACTGGAGAAGGACCTCATCGTCGACATGGAGCCGTTCTTCGACAGCTTCCGCGAGGTTCAGCCGTTCCTGATGGCGTCCAGCAAGCCGAAGGATGGCAAGGAGCGCCTGCAGAGCCCTGAGCAGCGCGCCCGGTTCGACGACACCACGAAGTGCATCCTGTGCGCCGCGTGCACCTCGAGCTGCCCGGTGTTCTGGACCGACGGGCAGTACTTCGGCCCGGCCGCGATCGTGAACGCGCACCGCTTCATCTTCGACTCCCGCGACGAGGGCGCCCAGGTGCGCATGGACATCCTGAACGACCAGGAGGGCGTCTGGCGCTGCCGCACGACCTTCAACTGCACGGATGCCTGCCCGCGCGGCATCCAGGTCACCCAGGCGATCGCCGAGGTGAAGCAGGCGATCATGCGGGGCAAGCCGTAGCTCGAACCCTCCGCACCGGTCCTGATCCAGTGCGATCTCAGCGTCACATCAGCGGACAGAGAAGACGCCGGCGGCTGTACCCGAAAAGCCGCCGGCGTCATTAACCCCCCGGTTCACATCCCCCTGATGTGTCCTCTCTGTCATGAGAGACCATCCGGGTACCGGTCTATGACGCGGATTCTCGAAAAACTTTTCGCGCCCTAACTGAGCAGCCGAATCGCGATCGGCGAGTCCCCGTCGGAGCTGAGCGCAAGGGGCTGGATCAAGGCGTCGATCAATTTGTCGACTTGCCCGAGCAGGGCGCTGAGACCCAGCGTGCCGAGCAGGTAGCCTCGGTCGACGGACTGTACGAGGTCGAGCGTCGTCAGACCAGCCGGAAGCGCTGTGACGTTGAGCACGAAGCGTCCACGGGCATCGACCGTCGTCGTCGCGTACACCTGCCCCGCCGCCTGCAGTGAGAGGTGGGCTCCAGGGGTGCCGGTGCCCGCGAGGCTCAGAGAGACATCCGTCCCGATGATCCCGCCAGGAGCGGTGTGCCCCTCCGGCGGCGTGCTGTCCCCCGTGATCAGTCCGACGACTCCGCCGAGGAGATCGGTTGCGCCGCCGACGACCCCACCGACGACTCCGCCGACGGCATCCCCGACGTCGCCGACCACATCCTTGATTCCTCCGACTGCGCCGTCGGGTCGTAGGGCATCATCGACGATCCCCGCCGGGATGTCCACGGGCGACACCGCCCGCTCCGACGAGGCCGCGACGCCGTCGCCGGGGCGGGACGAGTTCAGCGGCTGGGACATCGGAGCGGGAGCGGCGTTGGC
>DATCXP010000018.1:0-22749 GCA_036565765.1 Terrimesophilobacter sp.
GTCCGGCCAATCGGTCAGGTGCACGCTGCGACCGCCGGTCAACCCCTTCCAGACCTCTTCGGTAACCAGAGGGAGGAACGGCGCGGCGACCCTGGTGACTGTTTCCAGCACCGTGTAGAGGGTGTCGAAGGCGCGAGTGTCGTCGCCGACCCAGAACCTGTCGCGACTGCGTCGCACGTACCAGTTGGTGAGCACATCGGCGAAGTCCCGAAGCTTGGCCGCGGCCATCGGTGAATCAAGAGCGTCCAGGTCGGCGGTCACATCGTGGATCAGACGCCGGGTCTTAGCGAGGATGTACCGGTCCAGGATGTCGTCCGAGTCGGTGCGCCAGGTGGCTTCGTAGCCGGTGTCGGAAGCGGCATTCGAATACAGCGTGAAGAAGTAGTACGTGCTCCACAGCGGCAGGAGCAACTCGCGGACCCCGCCGCGGATGCCCTCCTCCGTCACGACCAGGTTCCCGCCGCGGATGACCGAGCTCGACATGAGGAACCAGCGCATGGCGTCGGCGCCGTCCCGGTCGAACACCTCGGAGACATCCGGATAGTTGCGCAGCGACTTCGACATCTTCTGGCCGTCGCTGCCGAGCACGATGCCGTGGCTCAGAACGGTTCTGAACGCCGGCCGGTCGAAGATCGCGGTGGAGAGCGCGTGCATCACGTAGAACCAGCCGCGGGTCTGGCCGATGTATTCGACGATGAAGTCGGCTGGACTGTGAGAGTCGAACCACTCGCGGTTCTCGAACGGGTAGTGCACCTGCGCGTAGGGCATCGACCCGGAGTCGAACCAGACATCGAGCACGTCGGTGATGCGGCGCATGGTCGACTTGCCGGTCGGGTCATCCGGATTCGGCCGCGTGAGCTCGTCGATGAACGGCCGGTGCAGGTCGGTGGGACGAACCCCGAAGTCGCGCTCGAGCTCGTCGAGCGACCCGTACACGTCGATGCGCGGGTAGGCGGGGTCGTCGCTCTTCCACACCGGGATGGGCGAGCCCCAGTAGCGGTTGCGGGAGATCGACCAGTCGCGGGCGTTGCTCAGCCATTTGCCGAACTGGCCGTCCTTGACGTTCTCCGGCACCCAGGTGATCTCCTGGTTGAGTTCGCCCATGCGGTCGCGGAACTCCGGCACCTTGATGAACCAGCTCGACACCGCCTTGTAGATGAGCGGGTTGCGGCAGCGCCAGCAGTGCGGATAGCTGTGCTCGTAGCTCGCGACCTTGAGCAGGCGGCCGATGGCGCGAAGCTGCTTGATGAGCACGGGGTTCGCGTCGAACACCTGCATCCCCGCGACACCCTCGATCTCCGGCAGGAACCTGCCTCCGTCATCGACCGAGAGGATGACCGGGATGCCTGCGGCGGCGCAGACGACCTGGTCGTCCTCGCCGTAGGCCGGCGCCTGGTGCACGATGCCGGTGCCCTCCCCGGTTGCGACGTAGTCCGCGACAAGGATCTGCCAGGCGTTCTGCGTCCCGTAAGCGTCGGTGTCGGCGTAGAAGTCCCACAGGCGGTCGTAGCGCACGCCCTCGAGTTCCCCACCGAGCACGGTCCTCCTGACTGCGGCGAGGGCGTCGGCACCGGAAGCGTAGCCGAGCTCCTTCGCGTGGGCCGCGATCGTGTCCGTGGCGAGCAGGTATTCGGCCGGAGCGTCGACGAGCGCGCCGGATGGAACGACCGAGTACTCGATGTCAGGGCCGACCGCGAGCGCGAGGTTCGTCGGAAGGGTCCATGGGGTCGTCGTCCAGGCGAGAGCGAGAACTCCGGTGAGACCGAGCGCCTCTGCCCTGGCCCCGTCGAGCGGGAACGTCACGGTCACCGTCTGGTCCTGGCGCGGCTTGTAGACGTCGTCATCCATCCGCAGCTCGTGATTGGAGAGCGGCGTCTGGTCCCGCCAGCAGTACGGGAGGACGCGGTACCCCTCGTAGGCGAGGCCCTTGTCCCAGAGCTGCTTGAACGCCCAGATCACACTCTCCATGAACGTCACATCGAGCGTCTTGTAGTCGTTCTCGAAGTCGACCCAGCGCGCCATCCTCGTGACGTACTCTTCCCACTCCTTCGTGTAGCGCAGCACCGACTCCCGCGCGGCGGCATTGAACGCCGCGATGCCCATCTCCTCGATCTGGCTCTTGTCGGTGATGCCGAGCTGGCGCTCCGCCTCGAGTTCGGCGGGCAGCCCGTGGGTGTCCCAGCCGAACCGGCGGTGCACCTGCTTGCCGCGCATGGTCTGGAAGCGCGGGAACAGGTCCTTCGCGTAGCCGGTGAGCAGATGGCCGTAGTGCGGGAGCCCGTTGGCGAAGGGCGGTCCGTCGTAGAAGACCCACTCCTCTGCGCCCTCACGCTGGGCGATGGATGCGCGGAACGTGTCGTCCTGCTCCCAGAAGGCCAGGATGCGCTCCTCGAGCTCCGGGAAACGCGGGCTCGGATTCAGCGGCTCGGCAGGCTCACCCTCGGAGCGGCGCGGGTAGGTCATTCGGTCTCATTCCTCGTGTCTGCATCAACACGAGGACGACGGATGCCGCGGTACCACCTCGCTTGCACCTGACGGTCTCGATGCGCGCTGCGCGCTCCTCGACCGGCGAAGTGCCACTCGTTGCAGGCTGTGACGGACCTAACCGTTCGGTTCTACTGGGCGGCTGACCGACCGCCGAGACGGCGGTCGGCGCCGGCGTCGCGGCGAAGGCCAGAAATGACCTTCGCTTTTAGCTCCAGCGCGCTGTTCTTCCGAAGGCTCCCCGGTGATAGCCGGATCGGTGCCTCTGCCCCAAGGATACCGCCCCCGCCCCATGATGTTGTGCAGGACATCCTGCCCCGCCGGTACCACTGGGGCACAGGCCGTCTGGAACACCGGAATGTCCTGCACTGAGGAGCCTCTAGGAGCGCGACCTCCTGGCCAGGAGTGCCGCCAGCACGCCCGCGCCCGTCTTCGCGTCCTCGACCGTGACGACGAACCGCTTTCCGTTGAGTTGTGTCACTTCAATTCCCTGGCCGGAGAAGAGCACGATGCCGCTGCGGCCGTCGCCCGCCCAGCGCCAGCCCCAGCCGCCGAAGTCGCGGGTCGGGTGGACTTCGACGACCCTCACTGAACGGATCCTGTCCAGGGAAATGCGTTTGCGTGGCCACCCCAGGAGCCCTTTCGCGATGAACCCGCGGCGATCGGCCGACACCCGCCACCAGAAACTCGTGACTGCCAGTGCGGCGACCACGGCTATGGTGACAGTGCCGTGCAGGGTCCACGTCGGTGACGCGAGCACGCTCGCGACCACTGTCGCGAGCGCTACGACGATGACCAGTCCGATAAGGAGCATCGGCGTGGTTCCGATTCTGGCGCTCTTCGACCACGACACGCGCTCCTCGCCCCGAACATCCACGGGCCGTGCAGCGGCCCCCGGCTCGTCGACCGACTCGCCCCGCGGGAGGATGAACCAGGCGGCGGCGGCCAGCAGGATTCCGATTGCCGCAGCCAGCGCGAGAGACGTGCCGACTCCCGGTGACTCCCGGGCGTCCGCGAGTCCCCGCTGCATTGCGACACCGGCCCCGAATCCTCCGCTGATGAGCGTGGAGAGCCAGACGCTCATGACGACCACGATCTTCTGGTTCCAGCCGAGCCGACCAGAAGCGCTCGGCCTCCACGCCATGGAAACTGCGCCTCCACCGACGATCAGGGCGGTGAGCGCAGGCAGGAGCGCGAAGGGGAGAGCGGGCCCGAAACCGTCGGCGCCGGCACCGCCCCAGTGGACCGCGATCGGGTCGGGAAGGTCCGGCAGCCAGGTGAGCATGAGAACAGTGGCGATCACACCGATGGCTACGGGAACCAGTCCGCCGATGACGACGACCTTCGCTCTCGTGGATTTCGCCTGCCGCTCGCCGACATCCGAACTCTTGGTCATTGATAGGCCTCTCTGATCAGTGCTGCAAGGGCTGGTGGCGCGATGTCGAGCTTGCGGGCCTCGTCGATGACAACGGCGACGGCCGCGTTGAGCGACTCGTAGCTCCCGGATGGGCGGCCCGTCACGATCGCCCCGCGCCCCGGGCGCAGCTCGATGAGACCCTCATCCCGCAGTACCTGGTACGCGCGCAGCACGGTGTGAACGTTGATGTCGAGCGAGTCGGCGAGTTCACGCGCAGACGGCAGGCGCTCACCGACCGAGAGCGTGCCGGCGATCGCCGACGCGCGGAGGCTCCCCGCGAGCTGGTCGAACAATGCCACGCCGGATGACGGGTCGATTCTGATGAGCACGAACATATTCTATTGTTCTAGTTGCACTAGATCAAATTAGTTGCGGTGAGCAGCTCTCGCGTGAACGGATGGGCGGGGTCGGCCAGAACCTCCGCGGCGCCTCCCTGCTCGACAGCCACGCCATCCCTCATCACCAGGATCTCGTCGCTCAGCTGAGCGATCACCGCGAGGTCGTGCGAGACGAAGACCATCGAGAGGCCGAGTCGCTCCTGGAGCGAGGTGAGCAGTTCGAGCACCTGCGCCTGCACGGACACGTCGAGCGCCGACACCGGCTCATCGCAGACCAGAATCTCCGGCCGGCGCGCGAGGGCCCGCGCGATCGCGACCCGCTGCCTCTGACCGCCGGAGAGCTGATGCGGTCGCCGGCGAAGCAGTTCCTCGGACAGGCCGACCTGGTGCAGCAACTCGCGAATGCGCGGCAACGCGGCCTGCCGCTGCGAAGTATCGAGGGCGACCGCCTCCGCGAGAATCCTCCGCACGCTCCAGCGCGGGTCGAAGGATCCGAACGGGTCCTGGTCGATGAGCTGGATCCGCCCACGGCGCCCCCTCCTTCGTCGCTCGGGAAGCGACGACCACTCCTGCCCATCGAGCTGCACGGTTCCGGCATCCGGCGATTCCATCGCCATCAGCAGTCGCGCGAGCGTGCTCTTGCCGGAGCCGGACTCTCCCACCACTCCGAGCGTCGTCCCGGCACGCAGCTCGAGTGACACCTCATCCACCGCGCGCAGAACTCTCCCGCCGGGGTGCCGGTACGCCTTGACGAGCCCCCTGGCGCTGAGTACAACGGCACCGCCGGCTCGTTGCGGCTCCTCGCGCGGCCCCGGCACGGCGGACAGCAGCATCCGGGTATACGGATGCCGGGGCGAGCCGAGAAGGGTGGCCGCGGCGGCGGTCTCGACGATCTCGCCGTCCTTCATGACCGCGATGCGATCGGCGAGCCTCTCCACGACGGTCAGGTCGTGGCTCACGAGCAGGAGTGCGAGTCCAGATTCCTTGAGCTCCCCGAGAAGCCGCAGGATCTGCGCCTGCACGATCGAGTCGAGTGCGGTCGTCGGCTCGTCGGCCACGAGCAGCCCAGGCCGGCCGGCGACCGCCGAGGCGATGAGCGCCCGCTGCCTCAGTCCCCCGGACAGCTCGTGCGGATACTGCCGCGCGCGAAGTGCAGGAGTCGGCACTGCCGCCTGGGTCAGTGCTTCAATCACCCGCTGCCCGAGCTCGACGCGGCTCACCCCCGACTCCTGTATTTCGATCACCTCGGCGACCTCCCTGCCGACGCGGCGCAGCGGGTCGAGGGAGATGAGCGCATCCTGGCTCACGAGCCCGACACGGCCGCCCCGGATGCCGCGCCAGTCCCGGTCCCGGAAGCCGGCGGTGTCGACACCGGTCACCACGAGCTCCTCGGCCGAGATCCGGGCCTCAGGCGGAACGAGGCCGAGCAGCGCGAGCGCGGTCATGGTCTTGCCGGAGCCGGATTCTCCGACGAGCGCCAGGCACTCGCCCGGCGCCACCTCGAAGGACACGCCCGCCACCGCCTCGGCCTGCGCATCGGGGAACCGCACGCGCAGGTCGCGAACCGAGACGTACGGCGCGCTCATGAGTTCCTCCCCGCGCTGCGCGCCTGAAGGTAGCGGCCGAGCGTGCTCGTGGCGATCACCGTGGCGGTGATCGTGAGGCCGGGGAACACCGCGATCCACCAGGCGGTAGCGAGGAAGTTCCTGCCCTCGGAGAGGATCACGCCCCACTCCGGGGTCGGCGGCTTCGGCCCGAGTCCGAGAAAGCTCAAGCCCGCCGCCGACACGATCGCCGTTCCCACGCCGATCGTGGCCATCACGAGCAACGGGCCGAGCGTGTTCGGCAGCACGTGCCGCACTATGGTGCCGAGGGGACGGACGCCCAGCGAGCGTGCCGCGCGCACGTAGCCCGCCCGGCTGACGACCATCGTCTGCACGCGGGCGACTCTCGCGTAGGCCGGCACCGCCGCGAGGGCGACCGCAGTGATGATGCTCGCCTCGCCGGTGCCGACGACGGCGATCACGATGAGGGCGAGCAGGAACTCGGGGAACGCCATGAGGATCTCGATCGCGCGCGAGAGCACTCCATCGATGGCGCGTGGGGCGAGGCCGGAGGCGATCCCGATCACGACTCCTGCCACGAGCGCCATTGCGGTGGCGCCGAGCCCGACGACGAGAGAGTAGCCGGCCCCGTGCACGACACGGGCGAACACGTCTCGCCCGGACTGGTCGGTGCCGAAGGGATGTGCCGCGCTCGGCCCCTGCAGTGAAGCGGCGGCATCCGTGTGCAGCGGGCTCAGCCCGGTGAGCAGCCATGGGGCGAGCGCCGCGACCAGCAGGAGGGCGAGGACGATGCCGGCCGCAACGACGCCGGCCGGGGCTGCGCGGCGGAACGACTGGGGCAGCCTCGCCGTGAACCCGCTCACGCGACCACGCTCCCGGAAGTCAGCCTCTCCGCGGTGCGCAACCGGGGGTCGATCCGCTCGTACAGGAGGTCGACGGCCAGGTTCACGAGCGCGAACACGATGGCGGCGTAGACGATCACACCGAGCACGACGGGCAGATCCCTCCCGACGATCGCGCGGACCGCCACCCCGCCGAGCCCCTGGCGCGCGAACACGGTCTCCACGAGTACGGCGCCACCGAGCAGCGAGCCGACCAGATAGCCGGTCAGGGTCAGGCTGTCCGCTGCGGCATGCCGCAGACCGTGGCGCAGGACGAGCCCCGCCGCGCCCACCCCGCGAGCGCGGGCGGTCGTGGAGAACTGCTGAGCCTCCGCGGCGTCCAGCCCCTGGCGCAGCACCTGGCTGATGATGCCGGCCACCGGAAGCGCGAGGGTGAGCGAGGGCAGGATGAGGGACGGCAGGCCTCCGGTCGCGGCGACCGGGAACCACCTCAACTGGAACGCGAACACCGCGAGCAGCACGAGGCCGATCCAGAAGGTCGGAGAGGAGATGACGAACAGCTCGAGCAACGAGACCAGCGCCCTGGCACGCCTGCCCCTGGCCAGCAGGGCGGCGCACAGCGCGAGGACGAGCGCGAACAGCAGGGCCAGTGCGGTCAGCTGGATGGTGGGAAGCGCCTGCTGCCCGATGACGTCGGTGACGCTCTTGCGGAGTTGGTAGGACCGGCCGAGATCGCCCCGCGCGAGGCGCCCCAGGTAGGCGAGGTACTGGACGACGGGGGGCTGGTCGAGACCCCAATCCGCGCGAATCTGGGCGCGGACCCCCTCTCCGACCTGGGCGTGCACCCCGAGCATGACGTCGACCGGGTCGCCTGGGATCAACCGGAGGGCGATGAAGCCCGCCGTCGCGGCGCCCCAGACGACGAGCAGCACTCCGCCGAGGCGCACCGCGAGGCGCGAGGCGAACCGGATGACCGCCGCCCGACGGGGCGAACGTCTGGCTGCGGTCATCCGCTAACGCTAGTTCACTGGCCGTCGGAGCTGGAGGCCCCGTAGAACAACGCGCGACCATAGAGGTCGAACGTGAGCCCGGTGACCTTCTTGCTCGCGACGGTGATCTCCGACGGCACGTACAGCGGCACGATGAGCACCTGCTGCGCGTTCCAGTCCTGGATCTTCTTGTAGAGCCCCTCGCGCACCGCGGGATCGCTCGAGGCGACGGCCGCGTCGAGCCATTCGTCCACCTGCGGCTTCGTCACCGTTGAGACGTTCTGGAATCCGCCGGTGTGCAGGTGGCTGCGCAGGACATCGGCGTCAGGACTCGAGAAGCTCCAGTCGGTCAGATCGAAGTCCCGTGGGCCGTACGCCTCGTTGTACTGGGCCGGCTCGAGCACGTCGCGCACGACCTCGAAACCGATCTCCTTCAGGTTCGACTGGATGAGGTCGGCAAGGCTCGCATGGTCGTCAGGGATCGGCGTCCAGGCGATCCAGCGCGCGCTGAGCCGCTTGCCGTCCTTCACGCGGTAGCCCTCGGCGTCGCGCCCGGTCCAGCCCGCCGCGTCGAGCAGGGAATTGGCCTTGGCCTGGTCGAATGGCCAGCTGCCCTCGAGGGAGGCGTCGTAGGAGTTCGGCGTCGTCGGACCCAGGATGCTCCAGGCTCGCGTGAATTGTCCGAGGTAGATGCTGTCGACGGCCGACTGGAGGTCGAAGCCGAGGCTGAACGCCTCCCTCACTCGCTGGTCGGCGAACACGCCGTGCCCCTCGTTGAGGTAGAGCGAATAGGGGATTCCGGGAAGCTCGACCGAGTGCACGGCGAAGTCCTTGCCGACCTGGTCGGCCATGTTCGGCGTGAAGTCTGCGGCGACATCCGCTTCACCGCTCGTGAGCGCTCCGACCCGCGATGCGGTCTCCGGCAGGATGCGGATCACGAGCTTGTCCGCCGCGGCGCGCCCCTGCTGCTTCGAGCCCTCCGCCGGCCAGTTGTAGTCGGGGTTCGCGGTGAAGACGAGCTCCTGATCCGGGGTGTACTCGCTCAGGATGAACGGACCGGTCCCCACGGTGATGCCGGGGCCGCCGGCCTTGAGGTCATCGGCGTGATCCTTCAGCACTTTCGGGGAGTAGAAGCCGAGCTGCGGGAGGCTGACGCCCTGCAGGAACGGCGCGTAGGGCTGGCGGAAGTTCACCCGGACTTCGAACTCGCCGACGACCTCGGTGTCGATGTAGTAGCCACCGTCCTCCGCGTAACCGATGAGGCTCGCCGCCTGCGCCGATGCGGTCTTGGGGTCGACGACATGGTCGAAGTTCGCCTTCACGGCCTCGGCGTTGAACGGCTCACCGTCCTGGAACTTCACGTCGGTGCGCAACTGGAAGGTGTAGTGCAGTCCGTCATCGGAGATCGTCCACGACTTCGCGAGCCACGGAACGAACTTGCCGTCGGCGTTCTGGGCGACGAGGGAGTCGAAGGTGTTCCGCAGCACGAGGGCGCCGACATCGAGCTGGGTGGAGTGGATGTCCATGTGCCCTGCGCTGAGGTTCGCACCCTCGATCGCGAAGGTGATCGTATTCTCCCCGCCGGCTTGCGGTGTGGCGCATCCGGCGAGCGCTGCGACAACGGCGACAGCGGTGAGCGCCCCGCCGATCTTCTTCAGGATGTTGGCGCGTGGCGACATGCAATCACTTTCAGTTCGAGGGGGGTTCGGCACTCAGCCTACAATAGATAGGCTCAGTACATTTAATCACCGGGAGACTTCATGGCACCTCAGGCAGCGCGTGGCCGGCCTCCTGCCTCGTCGCGCGAAATGCTCCAGGATGCCGCCTTCGAACTGTTCCTGGAGAACAGCTACGCAGGAACAACGGTCGAGGAGATCGCGCAGCGGGCCGGGGTGAGCCGCAACACCTTCTTCAACTACTTTCCGACCAAGAGCGACGTGTTCTGGGTCGAGCTCGACGAGGCGCTCGAACAGCTCGCCGGGACGTTGCGCGAAAGTGCGGCACGAGATTCGCCGCTGCGCACCGTGCTCCAGGCGATTCTCGCCGTCGGGCGTGAGTTCGGGACGGACCGGGTTCCCTTCGCCCTCACCCAGCACGAGCTGGTCGGCAGTGTCCACGAGCTCCAGGCCTCCGCGCTGGCCCGCTTCACCCGGCAGGCCAGGATCATCGCCGGATACCTCGGAACGTCCGGGCTGGATCCCCTCACCGCGCAGGCCGCCGGCTACGCCGCGCTCGGCGCCGCGATCGCCGGGGTCCAGTCGTGGGCCGCGGCGGGAACCGGGCGAGGGGACCTGGAGCCGTACCTGCGCGCGGCGGTCGAGCCGGTCATCCGTGGGTACGAGAACAGCCCGGCCGAGAGCCGAGCGACCTGAGCCGCCCTCGCGCTACCCGCACGGGATCCGTTCCCCTATGATTTCCTTCGAAACAGGCGTACCGGACTTCACCTGACCGAGGGCGGATTCATGAGCGACGACACTCCGACACAGGCCTTCGATCCGCACGCGGCGGATGCCCCGACCGAGCGATTCGCGCAGCCGGCTGCCCCCGGCACGAGCGGTACCCCTCCGAGGAATCCGGAGAAGAAGTCGAAGACGATGATCATCCTGTTGTCGGTCATCGGCGGGCTGCTGCTTGTGGCGGTCATCGTGCTTCTGACGCTGCTGTTCGCTCGAGGCTTCGGCGGGCCGCCCGCCCCGACACCGGATGTCAGCTCAAGTCCGTCAGCGAGCGCGCTCCCCAGCCCTTCCGCCTCGCCGAGCGTCAGCCCGTCACCGAGCGCCACGCCGAGCACCGCGCCCTCCCCGCAGCCTCCGGCCGGGCCGACGTTCGCGACCTTCACCGCGCCCTCTGCGGCGACCTGCACGGATGCGAACCCCACCAGCCAGATCACCTTCACCTGGAGCAGCACGAACGCGGTGAAGGCCTGGTTCGGGGTGCACACCACGAACGCGAAGGCTGCACCGTTCGAAGAGGTTCCCACCACTGCCAGCTACACCTTCGACTACCAGTGCAGCAATGCCAGCGAGTTCTACACCGTGACGCTCGAGGATGCGAGCGGCAACCTGACGCACAAGACGGTGACGATCACCAAGAATTGAGCCCCGGGCACGACTCCCCGTCAGCGGCGGGTGGGCCGGATCCGACCGCGCGATAGGGCATGCGGCGTGTATTCGAGCGCGGCAGGCTCGTCGGGTGCGAGCCGGTACTCGGCCTGGCCGAACCGCCAGAGGCGATTGAACAGGTAGATGCTCAGGAGCGTCGGCTGATCAGCCGGAATCTGCCAGGTTCCGGTGCCCCACTGGCCTGGGTACCCGCGACCTCCGATGACGACCGTCGGCTTGAGCCGCCCGTAGACGCTGAGAAAAGGCTTCTTCAGGGTCAGCTCGAGTCGTCGAACGGTTGCTGCTTGACGAGTCGGCACGAGTCCAGCCTACGGTCGAGCGGCCCCGGCATCCGGCGCCAGGATCCGCACGAGACCCTCGAGGCCGCCGAAGTCGCCCTCATTGTGCGTGTATACCGAGGCGTCAAGGGACAGGGCTGTTGCCGCGATCAGGAGGTCGAACGCCCGGGGTCTCGGATTACGACCGTGGCGTGCCACCGCTGCAGCACATCTGCCGTACGCTCGCGCCACATCCCCCGTGACGGCCACCGGCTCGAACTCATGCTCGATTACGGCGAGTCGCCCGAGTCTCAACTCGCGCTGGAGCGGGGTCGCCGCGACGAGAGCGCCGTGATGCAACTCGGCCAGGCTGATGATCGAGATTGCCGCCTCCACGCCATTCGGCGGCCGCCATCCATTGATGAGGATGCTTGTGTCGAGAAGCGCCCTCATTCTTCTCCGCGCTCCCAGCGGTCGGCCAACGCCTGGTCGACGGTCTGATCGGCGCGGCGCTCAGCGTCCCAGGCCGTGTCGGTCGGTGTATCCCAGATGTGTGCGATGTCGCTGCTCCTGCGCCATCTTCTGCTCGGCGCCTCCAGGGGAACGAGCCGGGCCGCCGGTCGGCCGGAGACCGCAACGATGATCTCCTCGCCCGCCTCGGCACGCCGGATCAACTCGGATGCCTGCTGCCTGAGTTCTCGCACGCCTACAGTGTCGATCATGCCTGCGATAGTAGCACTTGTGCTACACGAGCCCTGTGGATAACCCCACCGCAACCGCCTCCGGTACGATGGAGGCTCAACCCACATTCAGGCACCTCAGCACGCGACACGGTGCCGCATATAGCGACACAGGAGAACGCCATGGCTGACGCCGTCCCGGACAAGCCCGCCCTCGAAGGGCTGGAGAGCAAATGGGATGCTGAGTGGGAGGCCAGGGGCACCTACCGTTTCGACCGCGCAGCTGCACTCGCCAACGATGCGCCCCGGGACAATGTGTTCTCGATCGACACTCCGCCGCCGACGGCATCCGGCTCGCTCCACATCGGCCACGTGTTCAGTTACACCCACATGGACCTGATCGCCCGCTACCAGCGGATGCGCGGCAAGAGCCTGTTCTACCCGATGGGCTGGGACGACAACGGCCTGCCCACCGAGCGCCGCGTGCAGAACTACTACGGCGTGCGCTGCGATCCCTCGCTCCCCTACGACCCCGACTTCACCCCTCCGTTCGAAGGCGGGGACAACAAGAGCTCGAAGGCCGCCGACCAGCTGCCGATCAGCCGACGCAACTTCGTGGAGCTGTGCGAGACGCTCACCGCCGAGGATGAGAAGCAGTTCGAGGCGCTCTGGCGCACGCTCGGCCTCTCGGTCGACTGGGCGCAGAGTTACCGCACGATCGGGCCGAAGGCGCAGACCGCGGCACAGCGCGCGTTCCTGCGCAATCTCGCCCGCGGAGAGGCGTACCAGGCCGAGGCGCCGACGCTGTGGGATGTGACGTTTCGCACCGCAGTCGCCCAGGCCGAACTCGAGGACAAGGATGTCCCTGCCGCGTACCACCGCGTGGCGTTCCACAAGCCGGATGGCGAGCCCGTCCACATCGAGACGACCCGCCCCGAGCTTCTGCCGGCCTGCGTCGCGCTCGTGGCGCATCCGGATGACGAACGCTACCAGGGCCTGTTCGGCACCACCGTGCGAACCCCGATCTTCGATGTCGAGGTGCCGGTCGTCGCGCATCGCCTCGCCCAGCAGGACAAGGGAAGCGGCATCGCCATGATCTGCACCTTCGGCGACGTGACCGACGTGGTGTGGTGGCGCGAGTTCGACCTGCCCAACCGCACGATCATCGGGCGCGATGGCCGTATCGTCGATGACGCGCCCGACGCGCTCGTGAGCCCGGCCGCGACTGCCGCGTTCGCCGAGCTGGCCGGCAAGACCGTGTTCAGTGCGAAGGCGCGCATGGTGGAGCTGCTGCGTGACAGCGGTGACCTGGTCGGCGACCCCAGGCAGATCACGCACGCGGTGAAGTTCTTCGAGAAGGGCGACAAGCCGCTCGAGATCGTGAGCACCCTGCAGTGGTACCTCAGGAACGGAGCGCGCGACGAGGGGCTGCGGGACGCCCTCATCGCGCGTGGCCGGGAGGTGAACTTCACCCCTGACTTCATGCGCGTGCGCTACGAGAACTGGGTCGGTGGACTCACGGGCGACTGGCTGGTGTCACGGCAGCGCTTCTTCGGCGTGCCGATCCCGGTCTGGTACGAACTCGACGCTGACGGTGAGAAGGCGGCGGTCATCGTTCCGTCCGAGGACTCGCTTCCGGTCGATCCCTCCTCGGACGCCGCACCAGGATACGACGAGAGCCAGCGGGGCCTGCCCGGCGGCTTCCTCGGCGAGATCGACATCATGGACACCTGGGCGACGTCCTCGCTCACCCCGCAGATCGCGGGAGGTTGGGAGCGCGATCCCGAACTGTTCGACCTCGTGTTCCCGTACTCGCTGCGCAGCCAGGGACAGGACATCATCCGCACCTGGCTGTTCTCGACCGTGCTGCGGGCGGAACTGGAGCACGGCACAGTTCCATGGCGCAACGCGGGCATCAGCGGGTTCATCGTCGACCCGGACCGCAAGAAGATGTCGAAGTCGAAGGGCAACGTCGTGACGCCCTCGGCGATGCTCGAGGAGCACGGTTCGGATGCGGTTCGCTACTGGGCCGCCTCCAGCCGCCTTGGAACCGACGCAGCGTTCGATCCGCAGAACCCCAAGCAGATCAAGATCGGTCGCCGCCTCGCCATCAAGGTGCTGAACGCGGCGAAGTTCGTGTACTCGTTCCCGGTGTCCCACACTTCTCCGGTCGAGCCTGCCGAGACCCGCATCACCGACCCCCTCGACATCGACATGCTCGCCGAGCTGGGCCAGGTCGTCGCGACCGCGACGCAGGCGTTCGACGAGTACGACCACGCGCGCGCCCTCGAGGCTGCAGAGCAGTTCTTCTGGACGTTCTGCGACGACTACCTCGAGGTCGTGAAGGAGCGTGCCTACGGTGCGGCCGGCCCGGCCGGCCAGGCCTCCGCCGTGCTCGCACTGCGCCGTGCCGTCGATGTTCTTCTGCGCCTGTTCGCGCCATTCATCCCGTTCGCGACCGAGGAGGTCTGGTCCTGGACGCACACCGACTCCGTGCACACCTCCTCATGGCCGACCGCGCCGACCGAGGCCCAGCCGACCGGCCTTCTCGGCCTCGTGAGCGAGGCGCTCATCGGCATCCGCCGCGCGAAGACGGATGCGAAGGCGTCCCAGAAGACCGAGATCGCGTCCGCCTCGATCGCCGGGCCGGCGCTTCTCGAGCAGGCCGCAGAGGACCTCAAAGCCGTCGGACGCATCGCCGAGCTGACCTTCTCCGATGCTGCGGAGGTCTCCGTGACCGCGATCACGCTCCGTGAAGGAGAGCAGTGATGCAGCTCGGTACGAGGTGGAACTGGGGAACCGAGCCACCGGCGAGGTTGCCGTCCGCTGTCGTGGCGGCCATCCGGGAGGTGGAGCAGTCTGCCGGATCTCCGGATCTGCGGTGGACCCTCACCTGGCTGGAAGGCCGGCCGATCGTCGAACTGGACCCGGTGCGGGGTTCCGAGAACGTGACGGTGATTCGTTACAACCGGATCGAGGACACGGCTAGCATTACGTCAGACAACTCCGGCGAGGAGTGGGTGGAGGAATAGCTCTAGGAAAGCCGCACCAGCTTCTCGCCGGAGTTGAGTTGTTACCGAAGACTCGGTGAGGTCTGGGAGCTAAAGCCCGATGCGCTGTGTCAGGCGCAGGGCGTCAGCTTCGCGTCGCAGAGTCGAACTCGACTCCTGCAGGCGATGGGAATGCTCCTGGTGGGTCTCAGCGTTGCGCTCAGCGCGGGTACGCGACCACTCGAGCATCGCAACGGCAAGCCGCTGAACAGCACGGTCGATTCCGTGTGCGCGGTTCCTGCTGGCCTCAGGAGCGTCGATCAGACGGTCGAGGGCGGTTGCGGTTGTCATGTATTTCACCTCTTTTCTGACCACAAGGTTAGGGGCGACCACCGACATTTCTGCGGTGTCGAAACGGATGGCGGATGCAGTGATCGTCATGATCCGGTGTCTCCTTCATGAGCTGGTTCATCGGGGATTTCCTCCCCGTCGAGAACCGGGAATGCGTGGAATTGAAGCTGGACCGGGCGAGATCCTGCGCTCTGCTGGCCGCGGTGCTCATCGGCGAATTCTGTCGCCATGGCCATGTACCGCTCGGTGAACTCTCCGAGCTGCTCTGCTGTGACGACTACGTTCGTGAGGCTGATCATGGTCGCCTCTGTCCACTTCTTGGGAAGCTCGTCGAATCCGCGTTCGAGGAATTCTCCGAGCGTGCGCTCGCGGTTGCTCGACCACTCGCGCATGACGAGCTGGGTGGCCTCACGGCCGGCGGAGGTCTTCAGCGCTTCTTCGGTGCCCAGGGTGATCCCGCCGGGGGTGCGCTCCCACCAGCGTTCACGGCCGACGCCCTTGCCCTCGACCTCGCGCACGAATCCGTGCTTCTCGAGCTGGCGAAGGTGGTAGCTGGTCGCTCCGCTGGACTCCCCCAGGCGCTCGGCCAGACCGCTCGCGGTGAAGGAACCGTAGGTCGAGAGGACGTCGAAGATCTTCACCCGCAGCGGGTGCGCGAGTGCCTTCAGGGACTCAAGGTCTATCGTGCGCTCGTGCGGAGTGCTGGTCTGCGCTTCCTTCTCATCCATAAGTACAAAGATAGCATTGCAACGCTTCCTTTGCAACTACTTCTTTGCACTCTATTCTTTGCAACCACATCTTTGCAGCGCTGGGAGCCTTCTGATGCCCGTCGCGCGACCCGCTATTGATATTTTCACTACCGGCGGGCTGTCGATCGCCTCAGCGCGGCACGTTCTCGCGGTGATCGACGCGAAGGGCACGGACCTCGCCTTCGCCTTCGAGGCGATCCAGCATGCGCTCGGCGCAACCGGTCGCATCGGAGAACGCTCCGCCTCCGCAGAGTCGCGGGATCGGGTCAGTGCACTCGTCGACGCGAGCGGCTGGGCGGTCACCCCGAGCAACCCCGGGATTGAACTGGCCGCCCGCGCCCTCGACGGCATGTCGACCATCGACTTCACGCCCAGCGACGAGTTCCTGACCGGCTACGCGACTGCGTGCCTGGGAATCGCGCAGGCCGACCTGGGCGCCTTGACGACTCGGGATTCTCCGGAGCTCGTGCTCGAGCTCATGGTGGTCGGGACCGTCATGGGCGACGTGCTCATGAGCGGCCTCCGCCGGCTCGCACAGGAGAGCGCAGCAGCGACGGTGTTCCCAGTTTTCGGTAACAACAGCGACGAGAGGAGAGAACAATGAGCCTGCACCACGTCGTACTCGGCGGAACTGGAGTCGTCGGACGGGAGACCGCCGCGGCCTTGCGTGCCGCAGACCAGAACGTCACCGTCGTCGGGCGCTCCCCTGCCCCGGAGTCGGGGTCAGGATCTCTTGTCGTGAGCGCCGAGCTGCGCGACCTCGACGACACCATCCGGGCGGTCCGAGGGGCCGACGTCGTCTACCTCGTACTCGGCTTGCCCTACCGCCTGGCGGTCTGGCGACGGGATTGGCCGAGAGTCGTGGAGAACGTCATCGCCGGGGCGGTGGCCGAGGGCGCTCACCTCGTGTACTTCGACAATGTCTACGTCTACGGAAGGGTCGACGGTTCGATGAAAGAGGACTCGCCCATTCGGCCCAGTAGCAGAAAGGGCGAGGTCCGGGCCGCGTCACTGCGGAAGCTGGAGGCAGGGCGGGAGCGCGGACTCGAACTGACGGTGGCGCGCAGTGCGGACTTCTACGGACCTGGCGCCTCCACCAGCGCATTCAATTCGATGGCTCTCGACCCCGTCGCCCGCGGGAAGGAGCCCACCTGGCTCATCGATGCCACCCTCCCCCACTCGATGACCTACACCCCTGACATCGGTGCCGCGCTCGCGATCATCGGGACGGATGATCGGGCCCGCGGCAAGACCTGGCACCTTCCGACCGCGTCGGCGCTCACCGGCGAGGAGTATCTGACGCTCGCGACCGGGGGCAGCCTGCGCCATCGGACGATGTCACTCGCCACGATGCGACTGGGCGCGCCGTTCGTGCCCATCGCCCGCGAGGCCATCGAGTTGAGCTATCAGAACTCGCGGCCCTATGTTTTCGACTCCTCGCGATTCGAGTCGACGTTCTCGATGGCGGCGACGCCATACGAGGTCGGCATCGTCCGTGCGCTCGACGAGGCGAGACGGGTCGCCTCAGCGAGAGGCTAACCGCGGCAGAGGATCTCCCCGTGCGGCATGGCGAACCATGCGAGCGGGTCGTTCGCCCAGGCCCGCCATGCCATGGAGACATCGATGAGCTCGTCCTGAGTGGCGAACTTCATGTCGATCGCGTCGACCGCGAGCGCCGACTGCAGCATGCGCGCCTCCCACAGGCTCCCCCACCACTCGCGATCGGTCTCGGTGTTGAAGCACCAGACGGATGCCGTGGCCACCACGTCGCTGAAGCCGGCATCCACCGCCCAGGCCTTCAACCGCCGACCGGCATCCGGCTCTCCTTCGTTGCTGCGCTGCACCTGGCTCAGCAGCTGCACCCAGCGGTCGAGACCGTCGGACTCCGGGAACCAGAAGCATCCGCCGTAGTCGACATCCCGCGCGGCGACGACCCCGCCGGGCTTGCGCACGCGGCGGAGCTCGCGCAGCAGCGCGACCGGGTTCGACACGTGCTGCAGCACCTGGTGAGCGTGAACGATGTCGAAGGTGCCGTCGGCGTACGGCAGCTCGTAGGCGTTGCCGGTCACGAACTCGACGTTGCCCACGTCGCGCTCCGCAGCGAGCAAAGTCGCCTTCTCGATGATCTCCGTTGAGGAGTCCATGCCGATCACGTGCGCGGGGGCGACGCGCGTGGCGAAGTCGATGGTGATCGTGCCGGGACCGCATCCGACGTCCAGGATCGTCGCGCCGGGAACGAGATAGGGCGCGAGGTAGGCGGCGGAGTTCTCCACGGTGCGCCAGCTGTGCGACCGGAGAACGCTCTCGTGATGTCCGTGCGTGTAACGATCTCCCGGCTTTTCCATGTACCAAGACTAATAAGGTTGAAGGATGACGAACCCTTTCTTCTCGGCCAGCACACTCCCCTACCAGCTCCCGCCTTTCGCGGAGATCGCCGATGAGCACTACCGGCCCGCGTTCGAGCGCGGATTCGACGAGCAGCTCGCGGAGGTGTCGGCCATCACGCTTCAGCCCGACCTGCCGACCTTCGAGAACACCATGGTGCCGCTGGAGCGGAGCGGCCAGACCCTCCTGCGCGTCTCGAGGGTGTTCTACAACAAGAGTTCGTCTGATTCGAGCGACTTCACGAACGAGCTCGAGGAGGAGATCGCCCCGAAAATGGCGGCGCACGAGGATGCCATCAGGCTCGACGCGCAGCTGTACTCACGTATCAAGACCCTCCACGACCAGCGGGACTCGCTGGAGCTGACGCCAGAGCAGCGCTACCTCCTCGAACGGTATTACACCGAGATGACCCTCGCCGGAGCCGGACTCGACCCGGAGCAGAAGGACAGGCTCAAGGACTACAACCAGAAGCTCTCCACCCTGACGACCCGGTTCGAGAAGAACCTCCTGGCCGACACGAACGAGCTCGCGGTCGTGATCGACTCCGAGGCGGACCTCGACGGTCTCGGCGCGGGCGAGATCTCCGCCGCGGCGGAGGCGGCGAAGGAGCGGGGCCTCGACGGCAAGTACCTCGTCACGCTCGTGCTGCCCACCGGGCATCCGTACCTCGCCGGTCTGACGAAACGCGCGGTGCGGGAGAAGATCATGGCCGCTTCGCGCGCCAGAGGCGGACACGGCGGCGAGCACGACAACCGCGAACTCGTACTTCAGATCACGAAGCTCCGCGCCGAGCGCGCCCGGCTGCTCGGATTCGACACGCACGCCGGATACGTGACGGCGGATGAGACGGCCAAGACCCCCCAGGCCGTCGCCGACATGCTCGGCAGGCTCGCCCCTCCAGCAGCCCGCAACGCACGGGCCGAGCAGAAGGACCTCGAAGAGATCGCCGGCCATCCGATCGAGCCCTGGGACTGGGCGTTCTATACCGAGAAGGTGCGCAAGGCGAAGTATGACGTCGACACCGCAGCCATGCGCCCGTACTTCGAGGCAGAGCGCGTGCTGCAGGACGGCGTATTCTTCGCCGCGACGAAGCTGTACGGGATCACGTTCGCCGAGCGGCCCGACCTCGTGGCCTATCATCCGGACGCCCGCGTGTTCGACGTGAAGAACGAGGACGGCTCCCCCGTCGGCCTGTTCGTCTACGACCTCTACACGCGCGACTCGAAGCGAGGCGGCGCGTGGATGAACGAGCTCGTCGGGCAGAACGAGCTGCTCGATCAGCCGGTCGTCGTCGTGAACAACCACAACGTTCCGAAGCCGGCGGCGGGCGAGCCGACCCTGCTCACGTACGACGAGGTCAACACCCTCTTCCATGAGTTCGGCCACGCGCTGCACGGGCTGTTCGCGCGCGTGACCTATCCGAAGTTCACCGGGACGAGCGTGTTCCGCGACTTCGTGGAGTTCCCGAGCCAGGTCAACGAGATGTGGATGCTGTGGCCGGAGGTCCTCGCGAACTACGCCGTGCACCACGAGACCGGCGAGCACATGCCGCAGGAGCTCGTCGACAGGCTGCACGCCTCTGAGCAGTTCAACGAGGGGTTCCAGACGAGCGAGTACCTCGCGGCGGCCCTGCTCGATCAGGCGTGGCATTCGATCACGCCGGACGATGCGGTGACGGATGTCGCAGACTTCGAGGCCAAGGCGCTGGCCGCCGTCGGCCTCGACAATCCGGCCGCGCCGACGCGCTATTCCAGCACCTACTTCGCGCACACCTTCTCCGGCGGATACGACGCCGGATACTACTCCTACATCTGGAGCGAGGTGCTCGACGCCGACACCGTGGAGTGGTTCAAGGAGAACGGCGGTCTGACCCGCGAGAACGGCGACCGGTTCCGGTCGAAGCTCCTCGGGGTCGGCGGCAGGATGGACGCGCTGGAGGCCTACCGCGACTTCCGCGGCCGCGACGCGGTCATCGAGCCGCTGCTGAAGCGCCGCGGGCTGGAGTAATCGGCGGCCGCTCCGCACTTCGCCGGTCGAGAGTGGCTTCTGCGGACGGCACCCTTCGAGACGGTCGCTGGCGCTCCCTCCTCAGGGAGCGGATCGCTACCGTTCCCTGAGGAGCGCCCGAGGCACGAGGCCGCGTCTCGAAGGGAGCCGCGCGGGTCACTCCCCCTCAGGGCGCGGGCGCGTCGTCGACTGCGGAGGCGGCGCGCCTTCCCCAGCCGAGCCAGGCCATGAACAGCGCCCCGGTGAGCAGCCCCCAGAAGGCGGAGCCGATCCCGACGAGCGTGAGACCGGATGCCGTCACGAGGAACGTCGCGATCGCGGTGATGCGGTGCGGCGGCTCCTCGAGGGCGCCGGTGATCGAGGTCACGAGCGCCCCGAGCACGGCGAGCCCGGCGACCGCGATGATGAGGATAGGCGGCGATGCAGCGACGAGCGCGGTCGCGACACCCGCTCCGAGCCCGAGCAGAAGGTAGACGATCCCGGCCGAGAACGTGGCGATCCAGCGTCTGGACTTGTCCGGATCCGCCTCCGGGCTCGCCATGATCGCCGCGGTGATGGCGGCCAGGTTGATCGCATGACCGCCGAACACGGCGCCGGCGGCCGAGGCGACGCCCGTCCCGACGAGCACCGACCGCGGCGGCGCGGTGTAGCCGAACGTCGACATCACGACGAAGCCAGGCACATTCTGGCCGGCCATCGTGACGATGAACAGGGGCAGCCCCAGGCTCGCGATCACGACCGGGTCGAACACGGGGAGCACGAACTCGACCTGCGGCGCGAGCTCCGCCTGCTGCAGCCAGGAGCCGCCGGCCGAGATCGCGATGACGACGGTCGCGGCGAGCATGGCTGCGGGTACCGCCCAGCGGGGCGCGAGGCGGAACATCACGAGCCAGACGAGCACGATCGGCAGCGCGAGCAGCGGAAAGTCGATCATCGCGGTGACCGGCGCGAGGCAGATCGGGAACAGGATGCCGGCGAGCATGGCGCTCGCGATCGGCCGGGGGATGCTCGTCACGAGTCGGCCGAGCGCCGGCCACAGTCCGCACAGCACGATGAGAGCACCGCAGACCACGAATGCGCCGACCGCACCGGCGAAGTTCGCGTGGTTCTGCCCGGCGGCGACGAGCAGGGCCGCCCCCGGCGTCGACCAGGCCGTCGAGATCGGGATGCGGTAGATCCAGGCGTACGTCATCGAGCTGAGGCCGACCGTGACGCACAGGATCAGCAGACCGGACGAGGCCTGCGCATCCGTCGCGCCGACGGCCTGCAGCCCGGCGACGACGAGGGCGAAGGATGTGGCGAAGCCCGTGATCGAGGCGACGATTCCGGCCGAGATGGGCTGAAGCATGGGCTATCGGTCCTTCTCGTGCGGGAACAGTTATGCCCAGCCTATGGCGTGAACACAGCGCGCAACTTCTCCCACGACGCGGCCCGAAGGTAGACCGGGAGCTCGTCGATCGGCACAGCCCGGGAGACCACTTGTCTGCCGGCATGGCGCTCGCCCGTGAAGGCATCCACCCACTCGCCCTCCGGCAGGTAGGTGGCCCACTCCGCCGCGCCGGGCTCGGTGACCGGGGCGACGAGCAGGTCGTCGCCGAGCATCCACTGCAGCGGATGCCGCCACACTTCCTCGTCCGCAGGGTGGTCGAAGTACAGGGGACGCAGGAGCGGGGCGCTGGTCTCGACGGTCTTCCGGGCCTGTTCGGCAAGGTAGGGAATCAGCGATTCGCGGAGCTTCGCGAACCTCCGGAAGACCGGGAGCACCCGGGAGTCGTTGTTCCGCTCGGCAATGTTCCATGGTGTCCGGTCGTGCGACGGCAGACGGTGATGATTGAACTCGGCGTGGTACTGCATGATCGGAACGAACGCGGCCGCCTGTGCGGACCGCAGGTAGAGTTCGCCATCCGGAACCTCCCCGGAGAACCCGCCCAGATCCCAGCCCCAGTAGACGATGCCGCTGCTCGAGGCGTTCAGCCCCGCGAAGAGCGACCAGCGGAATGCCTCCCAGGTGGAGTTCTCATCGCCGGCCCAGAACGTGCCGTGGGCTTGGCTGCCGGTGAATCCCGCGCGGCTGAAGGTCACAGGGGCTTTGCCTGCCGACTCGAGCAGCTCCCCGTAGGCACGCGCGTAGTGCACCGGGAACAGGCTGTTGCCCTCGTCGCCGTGCTTGCCGTCGAGGTAGCGGATGTCGCGCCCCCAGGCATGCTCTCCTCCGTCTGTCTTGAACCCGTCGATGCCGAGATCCTCGACCAGGTACCGGCGCTTCTCGGTCCACCACTTCGCCGCGCGCTCATCCCCGAGGTCGGGCATGAGGCTGAGTGGGAACCACCAACCGCGGTTGCGGTATGGACGCAGCGAGCCGTTCGGGGCGACCTCCTGCACCAGGTAGAAGTCGCGGATGGCGGCGTCGGCATCGGCCTTGAGCTGGCCGACCGGATGCGGTCTCATCTTGAGGAGCGGAATCTGCCAGAGGTGCAGCCTGATGCCCCGGGCGTGCAGTTCATCGACCATGCCCTTCGGGTCCGGCCAGGCACCGTCGGCGGGGAAGGTGAAATCGCCCAGCCGGAGCGGAC
>DATCXP010000130.1:0-10584 GCA_036565765.1 Terrimesophilobacter sp.
CTCGATCGCCGCGACCGCGCTCGTGTCGGAGCGCTGCAGCCGCCACGCGCTCGCCCGCACCGCGGTGCGGCCGCCGGCGACCAGCTCTGCCTGCACGAGCTCGATCGTGCGGCCCGGCCGCAGCATCGTGGTGACGACTTCGAACTCACCGTCCGGGATCACGCCCAGGATGTCGAAGCTGAACCGGGCCAGCCGCAACTCCGGCCTGGGTTGGAAGTGCTCGAGGCTGTGGGCCAGGATGCCCGAGACCGGCGCCATGTGCTGTTCCCGCGGGTTCCACGCGCCCTGCGCGTGCAGAGTCGACTCGTAGCGCCCATCGCCCCGCGCACAGTAGTAGGGCTCGGCGTCGCTCATGACGCCGGCCGTCCAGGGAATCGGCCGCAGCCTTTCGTCACGGTCAACGCGCGAAAGCCAGCACCAGCGGTTGCGGCTCTGATTGGCCTGCCCAGGTTCCGGTCAGCGTCCCCTCCGCCTTCGCAATTCCCCCGAGCGAATCGGGGCGGTGCAGGCCCGGGCTCGTCAGCACCCGCAGTATGACGAGTTGCAGAGCACTGGTCTCCACGACGCTCAGGCGGCCCTCGGCATGTACAACGATGTCGTCCGCCGACGGCGGGAGTACCGTCGCGTCGTCCGCACCGCTGCCCACGACAAGCGCCGTTGGCTCGCGCCGCACCCGCTCACCGTCGATGTCGACGAACAGCTCGGCCTGGTGGCCACCGGTGAGTGCCGCGATGGCTACCGTCTGGAGATAGACCGGGTCCCCCGCCGCGTCGTACACCCATCGCTCGCCCAGAACCGAGTGCTGAAGGGTACCGATGAGCCACGCGTCGGCGCCCTCAAGCGGCGCATTCCGGTAGACCAGCGGAACCTGCAGGATCGGACCGCCGCCGGCCCTCAGCAGCAGCGTCTCGACGCCGACCTCGCCCTCGGGGTCGTCGAAGCGGAACGCCGCGACCTGGGTCAGTGCGGCACCGGTGTCGCCCTCGAACCACGGCTGGGACTGCACCCATCCGTCGAGGAGCTCGATTTTGGATGGCCGCAACTCGGCCTGGTGCAGGAGTGCCATGCCTCCAGCCTAGTGACGGCGCTCTACCGGGCGCACCGCGACGATGAGGCGGCCGCAGGCTCAGGCTGGCACTTCCTCGAGGAGGGCGTCCATCTGGCCCATGGCCTCCCGCATGCCCTCCTCCATGCCCATCTGCATCAATTCCTCGAGGTGCGCGGCGCTCGCGAACGTCGAAACGACAGTCATCCTGGTCGTGCCGCCGACCGAATCGAGGGTCATCACGGCATGGATGGGACCCGGCGCGGCCGCCGGTGTGCCGTCGTCGTCGGCGAACCCGTCATCGAACTCGAGCCGATGCGGGGTGTCGACAACGGTGATCTCCCACCAGCCGCGGGCTTTCTCGCCCTCCGGTCCGGTCATGTAGTACGCGGACCGCCCGCCCACCCTGAAGTCGTGCTGCTCGAAGGTCGCCGGCCAGGTGGGCGGTCCCCACCAGCGCTCCAGCCGGCGCGGGTCCTCCCACAATTTCCACACGCGGTCGACGGGTGCGTCGAAATCCGCGACGAAAGTCAGCGTCAGGGCTTCGACATCCTTTTCGGTGCTCACAACGCTCATCAGCCGTTCCTCTTCTCAGTCTTCGGCGAGCAGGCGGTCGATGCGGCCGACCCGCTCCCGCCAGATGCCCTCATAGGCGTCGAGAAGCAGAGCGGCCCTGCGCAGCGTTCTCCGATCCGCGTGCACGATCTGCTCCCTCCCTCGGCGCTCCTTGGTGACGAGCTCCGCCCGTTCCAGCACCGCGACGTGCTTCTGAACCGCGGCGAAGCTCATCGCGTACCCGCGCGCGAGGTCGGAGACCGACTGCTCGCGGGTCGTGACGCGCGTGACGATGTCACGACGGGTCGCATCCGCCAGTGCCTGGAAGATGCGATCCAGGTCAGTGCTGCTCGATTCTTGTGCAACCATTTGGTTGTAGGTTACGCCGAAGGACGCGAGGGCGCAACCCTCTCGATCCCCGCACCCTGATCGGGGAATTCCTCTTTTGAAACCGGATTCGTTGGCCTATGCTGACGCGCATGTATCCCGCCATGGTGTTCCTGCACGTTCTGGGCGTGATCGTCTTCGCGCTTGCTCACGGCACCTCCATCGCCGTGGCGTTCCGGTTGCGCGGGGAGCGCGACCACTCCAGGATCGCCGCCATGCTCGACGTGTCGTCGTGGAGCACGGCCCTCATGTACCTGGGTCTGCTCCTGATCATCATCACCGGCGTGGTTCTCGGCTTCCTCGGAGGCTTCTGGGGCACATGGTGGCTCTGGGTGTCGATCGGGCTGCTCGTGCTCGTGCTGGGTGCGATGTACGGCGTCGCAGCCCCCTACTACCTCCGCCTGCGCGCGGCGACCGGTGCCACCCTGCGGGGGGCGTCACGGGACAAGGCCGCAGCCCTGCCCACCGAGGGGATCGTCGAGTCGCTGGCCGCGTCATCGCGCCCGATGGTCCTTACCGTGATCGGAGGAGTCGGGCTCGCGGTGATCCTGTGGTTGATGATCGCACAGCCGGGCTGACCCGTGGGCGTCCGTAGCCCTGCGCGACGACGAGTCGAGGCGGGCCGATGACTGCACTGCGTCTCGACCGGTCCGAGGCCCGTCGCATCGCGATCCGCGCGCAGCGACTCGACGCCGAGCGTCCGAAGGACTTTCTCGAGCTCGTTCGCCACCTGACATTCCTGCAGCTGGATCCCACCGCCGCGATCGCCCCGAGCGCCGACCTGATCGCCTGGTCGAGGCTCGGGTCCTCGTATCAGCCGGAGCAGCTGAAGGAGGCGATCGAACGCGACCGGACCCTGTTCGAGCACAATTCGCAGGACAGTCCGATCAATCCCGCGGTCGCCATGGTCCGCCCCACCTCGGACCTCCGCCTGCATCTCGCCGAGATGTCGACACGGCCGCAGTACGCGGGAACCCGCGCCTGGTTCGAAGCCAATGCGAGCTTCCGGGACGACGTTCTGGATCGCCTGCGGAGCGCCGGACCGCTCCTCTCCCGCGATATCCCCGACACGAGCGTCGTGCCGTGGGTATCCACCGGCTGGAGCAACAACCAGAACGTCACGAGCATGCTGGAGCTCCTGCTCGCGCGCGGTGAAGTCGCCGCAGCCGGCCGCATCGGCCGCCAGCGCACCTGGGATCTCGCGGAGCGGATCTACCCTTCCGGCATCGAGGTCGTGCCGGAGGAGGAGGCCAAGCGCATCCGCGACGAGCGTCGGCTGCGATCACTCGGCATAGCCCGGGCGGTGATGGTCGGCGAGGCCGGGGAGCCCGCAACTGTCGACGGCAGCACGCTCGAGTGGCGGGTGGACCCGGAGGCGGTCGGCAAACCGTTCGCCGGCCGCACCGCGCTGCTCTCCCCCTTCGACCGCCTCATCCACGACCGCGTACGCTCTCAGGACCTCCTGGACTTCGAGTACCTGCTCGAGATGTACAAACCCGCGGCCAAACGGCGCTGGGGCTACTTCGCATTGCCGATCCTGCACGACGACCGCCTGATCGGAAAACTGGACGCGACGGCCGATCGAAAACGCGGCGTGCTCGAGGTCCATGCGATCCACCGGGATGTCCCCGTCACGGCGGCGACGTTGGATGCCGTGCATGCCGAGATCGAAGATCTGGCGAGCTGGCTGGGGTTGCGTGCGGCGCTGCGCTGACCGGATGACGCGATAGTCCCGCGCAGCCGCGTATCTTGACGGAGGAAATCCGGAGTGGTTGCATTGCTCTCGACCAGACAAGCGAGATCGGTCCCTCGAAGAGGGCGGACATGAACGACATCCGCACTGCAGAACCGCAAACACCTCCGGAACCGGCAGCGAGCCCGACCGACGAGTCACGCCGCTCGGGATCGCCGAGAACCGAGGGCCGTGCGGAGCGACTCGACGTGCCGCAGATCTCGTTGCGCGCCCTGCGCAAGTCGTTCGGGGCCGTCATCGCCGTTGACGGCATCGACCTCGACGTCCTCGACGGCGAATTCTTCGCCATGCTCGGGCCGTCCGGCTCCGGGAAGACGACGGTGCTCAGGCTGATCGCGGGCTTCGAAACCCCCACCTCCGGCTCGGTGTTCCTCGGCGGCATCGACGCGACGGCCCTTCCTCCGTACCGGCGCGACGTCAACACCGTGTTCCAGGATTACGCGCTCTTCCCGCACATGACGGTCGCGAAGAACATCGGGTACGGTCTGCTGGTCGATGGGATGCCGAAGGCCGAACGCACCAGACGCGTCGGAGAGGCACTCGAGATGGTCCGCCTCGGCGGCTACGACCACCGGATGCCGACCGAGCTCTCCGGCGGCCAGCGCCAGAGAGTGGCGCTCGCACGCGCGCTGGTGAAGCGGCCCAAGGTGCTGCTGCTCGACGAACCACTCGGCGCCCTCGACCTCAAGCTGCGCGAACAGATGCAACTCGAGCTGAAGGCCATCCAGCGAGAGGTCGGAATCACGTTCGTCTTCGTGACCCATGACCAGGATGAGGCTCTCACCCTCTGCGATCGGCTCGCGGTGTTCAACAACGGGAGAATCGAGCAGCTCGGCCCGGCGCAGGAGGTGTACGAGCATCCGGCATCGGCCTTTGTGGCCGGGTTCGTCGGATCATCGAACTTCATCGCGGCGCCCCTCGCCCGCGCGCTGTTCGGCCTGACCGGATCGTTCGCGGTGCGGCCGGAGAAAGTGGAGATCACTCCGAAAGGCGCGCAGGGGCCGGCCGGATCCCGGCACATCGACGGGGTCGTCCGCGACGTGGTGTACGCGGGTTCGATCACCCGCGTCGTCGTCGATGGACCCACCGGGCTCACCCTCAGTGCGACGGTGCTCAACGCCGCGGGCGGTCTCGACGCCGGCATCCGGCGCGGCGCCGAGGTCACCCTGCAGTGGCCGGAGGCGGCGTTCCGCAGAATCTCAGACTGACCGGATGTCCTGCCGGGCACCCGGAGCAGATGCACAGACAACACCATGAGAACGAGGGAGGCACACATCATGAAAACGGCTCTTCGCATTGCCAGCGCAGGAGCGGCCGTCCTGGCGACCGCCGCGATGCTCCTGTCCGGATGCTCATCGAGTGGCACCCCGGGAGGCACCACGACACAGCCGCCGAAGGAGCCGATGCTCAAGACGCTCGGCCCCGGTGAAGGCGAACTGAATCTGATCGCCTGGGCCGGTTACGCCGAGGACGGTTCGAACGACAAGAGCGTCGACTGGGTGCACCCGTTCCAGGCCGAGACCGGCTGCCAGGTGCACACCACCTACGGAGCGACCTCGGATGACATGGTTCAGCTCATGCGCACCGGCCAGTACGACGGGGTCTCCGCATCCGGAGATGCGACGCTCCGCCTGATCTACGCCGGTGATGTGGCTCCCGTCAACACGAAACTGGTGCCCAACTACGAGACGATCTCGTCGTTCCTCAAGAACGGTTCGTGGAACTCGGTCGACGGCCAGGCGTACGGAATCCCTCACGGCTGGGGCGCGAACCTCCTGATGTACACACCATCGGCGGTCACGCCGGCACCGACATCGTGGTCGGCGGTGTTCGACGATTCCGGCAAGTACAAGGGCAAGGTCACCGCATACGACTCCCCCATCTACATCGCGGATGCCGCGTTGTACCTGGCGTCGACCGACCCGTCGCTCGGCATCACCGACCCATACTCGCTCACCGCGGAGCAGCTCGCGGCGGCGGTCGCGCTGCTCAAGAAGCAGAACGCCAATATCGGCGAATACTGGTCCGATTACACCAAGGAGGTTCAGGCCTTCGAGTCCGGAACCTCGGTCGTCGGTACCACCTGGCAGGTCATCGCGAACCTGATCAACTCCGACGCCAAGGTCAAGGTCGAGACGATCGTCCCCACGGAGGGTGTGACCGGATGGTCGGACACCTGGATGATCTCCACGAAGGCCAAGCATCCGAACTGCATGTACGAATGGATGAACTACATCACCTCGGCGAAGGCGAACGCCCAGGTCGCGGAATGGTTCGGTGAGGCGCCTGCCCAGACGCTCGCCTGCGCCGAGACGAGCGATCCGGACTTCTGCGCGACCTACCACGCCACCGATGCGGCCTACGCGGCGAAGATCCACTACTGGACGACACCGACGAAGCAGTGCATCGACGGCAAGGGCGACAACTGCACCGCCTACTCCGATTGGGTCAACGCGTGGCAGCAGATCAGAGGCTGATCACCCGGCGATCCCCCAGCTACTTCTCCACCAGGCCGAGGGCACGGCTCGCGCTGCTTCTCAGCCTGCCGCTGCTCTGGCTCGTTGTGATGTATCTGGGGTCGATCGCGGTCATGCTCGTCTCCGCGTTCTGGACCGTCAACGACTTCACCGGCGCGCTCGAGCAGAGGTTCACGCTCGACAACCTCACCCGTCTCGTCACGGAACCGCTCTTCGGCACGGTCGCCCTGCGCACCATCCTGGTCGCGCTCGGCGTGACCGTGATCGACGCGCTGATCGCCATCCCGATGGCGCTATTCATGAGCAAGGTCGCCTCTCCCCGAGCGCGGGTGGCTCTGCTCGTCGCGGTGACGACTCCGCTGTGGGCGAGCTATCTCGTGAAGGCGTATGCCTGGCGCATCCTGGTCGCCCCGAACGGGCCGCTCGCGTTCGTGACGGGCGGGCACACGCCGGGATACGGCCTCACGGCCACCGTGATCACACTCTCCTACCTGTGGCTGCCCTACATGGTCATCCCGGTATACGCAGGATTCGAACGAGTGCCCGGCTCCCTCATCGAGGCGAGCTTCGATCTCGGCGGAAGCGCCTGGCGCACGGTGCGCTCGATCATGCTCCCGCTCGTGTTCCCCGCTGTCGCGGCCGGCTCGATCTTCACGTTCTCACTCACTCTCGGCGACTACATCGCCGTCGGCATCGTCGGGGGCAAGACCCAGTTGCTCGCCAACGTCATCTACGGCCAGCTCGTGACCGCCAACAACCAACCCTTCGCGGCGGCCCTCTCGCTCATCCCGCTCGCCGCCATCGTCCTGTACCTGTTCGCGATGCGGCGCACCGGTGCCCTGGAGAACGTCTGATGAGACTGCCCCCCGCCCTTCGTGCGACGCTCACCGTGTGCATGGTGGTCGGCCTCGCGTTCCTCTACATCCCGCTGCTGCTCATCGTGCTGAACTCCTTCAACAGTTCCCGCACCTTCGGGTTCCCGCCGGCCGGACTCACGTTGGAATGGTGGCAGAAGGCCGCAACGAACAGTGGAGCGCTCAGCGCCCTCGGCACGTCCGTCATCGCGGGTCTGTGCGCCATGGCGATCGCGCTCGTGCTCGGGACCATGGCCGCATTCGCCGTGCAGCGCTATCGTTTCTTCGGCCGCACAACGATCAGCTTCCTCGTCGTGCTGCCGATCACGCTCCCCGGGATCGTGACCGGCATCGCGCTCAATGCCACCTTCATCCAGCTGCTCGGCCCTCTCGGGGTCGCGTTGGGACTCGCGACCGTCATCATCGGGCACGCGACGTTCTGCATCGTCATCGTCTACAACAATGTGCAGGCTCGGCTCCGCCGGATGGGGAGCTCGCTCGAGGAGGCCTCCGCCGATCTCGGGGCGACCGGCTGGCAGACGTTCTGGCGGGTCACCTTCCCGGGAGTGCGCGGTGCCCTCATCGCCGGAGCGGTGCTCGCCTTCGCACTCAGCTTCGACGAGATCGTGGTCACGACCTTCACTGCCGGTCCGGCGATCCAGACCCTGCCGCTGTGGATCTTCAACAACCTCTTCCGCCCGAACCAGGCCCCTGTCGTGAATGTCATCGCCGCAGTGCTTGCCGTCGTCGCGGTCGTGCCGGTGTGGCTGGCACAGCGCTTCTCGGACGACTCGACCACGAGCCGGGTCTAGCACGGCCGGTGTCGTGCCGGGGCAGGCCGCCGGAGGTCTTCCGATCCGGCGTTCTCTGGCGTAGCTTGTCTGGCATGGCCGAGCAGATCTCGCCGCGGCAGTTCCACGAGGCATCCGGCGTCGAGGATTGGCGCGCCCTTGCCCGCGGGGCATCCGCGCATTTCCGCACCGGATCGTTCGCGAACGGCGTCGCGCTCGTTGACGCGATCGGAGCACTCGCCGATGCCGCGAACCATCACCCCGACATCGACCTGCGCTACGCGGGCGTGACGGTCCGGCTGCTCACCCACGACCTCGGCGGGCTGAGCGACCGGGATCTGGCGTTGGCACAGCAGATCTCCTCCGCAGCGCGCGACCTGGGAGTCATCGCCGATCCGACCGCGGTGCAGGACATCGATCTCGCGATCGACGCTCTCGTGAGCGCCGACGTCCTTCCATTCTGGCGGGCCGTGCTCGGGTATCTGCAGGCTGGGCCGGAGGACCTCGTCGACTCGCACTCGCGCTGGCCGGCGATCTGGTTCCAGAAAATGGACGCTCCGCGCCCGCAGCGCAACCGCATCCACCTGGATGTCTTCGTGCCGCATGACCAGGCCGAAGCGCGGGTCACGGCGGCGATCGCCGCCGGCGGTCACCTGGTCACCGATGCCCATGCCCCCGCCTGGTGGACCCTCGCTGACGCCGAGGGGAACGAGGTGGATGTCGCGACCTGGCAGGGTCGGGACTAGGCCGGGATGGAACCGGCCGACATCCCGCCCGTGCGGATCGTGCCCGCCAATGAGGCGAGCTGGGACGACCTGCAGGCGGTGCTCGGATCGGCCGACTACCCCCACTACTGCCAGTGCCAGCGGCAGATCTGGGGCGACGGAGTGTGGTGGTACATGCCTCTCGAGGAACGCGCCGGACATCTGCGGGAACAGACGGCGAGCGGCAATCCGATCGCGCCGGAGACGAGCGGGATCGTCGCCTATCTCGAAGGTGAGCCGGTCGGATGGTGTGCGGTGCGACCCCGCACGGCTTACGCGCGACTGCTCAACTCACGGGTGCCGTGGGCCGGTCGCGACGAGGACCGCGAGGACGACACCGTCTGGGCGGTCGTCTGCTTCGCGGTGCGGAAAGGTTATCGGGGCCTCGGCCTCACCTACGCCCTCGCACGTGGCGCCGTCGAGCACGCACGCTCCCGCGGCGCGAGGGCGATCGAGGGCTATCCGATGATCACCTCGCCCGACAAGGAGATCACCTGGGGCGAACTCAATGTCGGCCCGCTGGGGGCGTTTCTCGATGCCGGCTTTCGCGAGGTGACGCATCCCTCGAAGCGCCGGATGGTCGTGCGCATCGACTTCTAGCCGAGAACGATCGCACAGTGCCACTTCGGCGGCGCTGTCGAATCCTTGCGGGCCTACTTGAGGTGACCCCTGATCTCGCCACCCGGGAACATCGGCGTGTGGACGTTCACGTAGTAGGCGCCAGGATCGGCCTCGATCGCATCCAGCAGCACCGGATCCACCGTGGTGCAGTCGGAGACGGACCATGCCGTACCGACTCCGACCATCAGCGGGATCACGACGGGGCCGGCGACCTTTCGCGGCCCGATGTGGACGTGTGCCGCAATCGCGTCCGCGGACAGATTTCGGGCGCTCAGCGTGTAGCAGAGCTGGTCACCGTCGATCTGATAACTGAAGAACCCGCTCGCCCCGGTGTCGGCACCGGTGGTCTCCTGCCCGTTGTTCAGTGGGATGGCGGGTGCCGCAACTGCGACGCCCGGTCCTCCTGCCGCCAGTGCGAGTGCGGCGCCCAGTGCGGCGAGAATTCCTGTCTTCGTACGAGTGTGCATCTCGGACCTCCTCTGTGAAGTCCCCCGTGCGGCACTTTACGCCGGCCCACCGGAATCCGGAGCGATTCCCAGCGTGCCGGGAGGATTCCCTGCCGTCACGTTGCCGACGGGGCCACGAGATCCCAGAGACTGGGAATCGGAATGAACGGCATGTACTCGTTCCAACCGAGGAAGAAGGCGAAGATCACATGGATAAGAGGGGCTGAGAGCGCCGCGAGCATCAGATAGAGCACGGTGCGCCTTGTCCGCATCCCGAAGACCAGTGGCGGCAACAGGACGGTGACGAGCGCCGGTACCGGATAGTAGATCCACCACGGAAGGCCGAACAGGAGTCCGTACTTCCCGAACAGCATCCCCAGCACCACCACGACGACCGGGCCCGGACCACTATCCCATGGACATCGGGGGTGGTTTGTAGAGTTGTCGCATGGATGCAGCAGATCAGCCACTCGAGCAACTCGCCTTCACCGTTTCCGGCCGTATCGCGCGGCCGTGCGCCGAGGTGTATGAGGCGGTAGCGGATCCGGACCAGCTCTCGAAGTACTTCACGACGGGCCGCGCCCGTGGCCGGCTGGATGCCGGCACCGAGGTCAGCTGGGAGTTCCACGACTTCCCCGGAGCCTTCCCGGTCACCGTACTCGAGGCGGTCCCGCGGCACAGGATCGTCATTCAGTGGAGCGGCGACAACACTACGAACGAGAACGGCACGACCACGACGACCTTCACGTTCGAACCCATCGACGACGACACCAGAACGCTCGTGACGATCGGCGAGTCCTCCTGGAAGGCGACAACCGCGGGCGCCGCCACGGCGTTCGGCAATTGCGAGGGCTGGACCGGAATGCTCGCCGCCTTGAAGGTCTGGCTCGA
>DATCXP010000034.1:0-5301 GCA_036565765.1 Terrimesophilobacter sp.
CGGTGGCGGCTACTTCTCCTGGGCCGGCACAAGCGGTGCGACGCCCATCGTCGCCGGCATCGTTGCGCTCGTCCGAGCCGCGCATCCTGAACTGGATGCCGGAAATGTCATCCACCGCCTGACGGCGACGGCGAAATCACCCGGGGTCACCGTCCCGAGCCCGATCTACGGGTACGGGCTGGTGGATGCCGCCGCGGCCGTGAGCGCGAAGGTCCCAACTGTCACGACCGACCCGGCCCAGGAGCTCAGGGACTGGATCCACCTTCACCGCCGCGCCGCGAGCACGCCGAGTCCGAGCCCGGCGGGAACCATGCCGCCGAGTACCCCGGCGCCGACGCCGATTCCTCAGGCCGGGCCGCAGAGCCCGTTCGGGAGCGTGCTGCCGAGTGTCTCCGCGCTGCGCTCGGTCGGCATCCCGCTGCTCGTCTATGCGGTATTCGGCTCGCTGGCGGTGCTCTGGGCGGTGGCGCTCTACCGGCGGGTCAGGGGGTCTCGGCGCACGTAGTAGATTGGTCTGGTGCCAAAAATCCTCATCGTCGGCGGCGGATATGCCGGTTTTTACACTGCACTCAAGCTCGAGAAGTGGCTGCGTCGCGGCGAAGCAGAAGTGACGGTCGTCGACCCGCTTCCCTACATGACCTACCAGCCGTTCCTGCCCGAGGTTGCCGCCGGATCCATCGAGCCGCGACACGCGGTCGTGAGCCACCGCCGTCACCTTCGCAGGACCGAGGTCATCACGGCGAAGGTCTCGAAGATCAACCACGAGAAGAAGACCGCGACGATCGTCCCGGTCTACGGCGACCCGTGGGAATTCGAATACGACGTGATCGTCGTGACCGCCGGATCGGTCTCGCGCACCTTCCCGATCCCCGGGGTCGCCGACCAGGCGATCGGCATGAAGAACATCGAAGAGGCCATCGAGGTCCGCGACCGGGTACTCACGAACTTCGACAAGGCCGCGAGCCTTCCCGCCGGCCCGGAGCGCGACCGGCTGCTCACCTTCACGGTCATCGGCGGCGGTTTCGCCGGTATCGAGGTCTTCGGGGAGCTTCGCAGCCTCGCAAGCTCGCTGCTGCGCTACTACCCGACGCTCACCTTCGAGGACACGAAATTCCACCTGATCGAGGCCATGGGCAGGATCATGCCGGAGGTATCGCTCAAGACCAGCCACTGGGTGCTCAAGAACCTCGCCGAGCGCGGCGCAGAAGTGCACCTCGACACGCAGCTCACCTCCGCCGTCGGCGGAAAGATCGAGATGTCGAACGGCGAGTCCTTCGAGTCCGACACCATCATCTGGACCGCGGGCGTCATGGCGAACCCGGTGCTACGGAACACCGATCTGCCGGTCGAAGAGCGTGGACGCCTGCGCGTCGGCGCCGATCTCCGAGTGTTCAATGACGATGGCATCGTGCCGGATGCCTGGGGCGCCGGCGACGTGTGCGCGGTCCCCGACCTCTCGGGTGGCGGTGTCGGCGGGTACTGCGTCCCGAACGCCCAGCACGCGGTGCGCCAGGGCAAGCTCATGGCGAAGAACGTCGCGGGAGCATTGCGCGGCGACGCTCCGGCGGACTACTTCCACAAGAACCAGGGTGCCGTCGCCGGGATCGGGCTGTACCACGGCGTGTTCCAGTCCGGCCCCCTCGCGATCAAGGGTCTCCTGGCCTGGTTCATGCACCGCGGCTATCACGGACTCGCGGTGCCGATGTGGGAGCGCAAGATCCGCGTGTTCGCGAACTGGATCCTGAACTTCGGTTTGCGTCGCGACATCGTCTCGCTCGAGGCGCGCGTCGCCCCGCGTGCCGCGTTCGAGGAGTTCGCGGCCCGCCCGAAGGTCTGACGCTTCGGGGCCGAAGCGTTTAGGCTCGGGGTGGTTGAGCCCCTGTAGCCCAACCGGCAGAGGCAGACGACTTAAAATCGTCACAGGTGAGGGTTCGACTCCCTCCAGGGGCACGCCGGAGGCGCGCTCCTGCATGGAGTCGCCGACCTATTGATTCCGCTCACGCGAAATCGGTTCGACTCCCTCCAGGGGCACGCGCGCTATCGCTCCCTGAGGTGCGAGCGAAGCGAGCCTCGAAGGGGGCACAAGTGACTGGATGCCCCCGTCGACACGGCCTTCTCACCGTCGTCCCGACGGTCGGCGCACCGCTCACGTGAGGTCGTCGTAGTCCCCGCGAACCCAGGCGATGTGTCGCTCGGCGGAGCGCCGGATGGACTCGGCACCGTCGCTCCCGATCCGATTGTCGAAGTTTCCGATGACGGCATCGAACCGAAGACGTCCCAGATCGTCGGCAACGCGCTGCACGACCGCTGCCGAGAGCGGGATCTTGTTGGGGTAGCTGCGCAGGAACCCGACCGACCATCCGTCTGGGTTGGGGAAGACGGTGTCGCCGCAGAGCAGAGTGCCGCGTCCTTCGGCACCCGCCGGCCAGACCGCGACGGCACTGCCCGCGAAGTGGCCGCCGATCTGATGCAGGCTGATGGGGCCGAGTCGCTCCTCGCCGCTCCAGAAGCGGATCAACGCATCGTGGCGACCGAGCCACTGCGCATCCGCCTCGTTGACGAAGATGGGGGCGTCGAGGGCGTGCGCCCATTCGACCTGCACGCCGAACATGTGGGGATGACTGGAGGCGATGCCGAGGACGGGACCGAGCCCGCGGATCCACTTGACGGCGGCATCGTCGATGTAGCCGACCGGATCCCACAGGAGAGTGCCCTGCTCGGTCGCGATCACCTGCGTTCTCTGCCCGATCCCGACTCCAGGATCGCACGAGAGGACGAAGCGGCCGGGCTCGCCTTCGCTCCAGGTGAGCTTCTGCCCCTCGCGCTGGAGATCCTCGAGAGTCGTCCATCTCTGGCCGGTCGCGGGAACCCACTGCCGCTCGTCGCGGCAGATCGGGCAGACCGCAGGCAGGGGGTCGGCGTACTCCACCGCGCACGTGCCGCAAATGCTGAATCGGGAGGCGCCGCCCCCGGGATCTGCCATCATCGGGCTCCTCATCTGTCGGTTCAGGCTACTCCCGGACGCTTATGTCATCGGCGGCTCTCTTCGAGATGGCCTTCCCGACCGCCGAGTCGGAATATCCTTATCACTTAATGCTCTACCTGATAAGATTGTGTTACTCGGTTATCAGATGAGGAGGGCAGGGATGGCGTCGAAGTCAGCGTGGCCGGCGATCAGTCACGAGCTACTTGAGTGGATTCCTTCCGCACGAGCCTGGCCAACTCGCGAGGAAGCCGAACTCGCCGGTCAAACGATCAAGTACTCGGCGGCCGTCCCCGCTTCCATCGCAGGCCAGAACTACGTTCCTGGCAGCGACCTCACTTCCCTTGCCGAGGAAGCCGTGCTCGCCATCACTCGCTTCGATAGCACCGTGGGAACTGAGATCGCACCGTTCTCGTCGATCCTGCTCCGCTCGGAGGCGGCAGCGTCATCCCGCATCGAGAACCTGACAGCGAGTGCCCGGGCGATACTCTCCGCGGAGGCGGGCGACACCTCGAAGCGCAACGCGACCCAGATCGCGGCCAATACCACGTCGATGCGGGCGGCGCTCTCGCTGGCCATGGACCTCAACGCTGACGCGATCCTGGCGATGCATGCAGCGCTGATGGAAGGCGACGAGCGGCACACGCCGGGGCAGTGGCGCGATGAGCCTGTGTGGATTGGCACTCGTGAAGTCAGTCCCGTCGGCGCGGAGTACGTCGCGCCGGACAGCGCACGGATCCCGGCATTGATCGAAGACCTCATTTGCTACATCAATCGCAGCGACGTGCCTGTGCTCATCCAGGCGGCGATCGCGCACGCGCAGTTCGAGACCATCCACCCGTTCACGGACGGCAACGGTCGCACCGGACGTTCGCTGTTGCAGGCGATGCTGCGGGCCAAGGGCGTAACGCGCCTTGTGACTATCCCGGTCTCGGCCGGGCTGCTCACGGACACCGAGGGTTACCACCGCGCCCTTACCGCCTACCGGTCGGGATCTCCCGACGTGATCATCGAGCTTGTTGCTCGATCTTGCTTCACCGCGATCAACAACGCCGACCTACTCGTCGGTGACATTGAGAAGGCGCGACTGCGCTGGCGAGACGTCGTGAAAGCTCGCAGGGACTCCGCCCTCTGGCAGGTCATCGACATCGCATCACGCCAGCCTGTCCTGAATGCGAATATCGTCGCCGGCGAGCTGGGGATGAGCCCGACCAACGTCTACCGCTACCTCGACCAGTTGGCCACAGCTGGCGTGCTGCAAGGATTCAACATCCACCGTCGGGGGCGCTTCTGGCGAGCGGACGAGATACTGCGAGCGCTCGACGCGTTTGCTGCTCGGGCCAGTCGACGCGATCGGGCGTGACCGCGACCTGCTCGTTGAGTACACCTCGTGAGCTGCCGGGGTTCGGGCCCCTTCCAGGAGCACGCGCGCTACCGTTCCCTGAGGTGCGAGCGCTGACCCTAACCGCTCCCCGAGGCGCGAGCGCAGACCCTAACCGCTCCCTGAGGTGCGAGCGCTGACCCTAACCGCTCCCTGAGGTGCGAGCGAAGCGAGCCTCGAAGGGGGCACAAGTGACTGGGTTCCCCCTCCAGCCAATCGATATGGTTGCCCAGTGAAGAGCGATGAGTTCCTGCAACGGTTAATCGAAGAATTTCGATGGGTGGGCGACGATGGAACCCGGTCATCTGGTGCCGATCGGACACGATGGGCCTACGATTCCTGGATTCTTGGCCAAGTAGGTCCCAGGCTCGCAGCGTTATTCGACGAAGAACGCCCAAAAGTTGTGGTCGGCCTGCAGAGCAGCGGATACCCCTACGGAGCGCTCACCGCAGTAAGCATCGGTGCAGGCGTCGTCGGTGCTGAAAAGGAGCGTCGGATGCTCGCTGGCTCTGGTCCCTGGCTTACGGCAGTGACGCCTCTCGATTATCGAGATCGGAACCTGAGGTTGGGCTTCCGCGATCGCCTTATCTCGCCTTCCGACAGCGTGATGCTTGTCGATGACTGGGCAGATACCGGAGGCCAGTTGCTTGGTCTCAAAACGCTCGTTGAGGAGGCGGGGGCCCGGTTCATCGGCTCGGCAGTCATCGTGGATGGGTTATCCGATCATGCGGTGCGTCGGGCTTTGAACCTTCGTAGCCTTCTGAATCTTCGTGACCTGAGGGACTGAGTTCCCAGTAAGAGACGGCCGAGTTGTTTGCTGGTTGAGCGGTGCAATCTGACTCGTGTGAAACTCGACGAGGGCGCCGCTAGTCGCGTGTGGCTCCCTTCGAGGCTTGCTGCGCTCGCACCTCAGGGAGCGGACCGGCTTGCTGCGCTC
>DATCXP010000041.1:0-6730 GCA_036565765.1 Terrimesophilobacter sp.
CAGAAATGGCCCTCACCGCTATGCGCCGCGCGCCCAGGGAGCGGGCTCAGCCCGTCTTGGGCCGGTCTCGACGGGCTCGACCGGAGACGGATCGGCGGGCCTGGCCTCAGGCAACGTCTCGGGTCGAGACCCCCACGCATCTCGGGTCGAGACCCCCACGCATCTCGGGTCGAGCCACACACGTCTCGGGTCGAGCCTGTCGAGACCCCAACGCGAAAAGGCCCCGACCGTGAGGTCGGGGCCTTTCGTCACTCGCGAAGATCTCGATCCGATGTGTGGGGCGAGAGATACTCGCCCCACACATCGCTCGGTTACTTGTTGATGCGGGTGTGGTGGTTCGTTGCGTCGTACTGGAAGATACCGATGGTAGCTTCCGTCGGGTCGCCGACATCGTCGAACTTGATGCCACCGGAGTAGCCGTCGTAGTCGACGACATCGCCGGCGTTGATGATGGTTGCGGCCGACTTGAAGTCGGTCGCCTTCTCACCGTTGCCGGACCCACCGGAGACCTCCTGCAGCTTGGCCGCGATGGCCTTGCCATCGGTCGAGTTCGCCGCGAGAGCAGCGAGCGCGAGCAGAACGACGGCGTCGTAGGACTCGGCCGCGTAGTTCAGCGCGTCGCCCATGTCCTTGCCGTTGTTGGCTGCCGCGTAGGCGTCCTTCAAGCGCTGCACGAAATCGTCAGGAAGCACCGGGCCGGGCTGAGTGCCCTTGGCACCGGTCATGACACCGGCCGGCAGGGCATCCTTGCCTTCGGTCCCGTACTGGGTGGTGTTTCCATCGACCAGGTACAGCTTGCTCGTGTCGAAGCCGGCATCCTTCAAAGCGGGGATGATCGTCTTCGCCTCGTCGAAGCTGATCAACGCGATCGCGTCGGGCTTCTGCGCCATGACCGAGGTGATCTGCGCGGTGAAGTTGGTGTCGCCGGTGTTGAAGAACTCGGTGGCGACGACCTTGCCGCCGGCATCCGTGAACGTCTTGTCGGTGACCTTCTGCAGCCCGGTGCCGTAAGCGTCGTTGAGCGCGATGATGCCCAGCGTGGCGGCGCCGTCCTCCGCGATCAGGTTCCCGAGAACCTCACCCTGAAGAAGGTCGGACGGGGCGGTACGCCAGTACAGACCATCGTCCTTCCAGGTGGTGAAGTCCGGCGAGGTGTTCGCCGGGGAGAACAGGATCGTTCCGGAGCCGGTGACCTGGTCGATGACGAGCTTCGAGACGCCGGATGCCGCAGCACCGATGATCGCGGAGACCTTCTTCGCCAGCAGGGTCGGAACCGTGGTCGCGTACGCCTTGTTGTCGGGGTCACCGGAGTCGCCGTACGTGACATCGACAGTGATGCCCATCTTCGCGTCGTTGATGTCCTTGACAGCGAGTGCGACACCAGCCTCTTCCGGCGGGCCGAGGAACGCGAGCGCTCCGGTCTGCGGAAGCAGGGTGCCGATGTTCAGAGTCAGGTTCTTGGTCGGGCCTGCCGGCTTTTCGGGTGTCGTCGGGGCGCAGCCGCTGAGGACCAGCGCTCCAACGCCGATCATGGCGAGACCACTGAGAATCGACTTCACATTATTAGAGCGGGAGGCCTTGGCCTTCGCGAATACGCTCATGTTGCTCCTTGCGTTTCGAGTGTGCTGACACGACAGAATTGCACTGCCGTTGGGGTAAGGCTATTGACTATCGGCGGCGAACACCACAACTCCGGGTTACAGCCCGGTAACACGGCGGAATCGTTACCTTTCGTGACCTGAATTACCCCCAATTAGGGGTAGAAGGGGCGAAGGACAACTGATTCCGCAGCCCGCGGCCTTCGGTCTCAACCCGCTGTCGCGCTCCCCACGAGCTTGTACTTGTTGTTCGCGTCGTAGCGATACAGCCCATACTGCACCGGATGGGGGTCGCCCGCCTTGTCCAGTGTGAGCGGCCCTGAGATGCCGTCGTAGTCGATATCGGACCGGGTCTTCAGCACGTCGAGGCACTCCCCGAAACTCGTGCACTTGATTCCAGAGCTCGCAACGCTGCGCAGGGTCCTCGCCACGGCGTCTCCGCTGTCATCGCCGGCGACGATCGCCGCGAGCGCGGCCAGGATCGTCGCGTCGTACGCCTCCGCCGAGTACCGGAAGTCGGTGACCGAAGGGTCGGCGCTTTTCACGCGCTTCGTGAACGCGGCATCCGGGGTCGCCCCGTCGAGAATGCCGTTCACGTCCTTGAGTGTTCCCGCCGGGAGCGCCTGCGAGTAGTCGGCGAGGTTCTGGCTGGTGAGCCACAACTTCGACCCGGCCAGACCTGCCTTCGCGAGACCCGCGATGATGGCCTTGTTCTTCGTCATCGCGCTGAACGGGCTCACGAGCACGACGACCGACGGCTCGGCCTCCTTGAGCGCGGAGACGATCTTGTCGACGTCGCCGGTCGTCGCCGTGAACGCCTCGCTCGCGACGAGCTTGCCCTTGACCGCCTTGAGCCCGCTCGTGAGCGAGTCGAGAACGGCCTTGCCCGCGACATCCGAGAAGTAGACGATCGCGGCCTTCCCGCCCTTGCCGGCGATCTCGGCGAGCGCACTGCCCTGAAGCGCGGCGGAGGGGATCGTGCGGAACAGATAGCCGTTGTCGTTCAGCGCGCTCAGCGCCGGGTCGGTCGCCGACGGCGAGATCATCGTGACGCGCGAGTCGACGATGGCCGGCAGCAGGCGCTCGGCGAGGACCGACGACGACGGTCCGATCACGACGTCGACCTTCTTCTCCAGCAGGTTGGCGAGCGAGGTCTCCGCCTTGGTGGATCCGGCATCGCCGGAGTCGCGATGGAAGACCTCGACCGGCTTCCCGTTCACGCCACCCGCTTCGTTGATCTCGCGGATGGCGAGCTCGACACCGGCATCCTGAGCCTTCGCGATGAACGCGGTCGACCCGGTCGTCGGGAACAGGGTGCCGATCCTCAGCACGCCGTCGCCGGTGGGCGCGGCCGTCTCGCTCGGGGTGGGCGTCGGAACCGGCATCGGCTCCGGGGTGCACCCCACGAGGCCGAGGCTCAGCGCGCCCGCCACGACCGCCGCGAGGGCACGTGAGCGCAGCATGGACGGTCCTTTCGCGGGGGCGGTACTCAGGAAGAATACCGAAGCATCACCCCGGGAGCGGTAAGGCGCGACGCGCAGCTCTCCCGTGGGCGACCATGTCGACGCTGAGGATCACGAGGGCGATCCAGACGAGTCCGAACCCGATCCAGCGCTCGGGCGGCATCGCCTCGTGCATCACGAAGGTGCCGAACAGCAGCTGCAGGACCGGGGTCATGTACTGGATGAGCCCCATGTACACGAGCGGGAGCCGCCGCGCCGCCGCGGCGAAGAGAAGGAGCGGGACGGCCGTGATGATGCCGGACAGCACGAGCAGGATCGTGTTGATCGGGCCGGCGTTCCCGAGCACGATGCCTGAGGTCGCCCCCACGAACACGAGCTGTGCGACGGCGACCGGAATGAGCCAGGCGGTCTCGATGGTGAGACCGGTCACCGCATCCACTCGCGGGCCGACGCGTTTCTTGATGAGCCCGTACAGGCCGAACGAGAATGCCAGCGAGAGCGAGATCCAGGGGAAGACCCCATAGTTGACCGCGAGGACGAGAACCGCGATCGCACTCACCCCGACGGCCGCCCACTGGGCGGCGCGCAACCGCTCCCGCAGCAGGATGACCCCGAGCAGCACCGTCACGATCGGGTTGATGAAGTAGCCGAGGGCGGCCTCGTTGACCTGGCCGTTGAGGGTCGCGAAGACGTACACCTGCCAGTTCACGAAGATGAGTGCGGCGGCGAGGCCCAGGTTCATGAGCACCCTGGTCTGCTTCACGACCGCCACGAGGATCGACCACTTGCGATTGACGGTGATGACGAGCGCGCAGAACACGAGCGAGAACAGGATGCGGCAGGCGACGATCTCGATCGGTCCGGCCGGGGCGAGGATGAGGAAGTAGGCGGGCAGGAAGCCCCACAGGGCATACGCGCTGATCGCGAAGAACATGCCGGAACGTTGGTGAGCCGCCGCACTCGCGGTGAAAGTGGGTTCCGGCATCCTTGGGCTCACAGTTCCTTTGCTTCAGTCAGGAACAACGATAATGGCCCGCCCGTTCATGCCGGGCGGGCCATCACAGTTCGTGGTTTAGCGAACGACCACGGCGAGCACGTCGCGCGCGGAGAGCACGAGCAGGTCGTCGCCGCCGTACTTGACCTCTGTGCCGCCGTACTTGGAGTAGATGACCTTGTCGCCTACGGCGATGTCGAGCGGAACGCGGTTGCCGTTGTCGTCGATGCGACCGGGGCCGACCGCGAGAACCTCGCCCTCCTGGGGCTTCTCCTTCGCGGTGTCAGGGATGACCAGACCGGAAGCAGTGACCTGCTCGGCCTCGACCTGCTTGATGACAATGCGATCCTCGAGCGGCTTGATGGACACCGACACGGTTGACCTCTTCTTTCTCACACTTGAAAAATTCTTGGGGTTAGCACACTCCCCTTGAGAGTGCCAGATCTACTGTACTCGGCCTGCTGGCACTCTTGCAACGTGAGTGCCAATCTGCACCGTCGACCCGGCCCTGCGGACCCCGATGAGCACTCCGCTGCGCCGTGTTCCTCGGGGAGCAGCAACCGCCGCAACACCGTACGATGTCGCGGAAGGGTTCGCCGCGTCCCCATCGCAGTGGACGAACGTCGATGCGGCCCTGAAGGGATGAAAGACATGCACCATGATGAGACGAATCCGACCGTCGCGGACCTCGGTTTCCTGCGCAGGGCAGTGGAGCTCGCCGCCAGGGCCAAGGCATCGGGAAACCCGCCGTTCGGCGCCCTCCTCGTGGGTGCGGATGGCGAGATCCTCGCCGAGATGACCAATTCGACCGTCACGGATGACGACGTCAGCGCACATCCGGAGCTGAAGCTGGCAGTGTGGGCGGCGAAGCATCTCACGAAGGACCAGGCGAGGACTACCACGCTGTACACGAGCGCGGAGAACTGCGCCATGTGTTCCGGGGGCTTCGTTCTGGCCGGGCTGGGACGGCTGGTGTTCGCCGTGTCCGCCGAGCAGGCCGGGGAAGCGCGCGGAACTCCGAGCACCTCGCTTCGGATTTCAGCCGAGGAGGCACTCGGGCGTGCGCACTATCCCGTGGTGGTGATCGGCCCTGCCCTCGTCGAGGAGGGCCTGGTCGTCCACCGCCCCTAGACCGGCACCCTGGGTGCCGGATCGCCCCATTGGCAGCAGAATGGAGCGATGCAGAAGAGCGAACTGGTCGAGCTGCTCTCCGCCGACGGGCTGAGGCTGCTCGACGAGCTTGCTCCGTACGACTCGAGAGCGGATGTCGTGCGCACCGTGAGCGAGTTGCGCGCGGCCGGTCATGCCCCCGGCCTCGTTGCCGCGGTGCTGAGCCAGTCGAAGCTGCGCAGGCGCGCCCGGGACAAGTTCTCGGACTTCGCCGACCGCATGCTGTTCACCGAGGCGGGGCTCGAGCAGGCGACGCGGCTTCCCGTCGCCGCGCTGCACGCCCAGCGGTTCCGCGGGGCGGGGCTGAAGCGCATCGCCGACCTCGGCTGCGGGATCGGCGGCGACGCGCTCACCATGGCCGCCCTCGACCTCGAGGTGACCGCGGTGGACCGGGACGAGGTCACCGCGGCGATCGCCGCCTACAACCTCGCGCCGTGGAAGAACGCGACCGTCCTGAACGCCGCGATCGAGGATGTCGACCTCGACGGATTCGACGGGGTGTGGCTCGACCCGGCCCGGCGCGACGGGGTGAAACGCCTGAAGGACCCGGCCGACTGGTCGCCATCGCTCGATACCGCCTTCGCGATCGCCGGGCGCCTCCCGACCGGCGTGAAGCTCGGCCCCGGCATCGACAGGGACCTGATCCCCGCCGAGGCGGAGGCGCAGTGGGTGTCCGTCGGCGGCGAGGTCGTCGAGGTCGGGCTGTGGTTCGGCGTGCTCGCCCGCCCGGGCATCCGCCGGGCCGCGCTGCTGCTGGACGGCACCAGCGGTGCCGAACTCGTCGCCGAGGCCGACAGCCCGGACGTCGAGGTCGGCCCGCTCGGACAGTACGTTTACGAACCCGACGGCGCCGTCATCCGGGCCCGCCTCATCGGCGACCTCGGCCGCGGGATCGGCGCGACCATGCTGAGCGACCGCATCGCCTGGCTGAGCTCTGACACCGCGGTCGACACCCCTTTCGCGGCCCGCTTCCGGGTCGTGGAGTCGCTTCCATTCGACGTGAAGGCTCTCAAGAAGCTCGTGGCCGCCCGAGGCATCGGCAGCCTCGAGATCAAGAAGCGAGGGGTTGACGTTGACCCGGCGCAACTGAGGAAGAAGCTGTCTCCGAAAGGCTCCGCGAGCGCGACGCTCATCCTGACCCGCGTCGCGGGGCGCCACACTGCGCTCCTCGCCGAGCGCGAGCCGCGGGCCTAGACGCTCGTGCCTGCCACCGCGACCGAACCTGCGATCAGGGTGAGCAGGGGGATCAGGATCAGCAGGAACAGCAGGAACCCGACGCCGAGGCCGACATAGCCGGTCGCAAGGCCGGCGATCGCCATGCCTCGGCCAGTCGGCTCTCTTCTGAGCGCGATGTGGCCGAAGATGATCGCGCCGATCGACAGCAGACCGCCGCCGAGGAAGAATCCGACCAGACTGACGATGCCGAGCACCATCGACGTGATACTGAGGCCACGTGGCGGCGCAGCCGGGTATGCGACGCCACCCTGCGGTGCGTAGGGGTTGGG
>DATCXP010000059.1:0-13683 GCA_036565765.1 Terrimesophilobacter sp.
GAGCCGAATCGGCAGCGGTAGGCCGTACAGCTGCGCGGCCGTGACGGAGCAGAAGTAGGTGTTCCTGGGTGCTCGTCTCTGGAAAGCCCGAGCCCGATCTTCGGCATCCGATGGGCGGCCAACGTCCCGCACACCCCGGTAGGGCCGGTGCAGGTCCCCGCCCCGAAGCCGGCCTTCGCCGAGCCCGGCCGAGAGGCCTTCTCGATAGCTGAAGGGTGAAGCGAGGTCGGGCGGGAGAGGGATGCGGGTAGTCATCCGTCGATCATGCACAAGCGTCGGAGGACCCGTCGGATTCTCTCCACAGACGGTCTCTTGACACCGTGAGGGGTCGGTAACTGCTCTTCGTAATGCCCAGGAGCAGCAGTTACTGACCCCTCACGGGAATCAAGGCGTGGCTGAGTTACGCGAAGAGAGTCTGCAGGCGCCGGATGCCCTCCAGCAGCGGCTCGTCGCCGAGTGCGTAGGAGAGACGCAGGTACCCGCTCGGGCCGAATGCCTCGCCCGGCACGACTGCGACCTCCGCCTGCTCCAGGATGAGGTCGGCCAGTTCGAGGGAGGTCGTCGCCACGACCCCGCCCCATCTGCGATTCAGCAGGCCAGAGACATCCGGATAGGCGTAGAACGCGCCCTGCGGCGTCGGGGCATGGAGCCCATCGATCTTGTTGAGCTCCTCGATGATCACGTCCCGCCGTCGCTCGAACGCCTGGCGCATGAGCTCGACCGTCTCCTGCGGGCCGGTGAGTGCGGCGAGCGCGGCGCGCTGCGAGATGTTGGACACGTTCGAGGACAGATGCGACTGCAGGTTCGCGGCACCCTTGATCACGTCGGCGGGCCCGACCATCCAGCCGAGGCGCCATCCGGTCATCGCGTAGCTCTTGGCGACTCCGTTCACGAGGATGATGCGGTCGGCCAGCTCGGGAACGGCCTCGGCGATCGACATCGCATGCCGAGGCACCACCGCTTGCCCTGAGCCTGTCGAAGGGTACACCAGGTTCTGATAGATCTCGTCCGAGATGACCCACAGCCCGTGCTCGAGTGCCCACTGCCCGATCGCCTTCGTCTGCTCTGGCGAATACACGGCGCCCGTCGGGTTCGACGGCGACACGAACAGCAGCACCTTGGAGCGCGGGGTCCGTGCGGCCTCCAGCTGCTCGACCGTGACGAGGTAGCCCTGGTCGGCACCGGCGAACACCTCGACCGGGACGCCGCCGGCGAGCTTGATGACCTCGGGGTAGGTGGTCCAGTACGGCGTCGGCATGATGACCTCGTCGCCCGGATCGAGCAGTGTCGCGAACGATTGGTAGACGGCCTGCTTGCCGCCGTTCGTGACGACCACCTGGGACGCCGTTGCCGCGAGTCCGCTGTCGCGCAGCGTCTTGACGGCGATCGCCTCGCGCAGCTCCGGCAGCCCGGCAGCCGGGGTGTAGCGGTAGTTGCGCGGGTCGAGCACTGCTGCGCTTGCGGCATCCACGACGTTGGATGGCGTGAGGAAGTCGGGTTCGCCGGCCGCGTAGGAGATGATGGGGCGCCCCTGAGCCTGGAGCGCCTTCGCCTTGGCGTCGACCTTCAGGGTCGCCGACTCCGCGATGGCGCCGATGCGCCGGGACACTCGTGAGGGTTCTTGTGGCACGGAATCAGCTTAAGGCACGAGCGCTCGACGCTCGAGGGCGGCGTGGTTCCGCCGCATCCGGCGGCGTTCCCAGCTTTGCGGTGGGAAGCCCCGGTAACCTACACTTGGTCGAGGTAGTTGAAATCTGCCATACTTTCGTGCGCCTATTTCTGGCCAACACTCCATGAGTCGTCTTGCGAAGCTATGGCAATTGCACTGCTTAGGGCGGTGGCTCAATTGGTAGAGCAGCGGTCTCCAAAACCGCAGGTTGCAGGTTCGAGTCCTGTCCGCCCTGCAGCTGAATACGTGCAACCCTGCACGCGTCAGCACCAGCATGGCCGATCCTGGATCGGCTGCGCGACACCCGGAAGGTAGTGACTGTGGCGAGAAGAGTAGTCGACGAGCCGAGCGAGGACATCGTCGCCAACGCCAAGATGGATCGCGCCCAGAAGCGCGGCCCCTTCGCTCGAATCGCTCTGTTCCTGCGGCAGGTGATGACGGAGCTGCGAAAGGTCATCACCCCGACCCGCAAGGAACTGTTCAACTACACCGGAGTCGTTCTGGTCTTCGTCGTGTTCATGATGGCGATCGTGTCCGTGCTCGACCTGCTGTTCGGGACGGGTGTCGGATACCTCTTCGGAAACGGCGAAACGAAGTAACTGGCGCACACGCGCCCCAGAGCATGATCGGCAGCTGTGCTGGATCGACAGAGAAGCCGAAACCCCCAAGAAACGGAATGAGAATCAGTGTCTGACAGAGAGTTCGAAGAGCTCGAGGATCTCGACCTCGCGACCGCGGCAGAACAGTCCTCCGAGGAGGACGAGGCGCAGGAGGGCGGCATCCTCGCCGAGGAGATCGCTTCGGACGTTCCGGCCGAGGAGCGTGCGCTGCACGTGATCGCCGATGACAGCGCGTCGGCTGGGCTCGGGACGAGTCTCGAGGCCGGCCTGGAGGCCGCGTTGGATGCGGCACAGGCCGCGGCCGATCCGGATGCCGTTGTCGAGGTCGAGGAAGTCGAGCCGACCGTCGACCCGTACGCCGAGTTCCGCGCAGAGCTCAAGGCGAAGCCGGGCAAGTGGTACGTCATCCACTCCTATGCGGGCTTCGAGAAGCGCGTGAAGTCGAACATCGAGAACCGCCGTGTGAGCATGGCCATGGAGGACTACGTCTTCGAGGTGCAGGTGCCCATGGAGGATGTCGTCGAGATCAAGAACGGCCAGCGCAAGCTCGTCAACCGGGTGCGCATTCCCGGCTACGTGCTCGTGCGCATGGAGCTCAACGAGGACAGCTGGTCGGTCGTCCGCCACACCCCCGGTGTTACGGGCTTCGTCGGGAACTCGCACAACCCGACACCGCTGAGGTTCGAGGAGGCGTTCTCGATGCTGCAGAGCCTCGTGCAGATCGTCGAAGCGCCCACGAAGGCGGGCGGCGCCCGCGGCAAGTCGATGAACCGTGCGATCCCTCAGGAAGTCGACTTCGAGGTCGGCGAGACGATCACGATCAAGGAGGGTTCGTTCGCGGGCCTGCCCGGTTCGATCAGCGAGATCAAGCCGGAGAGCGGCAAGCTCACCGTGCTCGTCTCGCTGTTCGAGCGCGAGACTCCGGTCGAGCTCAGCTTCGATCAGGTCACCAAACTGTAGCGATTACCATTGAAGGTCACCGCCCGGAGGTACCGGATGCGGGAGAGCGGGGCGGACATCCGCCCGGTTCGAAAGAAAAGGAAACGAAATGGCACCGAAGAAGAAGGTCACTGGGCTCATCAAGCTCCAGATCCAGGCCGGCGCCGCGAACCCTGCACCGCCCATCGGGCCGGCGCTCGGCCAGCACGGCGTGAACATCATGGAGTTCTGCAAGGCGTACAACGCGGCCACGGAGTCGCAGCGCGGCAACGTGATCCCGGTCGAGATCACCGTGTACGAGGACCGCTCGTTCACGTTCATCCTCAAGACCCCGCCCGCCGCCGAGCTCATCAAGAAGGCTGCCGGTGTCCAGAAGGGCTCGGGAACCCCGCACACGGTCAAGGTCGGCAAGCTGTCTAAGGACGCCCTCCGCCAGATCGCGGAGACGAAGATGACCGATCTCAATGCGAACGACGTCGAGGCTGCGGAGAAGATCATCGCCGGCACCGCGCGTTCGATGGGCATCACGATCGATTCTTGAAAGATTTCAAGAATCGAGCGTGATGGCGTGAGCACTGCTCGTCGCCTCGCAGACTCATAGCGCCGACAAGCGACCAGCCAGCCGCATCCGGATGGCCGGCATCATCGGCATCGAACACAACTCAACAACATCCGTCGCCGCCGTCGAGTGGTGCGGAAGCTCAGCGGGAGAGCCAGCCAGGCTCACAACACCGCGAACTCATTACAGGAGAAGAAACAATGGCACAGAAGTCAAAGGCCTACCGGGCCGCCGCCGAGAAGATCGGCACCGGGAAGTTCTACACGGCGAATGAGGCCGTCGGTCTCGCGCGCGTGACCGGGTCGAGCCGGTTCGACTCGACCGTCGAGGTCGCGCTCAAGCTCGGGGTCGACCCGCGCAAGGCGGACCAGATGGTGCGTGGCACCGTCATCCTGCCGCACGGAACGGGCAAGACCGCGCGCGTCATCGTGTTCGCCACCGGGCCGGCCGCTGAGGCTGCGCTCGCTGCCGGTGCCGACGAGGTCGGCGGCTCCGAGCTCATCGAGAAGGTCGCGGCCGGCTACGTCAGCTTCGACGCCGCTGTGTCCACGCCGGAGCTCATGGGCCAGGTCGGCCGTCTCGGCAAGGTGCTCGGCCCACGTGGCCTCATGCCGAACCCGAAGACCGGGACCGTGACGCCGGACACCGCAAAGGCGGTTTCCGACATCAAGGGCGGAAAGATCGAGTTCCGCGTCGACAAGCACTCGAACGTGCACTTCATCGTCGGCAAGGCGTCGTTCACGCAGGAGCAGCTCGCCGAGAACGCGAAGGCGGCGCTCGACGAGATCGTTCGTGCAAAGCCGAGCTCATCGAAGGGCCGCTACGTTCTCAAGGGCACGGTGTCGACGACGTTCGGCCCCGGCATCCCGCTCGACGTGACGTCCATCTAGTCATTGCTCGATGAAGGACCCCGCCTCGCGCGGGGTCCTTTTTCGTCGCCTCCGCGTGAACGAAAACGACGGAGTTCCGGCACGTTTCGCGCGGTGGAGCCCCGAATCGTGCGCAGCGCAGCGGATCTCCGTCGTTTTCGTTCGGTCGCGGGGATCAGGCCTCGACGCGCAGCACGATCTTGCCGCGCGTGTGGCCCTCCTCGATCATCCGATGCGCGGCGGCGGCCTCCTCGAGGGGGAAGTCGCGATCGACGTGCACCCGCACCTCGCCCGCGTCGATGAGCTCGGCGATCGAGTTCAGCGTCGCGGTGTCGGAGAGCGCCTTGATGTCGGTTGCGCGCATTCCCGCGGCAGCGGCATCCTCCAGATAACCGGGCCAGCTGCCGGTGGGGACGCTGATGATCAGACTGCCGGGACGCATGACCGAGAGCGACCGGGTCCCGGTCTCGTCATGCACGTTGCCGATGAGATCGATCACGAGGTCGATGTCACCCGTCGCCTCCTCGAAGCGCTCGGCACGATAGTCGATGACCTCATCGGCGCCCAGGGTCCTCAGCCAGTCGGCGTTGCGCGCGCTCGCGGTGCCGACGACGTGCGCGCCGGCCCACTTCGCGAGCTGGACCGCAAGGTGGCCGACGCCGCCGGCTGCGGCGTGGATGAGCACCCGCTGACCGGGTTTGACGTTGCCGACGCCGACGACCGCTCCCCACGCCGTGAGGGCCGCGCACGGGACGGCTGCCGCCTCGACCGAGGACAACGACTCCGGCTTGCGGGCGATCGTCACAACGGGAACGGTCAGGTACTCCCCGTAACTGCCGCTGAGGCGGGGGACGGGCACCAGGCCGTAGACCTCATCGCCGGGCTGGAGGGGGTGTGCGTCGAAGGCGGGCCGCACGATCGTTCCGGAGAAGTCGACGCCGAGGATCGCCGGGTAGTTCCGGATGAGAGAGGCGGCACCTCGGCCTGCCCGCGTCTTCGCATCGATCGGGTTCACGCCCGCCGCGGAGACCCTCACGAGCGCCTCCCCGATCGCCGGGGCAGGAAGAGGGACGGTGGCCGGGGTGAGAACCTCCGGCCCTCCGGTCTCGGAGATCACCATGGCGCGCATCTCGGTCACCCCTCAACGCTATCGTGTGGCAATAGCATGGGGTCGTGATCGACGACCGAGCGAGGGCCGGCCGCCGGACTCCCGCAGACAGGGCGAGGATCAGCCCGGACACCGTATCGGCTCTTCTCGGGTGCCTGCTCGTCGCTGCGGCGCTCGCCATCATCTGGGCTGCGAGGCTCACCGTTCCCCGCGAGATGTACGTGAGCGAACTCGGCGCCGTCGGTGAGCCGACAGCGGAGTGGTTCAGGGCGGCCCTCATTCTCATCGTTGTCGGGGGGAGCCTCGTGGCCTGGGCCGGCCGAGGGGTGAGGACGGTGGCGCCGATCCTGAGGGCCTGGACGCCGGCGATCTCGCTCTGGTTCGGCTGCGGGTTCTTCCTCGTCGCATCGCAGGTGACCTGCACCGCCGGATGTCCGCTCCCGGTCGGTGCGAGCTTCACCTGGCAGGACTTCATCCACACGAGCGTTGCGGTGCTCGCATTCGCCGCCGCCTGCTGGGCCATGCTGCAGAGCTCGTTCTCCGCCGGGCACCCGGCGCTTGCGCGATTCTCGCTGGCAAGCGGGATCGCCGTCGCTCTCATCGCAGGCACGGGAGGCATCCTCTCGCTTGCCCGGTTCGGAACCAACATCGGAAGCGTGCTCGAACTCGTTGCGACGACGATCGCGATCGGCTGGCTCGCCGTGTTCGGGGTGGCCGTCGCCGCCGAGAAGAGCTCAGCGACGCATGAGCTCGAGGAGCCGGTCGGCGAGGGTGACGAGCTGGTGGATCTCGTTGTCGTCCCGGTCGACCCACCGGCAGCGCGGCTCGGCCTCGACGGGCACGAAGTCCCGGTGCTGTTCCCAGACGACGAGCGTGCGTTCGGCACCTAGCACGTACTGCTGCCACCAGACCTGCCGCAGATAACTGCGCGGGATGCTGCGCCAGGGCTTGACCGTCGTCTTGATCTCGGCCAGCTCGAGCCGGCCGTCCCACAACCGGATGCCGTCCGGCGTCGCCAGGTGAAGCGGGTTGTTCTCGGCACGATACAGATCGAGGCTCGGGTCGATCCCGTACACCGATTTCACCCAGCGCGCGATCTCCGGCTCACGTGCGAGACCGTGCTCGGTGTAGGCGTTTCCTGTGAACGAGCTGCCGAGCACCTTGTCCATCGCGACGGCGTGCAACGCCCGCTCGCTCGACAGGCGGGCGACATCCGTGGCCGTCACACCGCTGCTTCGTGCCTTCAGCCATGCCATCCGGTCGGTCGAGCGGGCGACGATCCTCGAGCGGTGGTCGGCGCGTGGCTCGGAGAACAGGTCGAGCACGGGTTGGGTCACCCGTCCATTGTGCACCGGGTCGCCAGCGCCAGGCTCCGGACACCCGCACTGTCGGCGGATGCGAGAGATCCCACCGACCTCCTGCCGATGACGCGGGAGTCACATGGAGCGTGGCAAACTGGTCATACCAGCGCAATCTAAGGAACCCGACATGAGATTTGCGGCAGCTGGGCGCGCGATCCGAATCCTCGGCGCGGCGTCCCTCGCCCTTGCGAGCCTGCCCGCGGCCGGGCCGGCGGTAGCGGCGGATCAGCCCAAGGTGCCTGAGCAGGTCGCGAGCTACTTCGCCGACGGCCTCATCCCTCGGCTCATCGACCTCTACGGTGCCGGCGACGGTGTCAGCACGGGGATCGACTTCGATGCGACGACCGTCGTTGGGCGGATCTCGCGGGTTCTCGAATGGACACCCGACTTCCTGGCCGGCAAGCCGACCGACGCTCCGACCCGGCTCACCAACAACTGGGTTGCCCCGGTAAGCCTGCGCGGTGCCGTCATCGGGCTCGCGACGGTGTGGATCAATCCGGCGGACGACCTGCCGGAGCTTGCCACCTTCAACCCGCCTGCGCTCGCCGGGCTGCTCGCGGCAGCACCTCCGAAGTCGCTCCTCGTCCGCGACGTCCCGCATTCCGCCTGGTTCGCGATCGACGGGGAGGTGCTCACTCCGCTCGTGGAGGGCAACTCCGGGGCGACGGCCGTGACGACTCCGGATGCCTACCAGCGCACGATCTCGAATATCTCGCAATCGGAGCAGAGCGAGCGATCCTCGCCGGGTGTCCTGATCGCGGGGATCGTGCTCGGAGCCGTCGTGGTCCTGCTCGCGATCTTCGTCCTGCTGCCCGATCGACGCAGGAGGAAGGCGACCCCGGAGGACCCCGAGCCGGAGGTTGAGTCCGCTCGCCCGGACGGCCCGGTGCTGGATGCCGCGACCGGGCCCACGGTGACGCCGGCGTCGGGCAGGAAGTCCCCGGCGTCGAAGGGCGCCCCGCAAAAGGCAGCGGTGACGACGTCGCCGACGCGGAGAAAGCCAGCGACCGGACCCGCCGTTTTGCGCGAGAAGGCCGATGACCGGTAGTCTTGGTGGAGCCAAAGACCGCTGGTTTGGGCGTGCCCGCAAGGGAACGTCACGAAGGATCGTGAAAGCGACAGCCCGCGCAGGTGTGTGAAGGACATCCGATCTCGGATATGTTGCTCCGTGCGCCCGCGCCGGAGCTTTTTCTTTTCTGCTCCTGACGCCATCGGTCGTCAATCAAAAGGAGTGCCATGGCGAACAAGGAAGCATCGGTCGCCGAGCTCACGGAGAGTTTCCGCAGCTCGAACGCCGTCCTGCTCACCGAGTATCGTGGGCTCACTGTCGCGCAGCTCAAGCAGCTGCGCAGCTCGATCAGTGAGCACGCAAGCTACGCCGTGGTGAAGAACACGCTGACCAGGATTGCGGCGAATGCGGCAGGAATCAGTTCGTTTGACGACGAGCTGGTCGGCCCATCCGCAATCGCATTCGTTCACGGGGACACCGTCTCCGTGGCGAAGGCTCTTCGTGACTTCGCCAAGGCGAATCCTCTGCTCATCATCAAGGGCGGTTACTTTGACGGTAACGCCCTGAGTGCAGCAGAGGTGACGAAACTCGCCGACCTCGAAAGCCGGGAGGTGCTGCTGGCCAAGCTGGCCGGTGCCTTCAAGCAGTCGCTGTTCGGCGCGGCCTACCTGTTCAACGCACCGCTGTCGAAGGCCGTTCGCACGGTCGATGCGCTGCGCGAGAAGCAGGAAGCCTAACCATGTCCGCGGGCGGGTCCCGCGGGTCAGTTCAACAACGTAGTAACACCGAAGGAGAAAACCCATGGCAAAGCTGACAACAGACCAGCTGCTCGACGCATTCAAGGAGCTCACGCTCATTGAGCTCAGCGAGTTCGTGAAGAAGTTCGAGGAGACCTTCGAGGTCACCGCCGCCGCCCCGGTTGCCGTCGCAGCCGCAGGAGGCGCGGCCGCTGCTCCGGTCGAGGAGGTCGAGGAGAAGGATTCGTTCGACGTCGTCCTCGAGGCCGCTGGCGAGAAGAAGATCCAGGTCATCAAGGAGGTTCGCGCTCTGACCAGTCTTGGACTGGGCGAGGCGAAGGCACTCGTTGACAGTGCTCCGAGCAACGTGCTCGAGGGCGTCAACAAGGAGAACGCCGACAAGGCGAAGGCCCAGCTCGAAGAGGCCGGCGCCACCGTCACCCTCAAGTAGCTCTTCGACGCGGAATCCGCGGAGGTCGTCGCCCCCTGGGGCGACGACCTCCTGCAGTTAAGCGGAAGCGGCGCGGGACACACCGTAACCACTGGGTATGCCCCGCGCCCGTGCCGTCTCAGCCGGGAAACTCGGGATCAGGGACGAGTAGCCCGACTGCAAGAACCGGGTTGCCCGACGGCGAGACAACCCTGGATTGTGGTGACAGCGGTGCGCAGATCGGAGACCATGGGTTCGGGTTCCACGGATCGGCCTGCTTCACTGCCTCGAACCAAGTTGGCATAACCTCATGGGCCCGTAGCTCCATCCAAGCACTTCGGACGTCCCGTGTGGGGATGAGAAGTGATTAGAGGGGGGTGATTTCCAGGTACAGGCCGAGCTCGCGCACCCGGCGGATCGCCTCCTTGCGGTTGCTCGCATCGAGCTTCCGGTAGATGCTGCGCACGTGTGTCTTGACCGTGTTGGTGGAGATGAACAGTTCCGCCGCGATCTGGCTCACGGTCTTGTCGAGGTAGAGGTGTTGCGCGACATCCTTCTCGCGCTCGCTGAGCGGTTCGATCCCGCGCTGCGGGTTGCGGTAGTTCCTGCGCATCTCCTCGAGCAGAGCGTGGACCGCTGCCGGCTGGTTGCGGTCGGATGCTCTGCCCAGCATCCGTTGCATCGCGGCGCCGGGCACCAGGGTGAACGGCGTGCGCATCCGGGTTCTGCTGACGGACAGCAGCGCGCGGTCGAATGCCACGTCGGCCACGATCGGGTTGCCGAGCTCGTAGTTCGCGGCGGCCTTCAGCAGCAGAACGTCGATCAACGTCCTGCTGGAGTGGTTCTCGCCGAGCCGCTCGCACTCTCCGAGCGACTCGAGACAGCCGACGTAGTCTCCGGCCTTGAATCGGATTCCGGCGATGAACCGTGCCGGGCAATTCGCGTGGTTCTGAGTGGGGGTCAGACTCTGGATGATCTCGGTCGCCGCCTCCAGCTCGCCGAGGTGCATGAGGAGCGTCCCGCGCATCCCGTCGCACAGCACCCTGACGGTCACCCGACCGCTCCAGCTCCGCGTCAGCTGCAGCGCGCGATGAACGTGATCGAGGCCTTCGATGTGACGCCCGCTGATGATCGAGATCGCGGCGGTCGCGTAGAGGCCAAGGGGCTCCCAGTCGGTGCGAGCCGTCACCTGCGCCACGTGCTCGGCCAGTTCGACGGCGTCGTCGAGATGGCCACGCTCGACGGCGACGAGGAGTTCGGTGACCAGGGCGAGCGCGCCGAACTGGCTGGCGATGAGTTCAGGGGCTACGGCGCGGGCTCGCTCGACCAAACCCTCCGCGTTGTCGAAGTCACCGGATGCGTACTTCAGGAAACTCAGGCCCGCCAGGCACTCCACCAGGTCAGTCGCCGAGAGGTAGTGATCGCTGAGGCCGAGCGCGAGGCTGAGGTGGCTCTTAGCCCCCTCGTAGTCGCCGCAGTGGATCGCGATCATGCCCAGTTGAAGCGCCACCTTGGTCTGGGCCGCCACGCGCCGTCCTGGCGCAAGAGTCACGTCCGCCTCGAGCAGCGTCCAGGCCGATTCCGCCTTCTCCTGTGCAGCGTCGAGCTGGCCGAGGGATCGCAGAGCCGCGGCGAAGTGGGTCCGGACGCCGGCGATCGTCAACAGGGAGGGGCTGCCCTCCGCATCGAGCAGTGCCTCGGCCGTTCTGAAGTAGGGAAGGGCCGCGGATCGGCTCGGCGACGCGATCGAACGGTAGCTTGCGCCGAGCGCGGCGAGGATCCAGGGGTCCGAGTTCCAGTCGTCGAAAGGAAGGTCCTCGATCAGCTCCCGGAGCTGTCTCCCGTTCGTGCCGGACATCTGGGGCCAGTCCGCCGAGAGGGTCGCCAAGGCGGCTGGGCTGTCCCCCATTTCGAGCTGGCGCGCGACGGCGCGCGCCATACCGTCGAAAGATCCTGACCGTTGCACTGTTTTCCCCTACGCCATACCGGATGTGTCTCCCCGGCAACCCCGGGAAGGCTATGGCATTGAGGGTTTGCCAGGTTTCAGCGAGTTCGACACATCACGCGCCGAAGGCGGCAAAGACCTCAAAGTTTGAGGATACTTGCATTCTGCCGGTCGTGTCCACCGAAATGAGGACTCATTCTGCCCCGAAGTCGCGGTGCTTCCGCTCGGAGCGCGCCCGATGTTGTACCCCGATCGAGCAGCTCTAGGCGACGACGGAATCTGAGACATCCTCCGCGGATGGAGCCGTCGTGCTCGAGCGCACCGCAAGACTCACCGGCATGGTGATGCGGTCGTCCGCGAAGTCCGCCGAACCTGCCGCAAGCCGGCTCAAAACGACGCCAACGGCGCGGGCTCCCTGCCGGGACGGGAACTGCTCCAGCGTCGTCAACCCGAACATCGCGGCGAGGCTGTGGCCGTCGATTCCGACGACGGAGAGCTGCGCGGGAACCTGGATGCCGAGCTGCCGCGCCGCGATGATCGTTCCGATCGCCACCTCGTCGCATCCGGCGACGATCGCGGTAGGACGCGACCCGGGGTCGGCGAGGACGGCGAGTGCGCCCCGGTAGCCGCCTTCGATGCTGTACGGAACCTGTCGGAAGTCGTCGGCCCGACTGAGCCCCGCCGCCTTGAGCGCGAGCCTGACGCCGGTGAGTCGCTGATCCTGCACGTGGAAGTTCGCCTGCTCGTCCTTGTCTCCGCCCAGGTGCATGATCCTGGTGTGGCCGAGGCTCACGAGATGCTCGGTCATGAACCTCGCCGCCGCGACATCGTCGATGCTGAGCGTGCAGATGCCGGCGACGCTCCCTCCGATTCCGACGATCGGCTTCCCGAGGGACTGCAGGAGTTCCACCTCATGCCGGCTGAGCGAGATCCCGACGGCGATGACGGCGTCGACACGCTTGCGCACGAGGAAGTAGTCGAACACGCGCCTACGCCGCTGGGGGTCGGTGCTGAGCCGGTACAGGGTGAGGTCGTAGCCCGCCTCGATGAGCGCAGCCTCGATGCCCTCGAGGACCTCTGCGAAGAACCATCGGTTGAGGTAGGGGATGACGACGCCGACGTTCCTGGTCTGTCCGGTGACGAGGCTCGCCGCGTTCGACGATACGACGAACCCGATGTCAGCGGCGGCCTGGACCACGCGTTCCCGCGTCGCATCCGAGACGTAGCCTCTGCCGCTGAGGGCCCGGCTCGCGGTGGACTTCGAGACTCCGGCGAGTCGTGCAACATCGGCGATCGCGCTCACGAGGGCACCTCCACGGGTCTGAGAGCACAGCATAGCCAGTTGGCGTCGGATATGGAACCGGTTCCAGATGAGCGCGCTCCCACCCGCTGTCGAGGATTCGTGAAGAAAGCGCGCCTTCGCGAGTCGACGTGACACAAACGTTAGATGTCACCCGATGCCAAGCGCTTGCAGTCGCCGTCTGTCGTGCCGTAGCTTGAGTCATGGAACCGGTTCCCGATTCGAGACCGACAACCTCTGGATTGGTTCCACTTCAGCACCATGACACCCGCCCAGCCCTCCGCTCAGGCGGGAATACTCAGGAGGAGGAAGTACATGAGTTCCACCTTGCACAAACGTTTCACAGCTCCGCTGGCGATTCTGGCGGTGTCCGGGATGGCCCTCGCTGGCTGCGCCGGCGGTACCGGCCCCGGGGACGCGAGCCACGGTCCTGGCGACGCCGGCAAGGCCGACGGAGTCGTGACGATCTACGGCACGATCGCCGACACTGAGGCGGAGTTGCTTCAGCAGTCCTGGGCGGACTGGGAGAAGGCCAACAACATCCAGATCAAGTACGAAGGCAACAAGGAGTTCGAGACCCAGATCAGCATCCGGGCTCAGGGCGGAAACGCTCCCGACATCGCGATCTTCCCGCAGCCGGGACTGCTCGGCGACCTCGCATCGCGTGACCTGATCCAGCCGGCACCGGATGGCGTGAAGGCGAACGTCGAGAAGTACTGGTCGAAGGACTGGGCCGCCTACGCGACAACCGATGACACGCTGTACGGCGCCCCGCTCATGGCGAGCGTCAAGGGCTTCATCTGGTATTCGCCGAAGAAGTTCGCCGACAACGGCTGGACCGTACCGACCACCTGGCAGGAACTGCTCGACCTCACCAAGACGATCCAGGCCTCGACCGGTCAGCCGCCATGGTGTGCCGGATTCGGCTCCGATGCCGCAACCGGATGGCCGGGAACCGACTGGATCGAGGACCTTGTCCTTCGCCAGGCGGGCCCAGAGGCGTACGACAAGTGGGTCAGCCACGACATGAAGTTCTCCGACCCGGCGATCAAGGGCGCGTTCGACTCGCTCGGCGAGATCCTGCTGAACCCGAAGTACGTGAACGCCGGATTCGGCGACGTCAAGACCATCAATGCG
>DATCXP010000082.1:0-7267 GCA_036565765.1 Terrimesophilobacter sp.
GTGGCTGCCGCGGTTCATGAACTGTTCGCGAACGATGGGCCGGCCGCAGCGCGGGCAGGGAAGACCCTGCTGGCCGTAGGCGTTGAGCGAGTGCGAGAAGTAGCCGGATTCGCCGTTGACGTTCAGGTACTGGGTGTCGAAGCTCGTCCCGCCCTCCGCGAGAGCTTTCGCGAGTACCGCGCGCACCTCGGCCAGCAGGAGCTTCGCCCGTGGCCGGCTGAGCGCGCTCGTCGGCTGGGCGTAGTGGATGCGGGCGGCCCACAGCGCCTCGTCGGCATAGATGTTGCCGATGCCGCTCACGAGCGTCTGGTCGAGAAGAGCGCGCTTGATGCCCGTCCTCCGCCTGGCGAGCGCGGCGAAGAAGCGCCGATCGTCGAAGTCCGGGTCGAGCGGGTCGCGCGCGATGTGGGCGACGGAAGCCGGAAGGCGCTCACCCGGCAGGTCTGTCGCATCCACCAGCTCGTCGATCGCCATCGAGCCGAAGATGCGCTGGTCGACGAAGTTGAGCCGGAACGGGCCACGGCTCGGATGCGTGATGTCGATCCGAATGCGAGTGAGCGCGTCTTCCGTCCCCATCCCCCGCAGCAGCACCTGCCCGCTCATCCCCAGGTGCACGACGAGCGCCTCCGTGCCGAACGAATTCGACGGAGATACGCTCGCCGCGACGCGATTGGTGCCGGAATCGCCGGACTCCGGCCCGATCTCCGTCGAATTCGTACGGGCGAGGGGGATCCAGAGGAACTTGCCGCGTCGGGACGGAGGCAGAAACGTCGAGCCGGTGAGGCGGTCCACGAAATCCTCGCTCGGCCCCGGATGCCGGCGCAGCGAGCGCTCGTCGAAGACGCTGACCGCGGTCACCGTCGCGCCGGCCACGGCCGGTTCGAGCCCGAGGCGGACGACCTCGACCTCAGGAAGTTCCGGCACGATCAGGCCGAAAGTTCGTCGTGCGCCTCGAGGATCGTCCACGCTGCCAGGGCGGCCGCCATCTCGGCGTGCTTCTTGCTGGTCCCGTCGCCGGAGGCGATCTCGTCCCGCCCCAGCCGCACGACGGCGTGGAACCGCTTCGAGTGATCCGGCCCGCTGTCGGTGACCACGTAGTGCGGAAGGCCGCGGCCGAGACTCGCCGCGAGTTCCTGCAGGCTCGTCTTCGGGTCCATCGACGCGCCGAACCGGTCCGGGTCCTCCAGCAACGGGCGAACGAGCCGGAGAACGAGCTCGGTCGCCTCATCCCCACCGGCGTCGAGGTAGGCGGCGCCGATGACGGCCTCGACCGTGTCGGCGAGGATCGAAGACTTCTCGCGGCCGCCGGTCTGCTCCTCACCCTTGCCGAGACGGATGTACTGCCCGAGCCCGATGGACCTCGCGACCTCGGCGAGAGCGACACTGCTCACGAGGCTCGCTCGGCGCTTGGCGAGTTCGCCCTCGTCGAGATCCGGATGCTCGGTGTACAGCATGACCGTGACGGCCTGGCCGAGAATCGAGTCGCCGAGGAACTCGAGGCGCTCGTTGTGGGCGAGCCCACCGTTCTCGTACGCGTAGGAGCGATGCGTCAGGGCCAGATCGAGCAGCGCTGGGCTGATCGAGATCTGCAGGTGGGCGGCAAGTTCCTGACCCCCCTGGCTCGTCGCCTGGCCGGTCATGCGTCCACCCCCACCGGTCTCACTCAGACGTCGGCGACCTTGCGGCCCTTGTATTCGAGGTACAGCGGGGTGCCGCTGGAGTCCTCGACGACCTTCGCGCGGTGCGGGAGGCTGTAGACGACCTTGCCGCCTTCGATGGTCTTCACCAGGGTCGGCGGGGTCGCCTTCCACTGGGCGCGGCGCGCGCGAGTGCTGGCGCGGGACATCTTGCGCTTGGGAACAGCCATGGTTATCTCTCTTCTTCCTCGACGTCGTTTCCGGCGCCGATCACATCGTCGCCGGCCAATTCTTCACTGGCAAGCCCTGCCAGCCCGCCCAAAGCTGCCCATCGGGGATCGACGGGCGCTTCATGTTCATGACCAGGGTTGTCCAACAACCTGACCCCGCACTGCGGGCACAGGCCAGTGCAATCTTCCTGACAGACCGGCTGGAACGGTAGCGACAACACCACCGTGTCTCTGAGCACTGGTTCGAGATCCACATGATTCTCGTGAACTTCGTACTCAACTGCTTCGTCTAGAGAATACGCGAAAAGCTCCTGGATTTCGACCTGGACGGTCTGCTCGATGTCGATGAGGCATCTCACGCACTCCCCGCGGGCGATCGTCTCAACATCCGCGGTGACGAGGATGCCGTCAGCGAGCGACTCGAGGCGCACGCTCAGGTGCATCGGCTCTCCCTCGCGCACCCCGATCACGGCATTCCCCCAGCCTTCGGGAGCTGTCACGTCGATGTCCTTGTCGCGGTACTCCCCCGGACGGTGCACGAGGTCGAGAACGTCGAGCGTCAGCGGGGTCTTCTTCAGGTGTGCCACCCGTTGAGTGTAATCAACTCCCGGCGGGAAGAGCGATCAGGCACTCTCCACTGCAGCGAACGCCTCGTCGTAGATCGCCAGTGCCCGCGCCACCTCGTCCGGCGTCACGACGCACGGCGGGACGACATGGATCCGATTCTCGGAGGCGAACGGCAGTAGCCCGCGGTGCATGAGCTCCCGCTTGAGATCGCCGATCACCGCGCCGGTCACCGGCTCACGGGTCTCCCGGTCGGTGACGAGGTCGAGCGCCCAGAAGACTCCCAGTCCGCGCACCTCACCGATCATCGGATGCTTCTTCGCGAGTTCGGTGAGCCCGGGGGCGAGATGGTCGCGTCCGATCATGGCCGCATTCTCGACGATGCCCTCCGATTCCATCGCGTCGATCGTCGCAACGATCGACGCCATGGCGAGCGGGTGTCCGGAGTAGGTGAGCCCACCCGGGAACACCTCGGTCTCGAACGCGTTCGACACCGACTCCGAGATGACGACGCCACCGGCAGGGACGTACCCGGAGTTCACTCCCTTCGCGAACGTCACGAGATCCGGGACCACGTCGAAGCCGTGGAACGCGAACCACTGGCCGGTGCGGCCGAATCCGGCCATGACCTCATCCAGGATGAGGAGCGCGCCGTACTTGTCGGCCAGCGCCCGAACGCCTGCAAGGTATCCCGGCGGCGGAACGAGCACTCCGGCGGTGCCGGGAACGCTCTCCAGCAGGATCGCGGCGATCGAGTTCGACCCCTCGGCCTGAATGGTCCTCTCGAGGCTGTGCAACGCCCGCTCGCACTCCTCCTCCTGGCTGGTCGCCCAGAACTCGCTGCGATACAGGAACGGCCCGAAGAAGTGCACGTGCCCGCGCGAGTACTCGTTCGGAACGCGCCGCCAGTCGCCGGTCGCCCCGATCGCGGCGCCGGTGTTGCCGTGGTAGGAGCGGTACTGGGACAGGATCTTGTCGCGTCCGGTCACGATGCGCGCCATTCGCATCGCGTTCTCGTTCGCGTCGGCGCCGCCGTTCGTGAAGAACACCTTGTCGAATGTCGATCCCGCCTTGGCCAGGATGCGCTTCGCAGCCTCACCGCGCGGCAGGCTCGCGTGGCCAGGGGCGATCATCGTGAGCTCCTCGGCCTGGGCTTTGATCGCTGCGATGACCTTCGGATGCTGGTGCCCGATGTTCATGTTGACGAGCTGGCTCGAGAAGTCGAGGTACTCCTTGCCGTCGTAGTCCCACATCACACTGCCGAGAGCACCTGCCGGCACGAAGGGGTGAAGCGCGCCCTGGGCCGACCAGGAATGGAAGACGTGTGCCCGGTCGAGGTCGTAGCTGAGCTTGCCCTCTTCAGCCGACACAGGGTGGGACAGTGCAGAAGCCATTCTTCAGTTCTCTTTCTTCGCAATGATGTGGTCGCGCAGCGCAGGGATCACAGTTTCACCGTAGACCCTGAGCGTCTCTTCCTTGTTGTCGTGCTGCAGGTAGCCGGCGAACTGGTCGACTCCCATGTTCTTGAGTTCCTTCAGCTTCGCCACGTGGCTCTCGACGGGTCCGAGCACGCAGAAGCGGTCGACGATCTCATCCGGCACGAAGTCGGTGTGGGTGTTCCCGGCGAGGCCGTGCTCGTTGTAGTCGTAGCCCTCCCGGCCCTTGATGTAGTCGGTGAGCGCCTTCGGAACCGCCGAGCCCTCCCCGTACTTCGCGACGATGTCGGCGACGTGGTTGCCGACCATGCCGCCGAACCAACGGCACTGTTCGCGCATGTGCTGCCAGTCGTCGCCGATGTACATGGGGGCGGCGACGCAGAATTTGATCGACTCCGGGTCACGGCCGGCCGACTTGGCAGCCTTCCGCACGGTGGAGATCATCCACTCCGCGACATCCAGATCGGCCAGTTGCAGGATGAATCCGTCGCCGACCTCCCCGGTGAGCTTGAGCGCGAGCGGGCCGTACGCGGCCACCCACATCTCGAGCTCGGAGCCGTGGCTCCAGGGGAACTGCAGCTCGGCACCGTTGTACTCGACACTGCGGCTGTTCGCGAGCTCGCGGATGACGTGGATCGCCTCGCGCAGTGTCCCCAAGGTCGTCGGTGCGCCGTTCGTGACCCGGACGGCGGAGTCGCCGCGGCCGATCCCGCAGATGGTGCGGTTGCCGTACATCTCGTTGAGCGTCGCGAACAGGGATGCCGTGACGGTCCAGTCGCGCGTCGCGGGGTTCGTGACCATCGGGCCGACGATCACCTTGTGGGTCTCGGCAAGGATCTGGCTGTAGATCACGTACGGCTCCTGCCAGAGCAGGTGGGAGTCGAACGTCCAGACGTGGCTGAATCCGTGCTGCTCCGCGAGTTTCGCGAGCGCAATCGTGCGCGACGCCGGCGGGTTGGTTTGAAGTACTGCTCCGAAATCCATGGGTTCCGTTTCGTGTTGTAGTGCGACAGGGAGTCTCGACAGGCTCGACCCGAGAAAAAGGGTCAAATGAGGTACTGCGAGAGGCCACGCTTGAAGTACTTGCCGTCGCCGGCGGTACCGAGGTACTGGCCGTCGTCGATGATCACCTTCCCACGGGAGAGCACGGTGTCGACGTGACCGTCGATCTCGTAGCCCTCCCAGGCCGAGTAGTCCATGTTCATGTGGTGGGTCTTGTCCACACCGATCGAGGTGTGCCCGTTCGGGTCGTATACGACGACATCGCCGTCGGCTCCCGGCTGGATGACGCCCTTCTTGCCGTACATCCCGAACATCCGCGCCGGCGTTGTCGACGTGACCTCGACCCAGCGCTCGAGGGAGATGTTGCCGTCGACGACGCCCTGGTAGAGCAGATCCATCCGGTGCTCCACGGAGCCGATCCCGTTCGGGATCTTCGAGAAGTCGCCGATCCCCATATCCTTCTGGCCCTTCATGCAGAACGGGCAGTGGTCGGTGGAGACCATCTGGATGTCGTTCGTGCGCAGCGCCTTCCACATGTGGTGCTGGTGGCCCTCCGCGCGCGAGCGCAGCGGCGTGGAGCACACCCACTTCGCACCCTCGAACCCTGGTGCGCCGAGCTGCTCCTCGAGAGAGAGGTAGAGGTACTGCGGGCAGGTCTCGCCGAACACGTTCTGGCCGCGGTCGCGTGCGTGGGCGATCTGCTCGACCGCCTGCTTGGCGCTCACGTGCACGACGTAGAGCGGGGCCCCGGTGAGACTCGCGATCATGATCGCGCGGTGGGTCGCCTCCTCCTCGGCCTGCCACGGCCTGGTGAGCCCGTGGTAATAAGGGGAGGTGTTGCCTGCCTCGATCGCCTGCTTCACGAGCACGTCGATCATGGCCCCGTTCTCCGCGTGCATCATCATGAGCGCGCCGTTCTGCGCGCCCTTCTGGAACGCGCGCAGAATCTGTCCGTCGTCCGAGAGGAAGACGCCCTTGTACGCCATGAACAGCTTGAAGCTCGAGACGCCCTCCCTGATGAGCTCGTCCATCGCCGTCAGCGAGGACTCCTGCACGTCGGAGAGGATCTGGTGAAAGCCGTAGTCGATCGCGCAGTTTCCCGCCGCCTTTTCCTGCCAGGCATGGTACTGGTCGAGCACGTTCTGGTCGGGGTACTGCACCACGAAGTCGACGATGCTCGTCGTTCCGCCCCACGCCGCCGCGCGCGTTCCGGTCTCGAAGGTGTCGCTCGCGTTGGTACCGCCGAACGGCATCTCCATGTGCGTGTGAGCGTCGACGCCGCCCGGGATGACGTACTTTCCCGTCGCATCGATCACGGTGTCAACGTTGCCCTCGAGGTCGAACCCGAGCAGCCTCGAGCCGGGTGCGAGCACCGCGGCGATGGTTTCGCCGTCGATCAGCACGTCCGCTGCGGCGGTTCCCGTCGCGTTGACGACCGTTCCGTTCTTGATCAGGGTCTTCATGTCAGCTCCTTTGCGGACATCCGGGAGTTACGGCTGGGCGATTGCGGTGTAGGAGTCCGGCCGACGATCGCGGTAGAACTGCCAGTCGTCGCGCATCTGTCGCACCATGTCCAGGTCGAGGTCGCGGATGATGAGCTCCTCCTGGCTGCCGGAACCGCGCTCGCCCACGAAGTTGCCGCGCGGGTCGATGACGTTGCTGGTGCCGTAGAAGTCGACGGCCAGCTCCCCGTACTCGTTGTCCTCGCGGCCGACCCGGTTCGGCTGGAGCACGAAGTAGCCGTTGGCAACGGCCGCCGCGGGGCCCTCGACATCCCAGAGCCGGTTGGAGAGGCCCGGCTTCGTCGCGTTCGGGTTGAACACGATCTGGGCGCCGTTCAGACCGAGCTCGCGCCAGCCTTCCGGGAAGTGCCGGTCGTAGCAGATGTACACGCCGATCGGCCCGACCGCGGTCTGGAACACCGGGTAACCGAGGTTGCCGGGACGGAAGTAGAACTTCTCCCAGAACTTGTCGAGGTGCGGGATGTGGTGCTTGCGGTACTTACCGAGGATCGTGCCATCCGCATCGACGACGACGCCGGTGTTGTAGTACAGGCCGGGCATCTCCTCCTCGTAGATCGGGAGGATCATGACGAGGTTCAGCTCCTTGGCGAGCTTAGCGAAGCGCTGCACGATCGGCCCGTCGGCCGGCTCGGCGAAGGCGTAGTACTTCTTGTCCTCTGTGATGCCGAAGTACGGCCCGTAGAAGAGCTCCTGGAAGCAGATGACCTGCGCGCCCTGCGCAGCTGCGTCCCTCGCGAATTGTTCATGCTTCGCGATCATCGATTCCTTGTCGCCGGTCCAGGTGGTCTGGGTGATGGCGGCGCGTACGACAGTCATGGGGTTCCTCCACGTTGAGTTCGTTCCCGGGTATCTTTTTCGAGTTTAGGACGTTTGGG
>DATCXP010000096.1:0-11517 GCA_036565765.1 Terrimesophilobacter sp.
CGGCGCCGGCGCCGGCACCCTTCTCGCCCGCGCGGCGGATGCCTGGGCGGACCGTGCCGGAGGCACCTCCGGGGCGCTGTGGGGGATCGGCCTGAACGCCATCGCTGCAGTACTCGGTGACGAAGGCCGACCGGATGCCACGGTCATCGCCGGGGGTGTCGCCGCGGCGCGAGCCGCCGTCATCGCGTTCGGCAAGGCAGAACTCGGCGACAAGACCCTCGTCGACGTGCTCGTCCCGTTCAGCCGCGCGCTCGAGGCGCGCGCCGCGGAAGGCGAAAGCCTCGCCTCGGCATGGGGCGGTGCCACGGACATCGCGGAGGAGTCTGCCGAGGCGACGGCGGCCCTCCTGCCCAGAATCGGCCGCGCCCGCACACATCTGCAGGCGAGCCTGGGAACGAGGGACGCGGGGGCGGTGTCGCTCGCGCTCATCTGCCGTGCGATCCATCGCGAATTGCTGAACACCGAGGAACAGGAGAACTGACATGAGCGACAAGCTGAGAATCGTCGTCGGATCCGACGACGCCGGATTCGAGTACAAGGAAGCGCTCAAGGCCGATCTGCTGGCGAGCGACCTCGTCGAATCCGTTGAGGACGTCGGGGTGGATGAGAGCGGCCACACGCCCTACCCCACCATCGCGATCACCGCGGCCGAACTGATCGCCGCAGGCAAGGCCGACCGGGCGCTTCTGGTGTGCGGCACAGGGCTCGGCGTTGCCATCGCGGCGAACAAGGTCGCCGGCATCCGGGCTGTGACGGCGCACGACAGCTTCTCGGTCGAGCGCGCCGTGCTGAGCAACAACGCACAGGTGCTGACCTTCGGGCAGCGTGTTGTCGGTCTCGAGCTGGCCAGGCGCCTCGCCCGGGAGTGGCTGGGCTATCGCTTCGATGCGAGCTCGGCCAGCGCGGACAAGGTTCGGCTCATCGAGGACTACGACGGCACCAACGCGGGGTCCTGACCGCAGATGATCAGTATCGGCGTGAGCCTCAAAGCGTACTTCGGTCAGGAGCAGACCCGGCGCTGGATGGAGCAGGTGGGAGCCATCGCGGCTCGGCACCCCGCCGTGCGGGACGGCCTGGTCGAGCTGTTCGTGCTGCCGTCATTCCCGCTGTTGTCGGCCACGATCGAGACGATGGCGGGCACCGGCGTGTTCGTCGGCGCGCAGGACCTCCACTGGGATGACAGCGGCGCCGTCACCGGGGGAGTGGGCGCCGCGCTCCTGACGGAACTGGGCTGCGTGCTCGCGGAGGTAGGTCATGCCGAGCGGCGGCGGCTCTTCGGCGAGACGGATGAGATGGTCGCGGCCAAGGTGGCGGCCGCACTGCGCCACGGGCTCACTCCCGTCCTCTGCCTGGGGGAGCCGGAGCGGGGCGACGCAGAACGGGCGGCCGAGCAGTGTGTCGCCCAGCTCGGCGCTGTGACCGCCGGCGTGCGGGAGTCGGGACTGGCCGGCAGGCTCATCATCGCCTACGAGCCGCACTGGGCCATCGGCGCTGCGGAGCCGGCCCCTCGCGAGCACATCCGATCGGTCTGCACGGCGCTCGGCGCCGCGGTCTCGGCCGAGCCCGCCTTCGCCGGAAGCACGGTGATCTACGGCGGCAGTGCCGGCCCCGGAATGCTCGCCGACCTCTGGCCGGCGGCGGACGGCCTCTTCCTCGGCAGATTCGCCCACGACCCCGCGGCGCTCGAAGCGGTGCTGGATGAGGCGGTCACGGTCAAAGAGGGGTCCCGAGAACGCAAGACGCAGACCCGGATCCAGGGCGATCCTTGGTGAGGATCGGCATGTCCATCGAAGCACACACACGACGAGCGGGAGAAAAGCGTTGAGAGAATTGCGGGTTGCACTGATCGGCGGTGGGTTCATGGGCCGAGCGCACAGCCTCGCCTATGCGCTGGCACCGATCGCACAGGACCTGGGCGCAACGATCGTGAAAGAAGTGCTCGTCGACGCCACCCCCGAGCTTGCGGCCGGTTTTGCGGCGGAGCTCGGCTGGAGGTCCAGCTCTTCCGACTGGCGCGAGGTCCTCGCCCGTGACGACATCGACATCGTCGACATCTGCACACCTCCCCAGTTCCACGAGGAGATCGCCCTGGCGGCGATCGCGGCGGGCAAGCACGTGTTCTGCGAGAAGCCGATCACGAACGACTCGGCTTCCGGCCTGAGGATGTGGCAGGCGGCTCGCGATGCCGGCGTCGTGACGCAGGTCGGCTTCAATTACCGCCACACGCCCGCGATCGCCTACACGAAGCAGCTCCTCGACGAGGGGCGCCTGGGTGTTCCTCTGGAGATCCGCGCCTCCTACCTGCAGGAGACAGGTTTCTTCGCCGACCCGAACCGATGGCGCGCGCAGAAGGGCACCGGCGGCTCCGGGATGATCGGCGACATCGGCTCGCACATCATCGACATCTCCCAGTATCTCTTCGGCGACATCACCAAGGTCGCGGCGCGGGTGCGGTCGAAATCCGCAGGGCCGGACAGCGGCTGGCTGCCTGAGCAGGATCGCACCGGGGGGGACCTGGTCGATGACGCGGGAGTCTGGGTCGCCGAGTTCGCGAGTGGGGCGATCGGGAGCTTCTCGGTCAACTCCTTCTCGTCAGGGCGAAAGAACCGCGTGCACTTCGAGTTCGATGCGAGCAAGGCCTCCGTCGATTTCAACTGGAACGACCGCGAGATCTTCAAGGTCTCCTACGTCGACGAGGACCAGGACCATCAGGGTTTCCGGACCATCCACACCAATAGCGAGCACCCGGATGGCTGGTGGCGACTGGCCGGCCTGGGAACCGGCTACCTCGAGATCTCGGCCATCCAGTTCCAGAAGTTCGTGAAGGCGATCCTCGCCGGCGAACTCGCTCAGCCCAACTTCGGAACCGCGGCACACGTGCAGCAGGTCGTCGAGGCCATCCTCGAGGCAGCGAGCTCGGACTCCTGGGTCGACGTGCCCGCTCGACCCGAGGGGAGCCTGTCGTGAGCGAGCGCATCCGGTTCGGCACCAACATCATCACCTTCTTCAACACCGAGTACTGGGGGTTGCCAGGGGACCTGTCCCACCCGCAGTGGGTGAGCGCCTTCAACGACAAACCGCACCACTACTTCGAGCGCATGTTCGACGGCGTCCGCGACGCGGGTCTCGAGGGCGTCGAACTCGCCCCGGATCCTGGCGGATGGGAAGCCGCCCTCGCCGCTTACGGCAGCACCGACGCCCTCAAGCAGGCGCTCAGCGAGCGCGGCCTTGTGCTCAGCTCCAGCTACTCTGCGGGACGCCAGCTCATCGGCAACGCGCTGATGGACCCCGCAGCTGAGGCGGTGGCCGACGACAACATGGCCAGGCACGCCCGATTCCTGGTCGAGATGGGGGCCGACATCATCACGATCGGCAACATCGCCCGCGGCAGATTCGGCAATGAGAGCCCGGATGAGACGGCGACCGCGGAGGACTTCAGCGCTCCTGTGCCCCGCGAACTGCACGAGCGATTCGCCGACCAGTTGAACCGGCTCGGCGGGATCATCGGCGCCTACGGAGTGCGCATGGCGATCCACACCGACGCGTACTCGGTGTGCTCACGCAACGAGGACATCACAACGGTCATGTCGCTCACCGATCCGACCACGGTGCAGCTCTGCCCCGACGCAGGACACATCACTCTCGATGGCGGCGACGCGGTCGAAGTTCTGCGAACGCACATCGATCGCATCCCGACGATGCACTGGAAGGACTGCGCCGTTCCGCTGTCCGCTCACCTGCTGCGGGGCAACCAGAAGGAACGCCACGCCGTCATGCTGACCCATTTCCGGATCCTCGGATCGGGGATGGTGAACTGGAAGGAGTGGATGGAAGTCCTCCGCGACAAGCAGTGGTCGGGCTGGGCGACCGAAGAGATCGACATGTCCCCGGATCCGGTCGGCGAATTGCGCGAAGGACTCGAGTACTTCCGGACCGAACTCGCCGGCATCTACCGATAGGGCGCTCATGAGCTACCCCCCGCCTCCCGCATCGATCGTCCCGGTCACCGGCCACGCCCTTGCGCCGTTCGAGCCGCTCCTTGACGTCTTCGGCCGGATCGTCGCGTCTCAGGGGCAGGGGGGAGCCGCGCTCACGATCTACCACCACGGTGTTCCCGTCGTCGACCTGGTCGGCGGCGAGTACCGGGCGGATTCCCTGCAGCTCGTGTTCTCGGTGTCCAAATCGGTCACGGCGATCGCCGCCGCGATCGCGCACGAGGAGGGCCTCCTCGACCTCGACGCGCCGCTCGCGGACTACTGGCCGGCCTTCGCCCGCCCCTCGACGAGGACGATCACCGCCCGCTCCGTGCTGTCGCACCGCTCCGGTCTCGCTGCCCTCGACAGAAGGCTGAGCCTTGAAGAGGTGCTCGCGGGCAAGGACGAGGAGGCCATCGAAACGCAGGAGCCGTACTGGGAGCCCGGCACCGACCACGGGTACCACCCCTTCACTTTCGGTGTGCTCATGAATGGCGTGTTCACGCGCACGCTCGGCGCGACCGTCGGAGACTTCGTCGCGCAGCGGCTCTCCGCCCCGCTCGACCTCGATCTGTGGATCGGCGTGCCGGATGCCGTCCTGCCGCGGGTCGAGCGCATCCACTACGCGTCGCCCCGAGTGACGTCAGGGCGGGCCGCCACTCTCGCCGCCGGTACGATCCCGGGCAGCACGACCGGCCAGTTGTTCGATGTCATGGACATCTACAACCATCCGGACATGCTGCGCGCCTGCTGGCCGTCCTCGAGCGGAGTGGCAGGAGCGCGCGACCTGGCACGGTTGTTCGCCGCGACACTGGGCGAGGTCGATGGTGTTCGACTTCTCGACGAGCAGACGAGGCTGCGCATGACGACGAGCCTCTCCCGGGGCCGGGATCGGGTTCTCGGCATCCCCATCCAGTTCGGTTCAGGGGTGCAGCTGGAATTCCCGCAATTTCCCATGCTCGGCGCACGCTCCTACGGCCACGAAGCGGCCGGAGGCTCCGTCGCCTTCGCCGACGACGAGTTCGACATCGCGGTCGGATTCACCACGAACGTCTTCCCGTCCATGGCGGGCGCCAGCGCAGGGTTTCTGGCGCTTCTCCCAACCCTTCGGCACTGCCTCACGGCGGAGTCGGCCAGCAGGTGAACCGAAAGGCTGTACGCATGACCGCTCCATTGATCGAACACATCGGGATCCTCGTTCCCAACCTCGAGCAGGCCATCGAACGCTGGAGTGCGGCGACGGGCTACACCTTCAGTCCGATCGCGCGCTACCGCACGGGGCGCTACTCCGATCGCAGCAATCCGGCTCTGCACGACCACGACGCGCGGATCTCGTTCTCCGCGGAAGGTCCCCCGCGGATCGAGCTCATGGAGGTCTCCGGGGAGGGAACTCACGGTCCCGCGCAGCTCGGCATCCATCACTTCGGATTCCCCGGCTCCGACCCGGAGGCGAGGGTGGCGGCACTGGCAGGACTCGGCGTCGATGTCGACGGGATCTCCTCCGACGATGAGGGCCGCATCCTGCTGTGCTTCACTGACAAGGCTGCTCTCGACGGCATCCGGCTCGAGTTCATCTCCCCGCTTCCCGGCCCGATTGTCGCGGACGACGGCTCGGCATTGCGGCGCGACCCGGTGACCGGGCGAGCGGATCTCTGGTCTCGCGCGCAGGACTGAGCAGGACGGCGCCGCCCTGCGATGCAGAGCGGCGCCGATACGAGTAGCTAGGCTGCGCTGACCTCGGCGGCGATCGCCTTTCCGAGCTCCGCGGTCGTCGCGGTCCCCCCGATGTCGGGGGTGAGCGGGGAACCCTCCGGGCCCCTGGCGAGCACCCGCTCGATGGCGGAGAGCACAGCGGCGCCCGCCTCGGGGTGGCCGAGATGATCGAGCATCATCGACCCCGACCAGATCTGGCCGATCGGGTTCGCGATCCCCCGTCCGGCGATGTCGGGGGCGGATCCGTGCACCGGCTCGAACAGGCTGGGGAAGAGGCCGTCGGGGTTGATGTTCGCGCTCGGGGCGATACCGATCGTCCCCGTGCACGCGGGGCCGAGATCGGAGAGGATGTCGCCGAACAGGTTGCTCGCGACCACCACGTCGAACCAATCCGGGTGCAGAACGAAGTTCGCCGCGAGGATGTCGATGTGGTACTTGTCCCAGACGACATCCGGGTGCTTCTTCGCGCCGGCCTCGACGCGCTCGTCCCACCAGGGCATCGTGATCGAGATCCCGTTGCTCTTCGTTGCCGAGGTCAGGTGCCGCTTCGGGCGGCTCTGCGCGAGCTTGAAGGCGTAGTCGAGCACCCGATCGACGCCGACGCGGGTCATCACCGTGTCCTGAATCACGACCTCGCGGTCGGTGCCCTCGAACATCCGCCCGCCGATGCTCGAATACTCGCCTTCCGTGTTCTCGCGAACCACCACGAAGTCGATGTCACCGGGCTCCCGTCCGGCGAGCGGGCTGGGCACGCCCGGCATGAGTCGGCACGGCCGCAGGTTCACATACTGGTCGAACTCGCGCCGGAACTTCAGCAGGCTGCCCCACAGCGAGACGTGGTCGGGCACGACATCGGGCCAGCCGACCGCACCGAAGAAGATCGCGTCGAATCCGCGGAGAGTTTCGAACCAGTCCTCCGGAAGCATTGTGCCGTGCTTCGAGTAGTAATCCGCGCTCGCGAAGTCGAATTCTTCGAACTGGAGCGGGATGTCGAAACGCTCGGCTGCGGCGCGCAGCACACGCAGTCCCTCCGGCACGACCTCCGTGCCGATGCCGTCTCCCGGAATGACCGCTATTTTCGCCATTGCTCCCTCTCCCAGTTGTTCTCCACCCATTCTGCCGAGTGGGGTGGAGGCGCGCATGACGGGGGCTCGAGTTGGCGCTGGCGCACAAGACATCGGCGGCAGCGTTCATCACGATAGGGGGAGTCGATCACAGAAGGGCCGGGCATGCTGGGGGTACTTGCCGGGTTCGCGGTGATCGGCTCTGTGCTGCTCGTCGGATATCTCGGCGGGCGCCTCGGGCTGGGCGGCCAGGATGTCGTGCACGCGCTCAACCGGGTCGCATTCTTCATCGCGACTCCCGCCCTCATTTTCAGCGTGCTGGCCAGGGCCGACCTCACGATCGTGCTGTCCGGGTTCATGCTGCTGGCGATCGCCTGCGCCATTGCCTGCGCCATGCTGTTCATCGTCGCGCGCCAGCTGGCATTCAGGGTTCCGCTCGCGGAAACCACGATCGGTGTCGCGTCGGCCATCTATGTCAACAGCAACAACATCGGCCTGCCGATCGCGGTCTACGTGCTCGGCGACGCGAGCCTGATCGCCCCCCTACTGCTGATGCAGCCCCTGCTGCTCGGCCCGGTCATCCTGACCGTGCTCGATCTGGCGGTCGAAGGGCGGCCATCGTTCCGCTCGATCATCACTCAGCCGCTTCGGAACCCGATCATCCTCGCCGCATTCTCGGGGCTGGCTGTCGCCGTATTCGGATGGGAGGTTCCGGGCGTCATCGCGGCACCGATCGACTTGATCGGCGGGGCGGCCATCCCCATCGTGCTGCTGGCGTTCGGGATGTCACTGCACGGTCAGAGGCCATTGAGGGCGGGAACTGGTCGCCGGCAGGTGCTTGCCGCAACTGCGATCAAGTCGGTCGGGATGCCGGTCATCGCCTATCTGTTGGCGCGTTTCGCGCTCGGCCTGCCCCCTGAACAGGTCTTCGCCGCGGTGATCATCGCCGCGCTGCCGACCGGGCAGGTCGTCTACAACTACGCGGCCCGCTACGGGCGGGGAGTGATCGTCGCCCGCGACGTCGCGCTGCTCTCGACGTTCGCGGCGATCCCGGTGATGCTGCTCGCGGCGGCACTGCTCGCGTAGGCTGCGCCGCCGGATGCGACGGAGACCACGAGTCGAATCTCCCAGCTGAAAGCCCGACCGCGCCGGGTGCGTAGACTTGTTCGGTGATACTCGAGGGCTTAAGTGCCAGGCTCCGCCGCGCCCGCAGCTTCGAAAACGCCCTCGAGCAGGCCCATCACAGCGCAGATTTCTCCCTCGTCGACGGCCTTCGCGCCCCGCTCCTCGCCGGGCTCCTGGCCGAGCGGAAGGGGCCGCAGGCATTGTTCGCGATCGTGGCGACCGGGCGGGACTCCGAGTCGTTGCGCTCCGCTCTCGCGAGCGTGATGCCTGCCGCCGAGATCCTCGAGTTCCCCGCCTGGGAGACCCTGCCGCACGAGCGCCTGAGCCCGAGCGCAGAGACGATCGGCAAGCGCATCCACGCGCTGCGGAGGCTGCAGGAGTGGCAGTCCGGGCCGCAGCATCCGATCGTCGTCGTTGCCTCTGTCCGTGCCGCGCTGCAGCCGCTCGCCCCTGGACTCACCGAGATCGAGCCGATCCTGCTGACGGCGGGCGGGCGGGGCTACAACCTCACGGAGCTCGCCACGCGACTCGTCGACCTCGCCTACACGCGCGTGGACATGGTCACGCGGCGCGGCGAGTTCGCGGTGCGCGGCGGCATCCTGGACGTGTTCGCCCCGACTGACGAGCACCCGGTCCGCGCGGACTTCTTCGGCGACGAGCTCGAACAGCTGCGGCAGTTCTCGGTGTCCGACCAGCGCTCGCTCGACGAGGCGATCGAGTCTGCGGAGCTTCCGCCCAGTCGCGAACTCCTGTTGACCCCCGCCGTGCGGCAGCGGGCGCGCGAGATGCTTCACGAATTCCCGAGTCTCGTGCAATTGCTGACGAAGGTCTCCGAAGGTATCCCGGTCGACGGCATGGAGTCGCTCGCGCCGGCGCTCGTCGACCGGCTCGTTCCGGTGACGCACTATCTGCCGACGGATGCGGCGATCGCGGTGCTCTCGCCGGAGCGCGTCGCATCGCGGGCGGTCAGCCTGGGCGAGACGAACCGGGAGTTCCTGGCCGCGGCGTGGAACGCGGCGACGGCCGGCGCGGAGGCGCCCATCGACCTGGATGCCGGCGACTTCCTCTCGGTCACCGAGCTGCGCGAGTCGGCCGGGGCCAGGTCGTGGTGGACGCTGAGCTCATTCGACAGTGGCGCGCAACCGCTCCCTGAGGAGCGCGAAGCGCGTCTCGAAGGGGGCAACCGCGCGGCCGCTGTGGGGAAAGTCTCTTCGGCGGCTCCCTTCGAGACGGTCGCTGTCCGATCGTCGGGACGACGATCGGCGCTGGCGGCGCGCGAAGGCCAGAAATGGCCTTCGCCTTCTGCGCCGCGCGCTCCTCAGGGAGCGGCACCGGACAAACCGCTCCCTGAGGAGGCCCGCCAGGGCCGTCTCGAAGGGGGCAGCGAGATGACTCCGGATGCCGACTACATCAGGATCGACGCCACCCCCGCCCCGACCTTCGCCGGGCAGGCCGACGGCGCGCTCGGCCATGTCGGAGCGCTTCTGAAGGATGGCTGGAGTGTCGTCATCACCGCGCAGGGCGCCGGCCTCGTCGAGCGCGCTGCCGACGTGCTCGCCGAGCAGGGGCTGGCCGGCCGCATCACCGAGGATCTTCCCGCCGAGACCGAGCCGGGCGTCGCGTACCTCGTGAAGTCATCCGTCGAGTCCGGGTTCGAGCTGGCCGACACGAAGCTCGCGGTGCTGAGCGAGTCCGAGTTCTATGGTCGCGCGGCCGGCTACGACAGCCGTCAGGTGAAGCGTCTCGCGAACCGCCGCAAGAACGTCGTCGACCCGCTGCAGCTGAAATCCGGCGACTACGTCGTGCACCAGACGCACGGCATCGGCAAGTTCGTGGAGCTCGTGCAGCGCGAGGTGAGCACGGGCGGCCGCACTTCGAGACGCCTTTCAGGCTCCTCAGTGGGCGATGCCAAGGTCAATCGCGAGTACCTCCTGATCGAGTACGCGCCGAGCAAGCGCGGCTACCCTGGCGACAAGCTCTACGTTCCGACCGACCAGCTCGACCTGCTCACGCGGTACGTCGGCGGCGAGGCGCCCGCGCTCAGCAAGATGGGCGGCAGCGACTGGTCCGCGGCGAAGGGCAAGGCGAGGCGCGCCGTGCGCGACATCGCGGTCGAGCTCGTGAAGCTGTACTCGGCGCGGATGGCGAGCCGCGGTCATGCGTTCGGCCCCGATACGCCCTGGCAGCGCGAGCTCGAGGAGGCGTTCCCGTTCGTGGAGACGCCGGACCAGCTCACGACGATCGACGAGGTGAAGGCCGACATGGAGCGGCCCATCCCGATGGACCGGCTGCTCTCCGGCGACGTCGGCTACGGCAAGACGGAGGTCGCGGTGCGGGCCGCGTTCAAGGCGATCCAGGAGGGCAAGCAGGTTGCGATGCTCGTGCCGACGACGCTGCTGGTGCGGCAGCACCTTGAGACGTTCTCCGAGCGGTTCGCAGGATTCCCCGTCCACCTGCGCGCGCTGTCGCGGTTCCAGACCGACAAGGAGGCGAAGGAGACCGTCGCCGGCCTCGCCGATGGCACGGTCGACCTCGTCATCGGAACGCACCGCCTGCTCACCGGCAACATCGCGTTCAAGGATCTGGGACTCGCGATCATCGACGAGGAGCAGCGGTTCGGCGTCGAGCACAAGGATGCCCTGAAGAAGCTGAAGACGAACGTGGACGTTCTCGCGATGAGCGCGACGCCGATCCCGCGCACGCTCGAGATGGCGGTGACCGGCATCCGGGAGATGTCGACGCTCGCGACGCCGCCGGAGGACCGGCATCCGATTCTCACCTTCGTCGGGCCGTACAGCGACCGGCAGGTGGCGGCCGCGATCCGCCGAGAACTGCTGCGCGAGGGGCAGGTGTTCTTCGTGCACAACCGGGTGTCGAGCATCAACCGCGTCGCGTCGCAGCTCGCCGAGCTCGTGCCCGAGGCGCGCATCGCGGTCGCGCACGGGCAGCTCAGTGAGGGCGTACTCGAGCAGGTCATGGTCGACTTCTGGGAGCGCAAATTCGACGTGCTCGTGTCGACGACGATCATCGAGACCGGCATCGACATCACGAACGCGAACACGCTCATCATCGACCGCGCGGACAAATACGGGCTGAGTCAGCTGCACCAGATCCGCGGGCGGGTCGGGCGCGGGCGCGAGCGCGCCTACGCGTACTTCCTGTACGACGAGAACAAGCCGCTCTCCGAGACCGCGCACGACCGGCTTTCCACGATCGCGGCCAACAACGAGCTCGGCGGCGGCATGCAGATCGCGCTCAAGGATCTCGAGATCCGTGGTGCCGGCAACCTGCTCGGCGGGGAGCAGTCCGGGCACATCGCGGGGGTCGGCTTCGACCTCTACCTGCGGATGATCGGCGAGGCGGTGAGCGACTTCCGCGGCGATGTGGCCGAGGGCCAGACCGAGTTGCGCCTCGAGTTGCCGGTGGATGCGCACATCCCGGAGGAGTATGTGGAGAGCGAGCGGTTGCGCCTCGAGGCCTACCAGAAGCTGTCCGCGGCGAGCGCGCCGGCATCCACCCCGGAGCAGCTCGACCTCGTGCTCGAGGAGCTCACCGACCGTTACGGCCCGCCGCCGCTGCAGGTGCAGAACCTGATCGCGGTGTCGCGGCTGCGGCGGATGGCGCAGAAGGCCGGTCTGTCG
>DATCXP010000128.1:0-14230 GCA_036565765.1 Terrimesophilobacter sp.
GCCTCAACGTCATCCGCCGTACGCGGGATGCCGACCGAGAGGTTCTCGGCGCCGTCCGCGGTCACCAGGATGTTGTCCTCGATGCGCACGCCGATGCCGCGGAACTCCTCCGGGACGGTCAGGTCGTCCGGCTGGAAGTACAGGCCGGGCTCGATCGTGAACACCATGCCGGCTTCGACCACCCCGTCGAGGTACATCTCCCGCCGCGCCTGCGCGCAGTCGTGCACGTCGATGCCGAGATGATGCGACGTTCCGTGCACCATGTAGCGGCGGTGGTACTGCGCGTCCGGCTGGATCGACTCCTCCGCGGAGACCGGCAGGAGGCCCCACTCCGCGGTCTTGTTGGCGATGACCTCCATCGCTGCGGCGTGGACCTCGCGGAACCGGATGCCCGGCTTCACGATCGCGAACGCGGCATCCGCCGCCTCGAGTACCGCCTCGTAGACCTTGCGCTGAGTCGGGGTGAACGTTCCGCTGATCGGCAGCGTTCGGGTGATGTCGGCCGTGTAGTAGCTGTCGAGCTCGACTCCGGCGTCGAGCAGGATGAGGTCGCCCTCTCTGACCGGCCCGTTGTTGCGGGTCCAGTGCAGGATGCAGGCGTGCTCACCGGCCGCCGCGATCGTGTCGTAGCCGACCGTGTTGCCGTCGGCGCGGGCGCGGCGATTGAAGGTCCCCTCGACGAGGCGCTCGCCCCTCGGATGCGCGATGATCGCCGGGCGGTCGGCGACCACGTCGTCGAAGCCCTGCTTCGTCGCCGCGATGGCGAGGCGCATCTGCTCGACCTCGTAGGTATCCTTCACGAGCCGCAGCTCGGAGAGGTCGCGCGCGAGAGCCGTGTCACCGTCGTCGTCGACGGAGTCGGCATCGGCGGCAAGGAGCCGGCGACCGTCGACCTGGTCGGTCACGTCGCGATCCGCGTCGCGCACGACGAGCGTGTTCGCGTCGACCGTGTCGAGCACGGCCTCGAAGTCGGCGATCCCGCGCGTGGCCAGGGCGAGGTCTCCCGCGACCTGGCCGAGGGAGGGGCGGGCGCCGATCCAGAACTCGCCGATCTGCGGGTTCGCATAGAACTCGTCGGAGTCCCGTCCGGCGCGCTCGCGGAAGTACAGCGTCGACTCGTGGCCGTTCGCCGTCGGCTCCATGACGAGTACAGCGTCGGGCTCGGAGTCGGAGCCCCAGCCGGTCAGGTGCGCGAACGCGGAGTGCGCTCGGTAGGCGTAGTCGGTGTCGTTCGAGCGGACCTTCGCGGCGCCCGCGGGCAGGATGAGCCGCTTGCCAGGGTAGAGCTCGGAAATGCGGTCGCGGCGGGCGGCGGCGAAGGCGGCCTGCTCGCGCGGGGCGGGCACGGTGGAGGTCCGCGTCGCCCAGTTGCTCGCGATGTAGTCCTTGAACGTCTCGGAGACCGGAGTCGTCGAACGGTTGCTGGTGGCGCGCGGCGCCGGAGTCTGTGATTCGGCCATACCCCTATTGTCCTCCCCGTCGAGACAACTGCACCACGATCGGTCGGTGGTCGCTTCCCGATGCGTCCTGGGACTCGATCACGCGCATGCCGGTCACCTGCCAGTCGCTCGTAGCCATCACGTGGTCGATCGGCGCACCGAGCAGCGGGGGCAGTGCGACGGGCCAGGTCCCCACGGCCGCGTTCTTCGTGGACGTGGCAGCATCGAAGCAGTTGCCGAGGGCCGCGCCCGGCGTCGCAGCGAGCCCGGAGAAGTGGTCGATCGTCGAGTTGAAGTCACCGGCCATGATCGTGTTCCCGCCGTCGCAGGCGTCGGCAAGCCAGCGCAGATCGAGTTTCCAGTGGTTGAGCTGGTCCGGGATGGGCGCAACGGCGTGCACGGCGATGATGGTGGGGCCGGATCCGTCGGCCGGCACGGCGACGACCGTTGGCAGGACGTTGGTGGTCCGATGGTCGGTGTCGACCGAGTACTGCCCGAGATCCACGCTCATGAGCAGGGATGTGGAGCGCGCCTTCGAGATGAGGTCGTAGTGCTGCGAGTGGACCCACATCGCCTTTCCCTGTGCCTTCATGAGCTGAGCGACGGCGATCGCGGTTTCGCTCGTCGTCTCGGGCAGGGACACGACATCCGCCCCGGTGTCGAGCGCGAGTTTCGCGATCGCCTCGGCGCCCGGCGTGTCGCCGAGCGTGTTCCAGGACAGCACGGTGATATCCGCGGGGCCCTTCTTCTGGAACGAGGTGTCGCCGAATCCCCTGGTCGCGAGCACGGCAGCACTGACGGCGACGAACACCAGGAGGACGAGACCGAGCGAGGCGCAGAAACGCCGGAATGCCCGACTCAGGAGGGCGATGAATAGCAGGGCGACGATGCACAGAAGCGAACAGGCGATCGCGAGGCCGCGCAGCGAGACGATCTGAGCGACGAAAGCGGTGTGCTGCAGTCCGAACAACTGCGGCCAGGCCGCGATGACCAGGCTCAACGCGGCCACGACCAGGACGGCGGCGGCAGCGGTACGACGGATCATTCTCTGGAGAGCCTAACCGGTCGACCCGGAATAGAGTTGAAGGATGCCCGACCCCATCGATCTGCACGCGCACAGCAGCGTGTCCGACGGCACGGAGACGCCCGCCGAGCTCGTGCAGGCGGCGTTGACGGCAGGCCTCGGGACGGTCGCACTCACCGACCACGACTCGACGGCCGGCTGGCGGGAGGCGTTCGACGCCGCGACCGGGACGGGCCTCACCGTCATCCCCGGTATGGAGCTCAGTACGAGACGCGGATGGAAGAGCATCCATCTGCTCGCCTACCTCATCGACCCCGATGACGCCGCGCTGCGGGAGGAGACCCTGCGCATCCGCGAGGCCCGGCTGACGCGCGCGGAGGCGATCGTGTCCAGACTCGCCGCCGACTTCGACATCTCCTGGTCGGATGTCGTGGCACAGACCTCCCACGGCACGACGGTCGGTCGCCCCCATATCGCCGATGCGCTCGTGGCGCGGGGGATCGCCGCGAACCGCAGCGCCGCGTTCGCGGACATCCTGCACCCGAAGTTCGGATACTACGAGCCGCACTATGCTCCGGATCCGCTCCTGGCGATCCAGCTGGTCCGCGCGGCAGGCGGGGTTCCGGTTCTCGCGCACCCCGGCACGCGCGGCATCGAGAATGTCGTCGCCGAGGAGAGCCTCGCCGCGCTCGTGGATGCAGGACTGTTCGGCCTCGAAATCCACCACCGGGAGAACACCCCGGACGCCATGGTGCGACTGTTCGAGTACGCGGAGCGCTTCGGTCTCGCCGTCACAGGATCGAGCGACTACCACGGTGCGGGCAAGCCGAACCGTCTCGGCGAGAACACGACGGAACTCGAGGTTCTCGACCGGATCCGCTCTCTCGGAACGGGCGCCGAGGCGTTTCGCGGCTGATCGGCCGCGAATCGCGCGGCTAGTGCTGGGAAACCGCGAGCGCCGCGGTGAGCGAGGCGCCCAGCCAGGCGCGGTAGTCGGCGACCGACCAGCCCGCCCCGCCGGTGAGGGAGCGAAAGACCTCCGGATGTCCGATCGCGAAGATCGTGGCGGCAGTCCGTTCGTCGCTTGCGGCGTGGCCCAGAGCACCCCGTCGGCGTATCGTGGCGGCCGCCTCCCGGTAGTTCTCCAGTCGCTGGAGTGAGCGACGGCGCTCGAGTTCCGCGATCTCCGGGTCGACGGCCGCAGCCTGCCGGATCAGTTCGAACACCTTCTCGGCCCTCGGGTTCACCTCCGCGAGCCAGTCGGCGAGGACCGCTACGGCGCTCGCGGAGTCGCCGGCCGCAGCCATCCGCTCCCGCATGAAGTCGGGAACGGCCATTGGTGCGTTCGGTCCTGAGACGGTTCGGTCGAGCACGGCGTTGAGCACGGCCGCCTTGTTGCCGACGGCGTTGTAAATGGTCTGGACGACGACTCCGGCGCCGGCCGCGATCGCCGTGAGGCTCGTTGCGGGATAGCCGTGGGCATGGAACAGAGCTGAGGCGGTATCGACGATCAGATCTCTGGTCGCCCGTGCCTGGGCGGAACGGCGGCCATCGTTGACACTCGACATCTCATTAGAATATCATTCCATTCATTAGAATCACGTTCTAATGGAGGGCATATGCCAGACGATATCGGTACCGTCATCGTCGGAGCCGGCCAGGCCGGCCTCGCCATGGGGCGCGAGCTGGCGAGGCGAGGCGAGGAATTCGTCATTCTCGACGAGCGTGCGGCCGTCGGTGACGTCTGGCGCGAGCGATGGGACTCTCTGACACTGTTCACCCCGGCCGGCCGCAGTGCACTCCCGGGGCTGAGGTTCCCCGGTCCGGCGAGGAACTTCCCGACGCGGGACGAGGTGGCCGACTATTTCGCGGTCTACGCTGCGCATGCCGGATTGCCGGTACGGCACGATACTGCGGTCACCCGTGTCGCCAGGAACTCCGACGGCTTCCTGGTGCACACGAACGCTGGGCCGGTCGCCGCGCGCCACGTCGTCATCGCGACCGGGTCCAACCAGCATCCGTCGATCCCCGGTTTCTCGCGGGACCTCGACACCGGCATCGCACAGCTGCACAGCGCGGAGTACCGCAACCCGTCCTCCATTGCTCCCGGCCCCGTCCTCGTCGTCGGAGCAGGCACCTCGGGCACCCAGCTCGCAATCGAGCTGGCGAGCTCACATCCGGTGACGATCGCAGGCAGGCCCACGATTCACGTTCCGGATGCCGTCCTGCGTTGGGCGCCGAACGCCTACTGGGCCCTCGCGAACTCGATTCTCACCCGTTCTACGCCCATCGGTCGGAAAGTGGCTGGCGCGTTCCACGATCGCGGTGCCCCGCTCATCAACGTCTCGGTGCACGACCTGGATCGCGCCGGGGTGAGACGCGCTGGCAGGATCGAAGGTGTCAGGTCCGGCACCCCTGTGCTCGAGCGTGGGGTTCCCGTCGAAACGAGGACCGTGCTGTGGGCGACCGGATACCGCCCGGACTTCTCCTGGATCGATGGGATCGCGGTCGACGCGCGGGGCTGGCCGCTGACCCGTCGCGGCGTTGCCGAGCAGGTTCGGGGGCTTTACTTCCTCGGGATGCCGTTTCAGTACGCGCTGACGTCGGGCCTCATCGGCGGGGTCGGTCGGGATGCCGTCTATCTCGCGGACGCCATGGTGAGCTGAATCCGGAGAGCGCTACGCGGCGGGAGGCGTGCTTCCCGTGCTGGGGCGGCGGGTGCGGTTGCGGCGACGGCGGGAAGGCCCGGTGCCGTCGTGCGTTCCCGCGCCGACCGGCTTCTGCCCCTCGGGAGCCGCCTCAACGGGGCGTCCGCCGCGCGTGCGGGTACGGTCGCGACTGCCACCGGTGCTGTGGCCCGCGCCGTGCCCTCCTCCGTGGGCGCTGTCCCGCGCTCCCTGGCGGGAGCCGCTGTGTCCTGCCGTGGCGGAACGCGACTCGCGTTCGCGCGCCGGGCCCGCTCCCTTGAGGCGACCCTTGGCATCCGTCGGGATGTCGAGGTCGGCGTACAGGTGCGGTGACGACGAGTAGGTCTCGATCGGCTCCGGCTGCCCCATGTCGAGCGCGCGATTGATGAGCGACCACTTGTGCATGTCGTCCCAGTCGACGAAGGTGACCGCAATGCCGGTCTTTCCCGCGCGGCCGGTGCGGCCGACACGGTGCAGGTAGGCGTCGTGATCCTCCGGGATGGTGTGGTTGATCACGTGCGTGACGTCGAGCACGTCGATGCCGCGGGCGGCGACATCCGTTGCGATGAGGATGTCCTTCTTGCCGGCCTTGAACGCGGCCATGGCGCGCTCGCGCTGCTCCTGGTTGAGGTCGCCGTGCACGGCGGCGGCGTTGAAGCCGCGGTCGTTCAGCTCCTCGACGAGCTTGGCCGCCGCGCGCTTCGTCCTGGTGAAGATGACGGTCTTGCCGCGGCCCTCCGCCTGGAGGATGCGCGCGATGACCTCATCCTTGTCGAGCGCGTGGGCACGGTAGACGACGTGCTTGATGTTGGCCTGGGTGAGGCCCTCGTCAGGGTCCGTCGCGCGGATGTGGATGGGCCGGTTCATGAAGCGACGCGCGAGGGCAACGATCGGGCCCGGCATCGTGGCCGAGAACAGCATGGTGTGACGGGTCGGCGAGGTCTGCGCGAAGAGCTTCTCGATGTCGCCGAGGAAGCCGAGGTCGAGCATCTTGTCCGCCTCGTCGAGCACCATGACCTTCACGTGCGCAAGCGACAGCATCCGCTGGCTCGCGAGGTCGAGCAGCCGGCCCGGGGTGCCGACGACGACCTGAGCACCCGCCTTGAGCTGCTCGATCTGGCCCTCGTAGGCCTTGCCGCCGTAGATCGCGACGACCTGGGTGGAGCGGTTCGACGAGGCCGTGACCAGATCCTCGGCGACCTGGACGCACAGTTCCCGGGTGGGGACGACGACGAGTGCCTTCACCCCCGGCTCCGGGTCGGTGCCGAGCGCCTGGAGCAGGGGGAGACCGAATCCGAGCGTCTTGCCGGTTCCGGTCTTGGCCTGGCCGATGATGTCCTGACCGCTGAGACCGAGCGGAATGGTTTGCGTCTGGATGGGGAACGGCTCGAGGATGCCCTTGGCCGCGAGAGCGTCGACCATGTCCTGATCGACGCCGAGTGCTGAAAATGTCAAAAGAGATTTGCCCTGTCGTGAGGTGAGTACGCCCATCTTTTCCCTAGGGCGCAGCGTCCCCGTCAGAATAGGGGACTACCCACAGTTTAGCCGCCGCGGGCACCCCGGTCCCGACAAGCGACGCAGGGAGTCGTACCGGCAGCGCCGCTAGGCTGTTACCCGTGGTCATGTGGTTCCCCCGTCGCAGCAAGCGCAGCGATGTGTCGCGCCACAAATCGCGTCGGACCAACCCCCATCAGGTGATCAATCGGGTGGACCTGAGCGAGCTGACCCCGTCGTTGCCCCGGTTCCTCGGCCACGCGGCCTACCTGCAGCTGTCCTTCTTCGAGACGCTCAGTCGCGCCGTCGTCACAGCGCCATCCACCCCGTCCAAGGAGACCGTGAGCCGGGTCGCGGCGATCGCCCTCACGCGCCACCACGAACTGGTTGCGGAGCTCGAACGCATCGGGGAGTCGTCGAGTGCGGCGATGGAGCCGTTCGTCGAAGCGGTCGATGACTTCCAGAGGGTGACTCTCGGCAACGACTGGTTCGAGATCCTCGTGACCTGCTACGTGGCATCCGGCATCCTCGATGACGCGTTCGTGAGCCTCGCCAGCGGGCTCCCCGGCGATTACGGAACGAGGCTCGCGAAGCTTCTGGCCCAGGATGAGACGCAGCGGCTCGTGGCCTCCGAACTTCGCACGGCGATCGACGCCGATCCCCGGCTCGCGTCGCGGCTCGCGTTGTGGGGCAGGCGGCTGGTCGGCGATGTCCTGCTCATGGCGCGATCTGCGCTCGACCTCCCGGTGGGCACCGCTCCGGACGACCCGAAGCTCGAGCCGATCCTCACGGAGCTGATCGCGGCGCACACCAGGCGAATGGACGACCTGGGCCTGACCGCGTGAGTTCTGGGAAGCCGCCAGCCGTCTCCGGCGGTTGAGTTGCGATAATAGGACGATGCCGCGTCAACGCGAACCCAGAAGGCGCGCGACCGGGCGCGACACCGGGCGGCGCAGGGGGTTCTCGGTTCGGTCCAGGATCCTGGTGTCGATTCTGGCCGTCACGGCGATCGGTCTTGCGGCATCCGGGATCGCCTCCTACCTCGTGCAGCGTGAGCGGATGCTTGCGTCCATCGACGAGCAGTTGCTGCACACCGTGACCGAGTTGACGGCTGTGGCATCGGAGGGCACCGGGTCCGAGACGCCGGATACGGTCGAAACCATGCTGCGGGCGGCGATGCAGCAGATGATTCCCGCCGCCGAGGAAAGCGTTCTCGGCCTGGTCAACGGCGATCCGGCGTTCATCCCCGCGACGAAGCTTCCGTTCCGCCTCGATCAGGACCCCGCGTTCGTCAAGCGCATCGTCTCGGAAGCCCATCCGACCAGGGCGGTCATGGGCACCGCGCACACCACCGTTGGGGTGCTGCGGTACATCATCGTCCCGGTGGCGTTCGACGGGGATTCGAACCGCGGCCTGTACGTTGCCGCCTATGATCTGGATGCCGTGCTGGCCGGCGTCGCGGACTCGTTCCAGACCTACATCGTCGTCGCGCTCATCGCGCTGCTGCTCGTCGGCTTCGTCGCCTGGTTCGTCGCCGGACGTCTGCTGCGGCCGATCCGCCTGCTGCGCAAGGCCGCGGCAGAGAATACCGCCACGAACCTCTCGGCACGGATTCCGGTGATCGGCCGCGACGACCTCTCCGAATTGACGACAACCATCAACGGGATGTTCGAGAGGCTCGAGAACGCGTTCTCCAGTCAGCGCCAGCTGATCGACGACGTCGGGCACGAGCTGAAGACCCCCATCACGATCATCCGCGGGCATCTTGAGCTCCTCGACGCGGGCAGCCGGGCCGACGTGGACGCCACGAGGGCACTGGCCATCGATGAGCTCGACAGGATGAGCGCCCTCGTCTCCGAGCTCTCTCTGCTGGCCGAGTCGGGCACTCCGCAGTTCATCGAGCGGCAGGAGACCGACATCGGTGCCTTGACCGGTTCTGTCGCCGCCAAGGCCGGCGCGCTCGATCCCGCGCGCGAGTGGGGTGTCGAGTCCAGGGCGGACGGCACGGTGTTCGTGGACGCCGGGCGCCTCACCCAGGCATGGCTGCAGCTGGCGAGCAACGCGGCGAAGCACTCGACGCCTGGGGCTCCGATCGCCCTGGGGAGCTCGCGGGAAGCCGCGCGAACCGGCGAATGGTTGCTCCTGACCGTCCGCGACCGCGGACCGGGCATTCCCGTAGAGGCTCAGGAGAGGATCTTCGAGCGCTTCGGCCGGCTCGAAACGAGCCGGGGTGAGGATGGCTCAGGACTCGGGCTCGCCATCGTCTCGGCGATCGCCACAGCGCACGGCGGCACGGTGTCGCTGAGCAGCGCACGCGGGGAAGGGTCGGCGTTCACCATCCGGGTCCCGATCGATCCTGCTCCGCCGGACAGCGAGGGAGGACGATGACCAGGATCCTGATCGCCGAGGATGAGGCGCGGATCTCATCGTTCGTGGAGAAAGGGCTTCGCGCGGCGGGGTTCGCCGTCGCGACGGCGTCCGACGGGCGAACCGCGCTCGCAGAAGCGCAGACGGGCCAGTACGCTCTCATGATCCTCGACATCGGGCTGCCAGGAGTCGGCGGCTTCGAGATCCTGGAAACTCTCCGGGGCGAGGGGAACGGGATCGCGGTCATCATCCTGACCGCCCGCGACTCCGCCGCGGACACGGTGCGGGGCCTCGAGGGAGGCGCCAATGACTACATGTCGAAGCCGTTCCGCTTCGACGAGCTGCTCGCGCGGGTGCGGATCCGGTTGAAGGACGCAGCCGCCGACCCGCCGGGCTCCCTGTCATCCGGCGCCCTCGAACTGGATCTGAGGACCCGCCGGATCATGGTGAACGGGGTTCCCGTCGCTCTCTCGGCGAGAGAGTTCGCACTCGCCGAGGAGTTCATCCGCCATCCGGACCAGGTGCTGAGCCGCGAGCAGTTGCTCAGCCGCGTCTGGGGTCTCGACTTCGACCCAGGATCGAATGTCGTCGAAGTCTACGTGCGCTATCTTCGCGCCAAGATCGGCGCCGATCGCATCGAGACGGTGCGCGGCATGGGCTACCGCCTGATCTGAAACGGCCGGGGAGCGCCTAACCCGAATAGGCGTTCCCCGGCCTGTCTGCCGGCGCTCAGCACCGGCAGAATTGTGCGATCAGCGGTTGTCGGCGTGCCCACTGCCCTCTACGGAAACCGCACCGCCGGGCGTGACGACCTCGACACCGGCGTACTGGTGGGCCCAGGCGCTGATCTCCTGACCGGTCAGACTTCCCTTGACCGTCGAGGCGTCCTTGGAGGCGTCCTGCGGGGCGACCGGCGTGACGGAGTCACCCTCGGTGCTCGCGTCCTGCTCCCCCTCGACGCTTACGTCGCTCTCGACTGCCGCGGACTCCTCTGAGGTGCCGAACAGCCCCTTGGCGTTCTCGTTGGCGTGCAGTTTCGCCGTGTCGCTCGCGTGCAGCGATGCCGGACCAATGCCGCTCACCTTGAGAACCTGACCCGGTGCATCGGAGACGGTCAGGGATCCGGTGGCAGCGTAGGCGCCGCCGGCCGCAAGGGCGATACCGAGGATGCTGGCCGCACCCGTCATGATCAGCTTCGTGGACTTGTTCATCATGAGTTGACTCGCTTTCCCGCAGCCCGGTTCCGGGCCGCTCCCACTACCCTCGCAACCCCGCATGAGCTGGGAACGAGAGGTAGATGAGAAAATTCTCATCGGGTTCGGGCTCAGGGCCTGCTGAGTCTTTCGAACAGCGCGGCGTCGCTCCGCTCGCGGCGTGGGGCGAGCAGGAGGGCGGCTGCGAGTGATGCGAGCACTCCGGCACCGAGACTCACCCACCAGATCCAGCCGCCGTCGAAGTGCCAGCCGAGCCAGGTCAGGATCGCCCAGACCACCGCGGCGACCGCGGCGCTCAGGGCAGGGAGGATGGCGGCCCCATAGCGATCGCGCCCGGGGAGCAGGTACCGCGGAATGATGCCGATCGCGGCACCGCTCAGCAGGACGAAGAGGAGTTCCATCAGGCGACGAACCCGATGCGGCGCGAGGTCTCGGAGCCGACCTCGATATAGGCGAAGGTGGCGAGTGGAATGAGGAAGACGCGACCCTTGTCGTCGACCAGCCTGATGAACTTGGCGTCCGCCTCGATCGCGGTAGAGACGATGCGCTCGATTTCGCTCGCTGCCTGGTCCGACTCGAAGCTCAGCTCACGCGGGCTGTTGATGATGCCAATGCGAATGTCCACGGCCTAAGATTACGACACAACGGCGGGGGAGGATCACCCGTTCGTCGTGGGCGGACAGCAGGCTGTCGCAGGGTTCCGATAGTTTTGCAGGCGTGACGATCAAGGGCTTCGCGTACTCCCTGCGAGGGGCGGATGCGCGGATACCGACCCTTGACGAGACCCAGCGTCGGGTTCTCGACCTGCCGCTCGCAGCCTCCGCGGCGGTGATCGGCGCCCCGGGCACCGGGAAGACCACAACAGTCGTCGAACTCGTCGCCGACCGGGTCCTCGAGCGGGGCTGGTCGCCAGGAGAGGTGCTCGTCCTCAGCCCGACGCGCACGGCGGCGACCAGGCTGCGCGATCGACTCGCCCTCCGGCTCGCGGTGCCGACCGAGGGTCCGCTCGCGCGCACCGTGAACTCGCTCGCGTTCGAGATCGTCAGGCACGCGAGGCGGGTGGCGGGAGCGCCTCCGCCGCGATTGCTCACGGGTGGCGACCAGGACCGCGACATCGACCAGCTTCTTGCCGGCCATCTCGAGGAGGGGACCGGTCCCCGCTGGCCCGATCCGCTCGGTCCCGAGGTTCTGCGCCTTCGAGGATTTCGCACCGAGCTGCGCGAGCTCATGATGCGGGCAACCGAGTATGACCTCTCGCCGGCGCAGCTCGCGGAGCTCGGCCGCTCCCACGATCGCCCGGAGTGGGTCGCGGCGGCCGAGTTCCAGGACGAGTACCTGAAGGTCATGGGCGAGCTCCGACCGGACCAGCTCGACTCCGCGGAACTCGTGAGCGCCGCGTGCCGGGTGCTCGCCTCTGGCATCGTCCCCGGATCGGTGTCGCGGCTCCGGCTCGTGGTCGCCGACGACCTTCAGGAGGCCACGCGTTCGACGCTTTCACTTCTGCGCGCCCTGGCCGGTCGCGGAGTCGCGATCATCGCGTTCGGCGATCCGGATGTCGCGGCGAACGCTTTCCGCGGCGGCGAGCCGTCCGTTCTCGGCCGGCTCGGCAGCGTGCTCGGCCTTCCCGGTCTGGTCACGCTGCAACTCGGTAGCTCGCACCGGCAGAACGCGGGTCTTCGCGCGCTCACGGAGCGGGTCACCGATCGGATCGGGACAGCGGGAACGGTCGGACACCGGCGCCCGACCGTGGCCGCCGAGTCCGCCGAGCAGGGTGCTGCGAGCATCCTGAGGTTCACAGCGGCCACCCCGGCACGCGAGCTGGCCGCGCTGGCGAGGCGCCTGCGCGAGCACCACCTTTCCGGCGACACGGCGTGGAACGACATGGTCGTCATCGTGCGCAGCGGTGGCCAGGTGCCCACCGTCGCGCGAGCGCTTGCGCTCGCCGATGTTCCTTCGCGAACGGCCGTCGGCGGCACTGCCCTGCGCGACGACCACGCCGCCCGCAGCCTGCTCACGGTCGTCAACGTCGGGATCGGCCGCGCGGAGCTCAGCGCCGAACTCGCGGCGGAGCTGCTGCTCGGTCCGTTCGGCGGCCTCGACCGGCTGGCTCTGCGACGTCTGCGGCTGGCGCTGCGCGCGGAGGAACTTTCCGGTGACGGCCATCGCGGCAGCGACGAACTGCTCGTCGAAGCCCTGGCGGCACCGGGGCGGTTCGCGACGATCGAGCATCGAACGGCGCGCAGCGCCGAGGCGCTCGCGGAAACCCTGTTCGAAATCCGGAAGCTCGCGAGCCGTGGCGGGACGATCGAGGAGTTGCTGTGGCTCGTCTGGGATCGGAGCGGGCTCGCCACAGCGTGGCGGCAGCAGGCACTCAGCGCGGGCATCCTCGCGGCCGAGGCCAATCGGAATCTCGACGGCATCCTCGCCCTGTTCACCGCGGCGAAGCGGTTCGTCGAGCGGGAACCGGGCGCACCGGCCACCGCGTTCCTCGAAGGCGTGCTCGACGCAGAGGTTCCTGAGGACACGCTGTCTCCGCAGTCCGCGGCGGATTCGGTACTGGTCACGACCCCGTCCGGCGTCGTCGGACTCGAATTCGACATCGTCTCCGTCGCCGGGCTGCAGGACGGCGTATGGCCGAACCTGCGCCTGCGCGGTTCCCTGCTCCACCCCGGCGACCTGGTTCGCGTCATGAACGAGCTCGGCGATGTCCCCATCGACGGTCGGAGGGAAGTACTCGGGGACGAACTGCGGATGTTCGCGCTCGCGGTGTCCAGGGCGCGCCGCGAAGTCATCCTCTCCGCCGTCGCGAACGAGGACGAGGCGGCGAGCGTGTTCTTCGGCCTTCTCCCTTCGGATACGGGCACCCTGGACGCGGGAACCTTACCGCCGCTGACCCTGCGTGGGATCACGGGCCGGTTGCGCCGGGAGCTCGTGAGCGACCAGAGGTCGGGTGCCGAACGGGCTGCTGCGGCGGGCAATCTCGCCCTGCTCGCCGAGCACGGGGTTCCCGGCGCGAGCCCCGCCGACTGGCACGGGCTGCGGCCGCCGTCGACGACCCAGCCGGTGTACCTCGACGACGAGAAGGTCCCGGTGTCGCCGTCGAAACTGGAGGCGTTCGAGGAGTCGCCACTGGACTGGTTCATCGATTCGGTGTCCGGGACCCAGAGCAGCACGGCCATGGGGATCGGCACCATCGTGCACTGGGCCATGGAGACCGCAACCGATCCGAGCGTCGACTCGATCTGGGCATCCATCGACAGCCGGTGGAACGAGCTCCTGTTCGAAGCGCCCTGGCTTGCGGAGCAGAAGAGACGGGCGACCAGGATTCTCGCGGCCGGCATCGCAGAGTATCTCGGCGACTTCGCGCGCGAGGGGACGACCCTCGTCGGCGCAGAGGACCGCTTCGAGCTCGAGATCGACCGTGCGGTCGTCAGGGGATCGATCGACCGGGTCGAGCGGTCACCGGACGGGAGCGTCGTGATCGTCGACCTGAAGACCGGCGCTGCGATCACGAAGCAGTCGGAGGTCGACAAGCATCCTCAACTGGGCGTGTACCAGCTCGCCTACAGCTCCGGCGTCCTCGACGAGGTCCTCGATGATCTGGGGGAGCACCATGCGGGTGGCGCGAAGCTGCTGTACGTTAAGGGCGGCTACCGGGGGAAGGCCTACCGCGAGGGAATCCAGCCGACGCTGGACGAGCAGGAGCTCGAGGGATTCCGGGAACGGATCCGTCAAGCGGCGATCGGGATGGCGGCGGCGTCGTTCGCGGGAACCATCGACCTCGATCGCTTCGGATTCGGTGACAACGCGCGTCGTGCTCTGCATCGGGTGAGGGCGGTGTCGAGTGACTGAGCGACGCACCATCGGCGCGGACGAGCTCGCCGACAAGCTCGGGCTCCACCGCCCCACACCCCAGCAGCGAGCGATCATCGAGTCGGAGCCCGGCCCTGCGCTCGTTATCGCCGGCGCAGGCAGCGGCAAGACCGAGACGATGGCGAGCCGCGT
>DATCXP010000168.1:0-14112 GCA_036565765.1 Terrimesophilobacter sp.
TCCCCCGAGGGCCTGCGCGCGACGGACTGGGCGAGCTCCCGCCGGAAGTCGACGAGCTCCTCGACGAGGAGCGCACCACCGTTGGCGTCCTCGGCGAGCGCCGCGAACCAGTCGTCCGCCTCGTGCGCGGCGCGCACCACCCGCACCCCCTTGCCGTCGTATCCGCCACGCGACGTCTTCACGACCGCCGCGCCGCCGTTCGCCTCCAGGAACTCGCCGAGCTGCTCTGCGCTTTCCACCGCCGCCCACTCCGGCACCGGCAGCCCGAGCGCACTGAGCTTCTCCCGCATGAGGATCTTGTCCTGGGCGTACAGCAGTGCTGAGGGCCCAGGACGAACCACGGTGCCCGCCTCGACGAGTGCGCGCAGCACCGACTGCGGCACGTGCTCGTGATCGAAGGTGACGACGTCGACCTCCGAACAAAAACGACGGACTTCTTCCTCGTTCCGGTAGTCGCCGACACTCGACACGGCCATTCCGGCCGCCATTCCGTCGTTTTCGGCGAGAACGCGCAGGTCGACCCCGAGGTTGATGGCCGCCGGGATCATCATCCGGGCCAGCTGGCCACCGCCGATGACGCCGACTCTCACAGCACTACCTCCACGTCGTTACGCACAGCACATCCGCTCCTTCAGCAGGCCGGGGGGTGCGGACGGTTAGACTGCGTTCCGCATCCGTCCATTTTCACCTATCGGTGCGACGGTGAGACCATCCGGAGGAATCGTGCGCGCAATGATCACGCAATTCCTGCGGTTCACCGCTGTCGGCGGGTTCGGGCTCGTGGTGGATGTCGGCGTATTCAACCTGCTGCGCGTCACGGTACTGTCGCCGGAGCATCTGCACGAGGGGCCGGTCGTGGCCAAGGTCGTCTCGACCTCGCTCGCGATCGTGGTGAACTGGATCGGCAACCGCTACTGGACGTTCGGTCAGCACCGCCGCCCGAATGCCGCTCGCGAGGGCATTGAGTTCGCGCTCGTGAGCATCGGCGGGATGCTCATCGGGCTGCTCTGCCTGTGGGTGTCGCACTACCTCCTCGGCTACACCTCGCTGCTCGCGGACAACATCTCGTCGAACGTGATCGGCCTCGCGCTCGGCACGGCGTTCCGGTTCTGGCTCTACCGCACTTGGGTCTTCCGCCCCAGGGATCAGCAGGCTCCGGATGCCGCACCCGAGCCCGTCACCCGCCCGGTGCTGACCCCGACCGGACCGGTTCCCACGGCACCGGCGATCGACTGACGCTAGCGTTCGCCCCAGATGATCGTCTCGTCTGGAGCACTCGACGCCTCCGCCTGGCGGCGCGCCGCGATCGGGTTCATGCTGCGCTCCATGAGGTCGTGCAGCGCGCCCTGGACGAGATCGGCATTCGGCACGTCACGCAGCACCACGGGATGGTCGAGCCCGGTGTTGATCTGCACATCCCCGCTGCCGAAGATGCTCTGCAGCGCGTTCTTGCGCACGGTGATGTCGTAGCCGCGGCTGTGCAGCAGCTCCTGTCGCACCCGCACGAAGAACCCGCGGCGCAGCACGATGCGACGCGTCGTGATCGTGTAGCGTCGGCCCAGCCAGCTCAGTAGCGGCAGCAGCCAGAGAACCAGGATGGCCAGCAGTCCGCCGACGAGCACCGCGACGTTCTGCCAGGCCTCGCCGAACCGGCCGTAGAAGTAGGCGATCGCACCGACCGCGGCGATCAGGACGATCGACGGCCAGAACAGTGCCCGGCCGTGCGACCGCAGGCCGGCTACCAGGTGCTCGGGTTCCGCCGGACTAGCCATGAGTCATTCATACCTCAGATGGGTAATGTCGCCGGCGGCGACAGTCTGAAGCGGGGCATCCGTTGCACTCCTGATACGCAGGCGGCCCTCCGCATCGAGATCGACCGCGGTTCCGAGCAGCTCGGTGCCGCCAGGAAGCGAGACGCGTACCGGCTGCCCGAGCGTGCTGCAGGCCTCGCTCACCGCACTTCGGATGCCGCAGGCCTCGGCATCCCCGCCCGCCGCGAGGAAGCCCGACCACAGCGACCGCAGCTCGACGAGGTAGGCCGCGAGCGACTGGTCGGCGAGCTCCTCGGTCGCCGCGACCCCGTTCAGCGACAGCGACGTCGCCGTGGGGACCGGCAGCTCGGCCTCGGGGATCGAGAGGTTGAGGCCCGCGCCGACGATGACGCCTGCGGCATCCGGCAGGAGCTCGGCGAGGAGCCCGGAGACCTTGCGTCCGTCGATGAGCACGTCGTTCGGCCACTTGAGGCTGACGCGGGGGCCCCCTTCGAGACGATCGCTGCGCGATCTCCCCTTCGAGACGCGCTGCGCGCTCCTCAGGGCGGCGCTCAGGGAGCGGGTAGCGTCCTGCTCCGCACGATGCCTCAGGGATCGGGTGGCGTCCTGCTCCGCACGATCCCTCAGGGAGCGGGTGTGCACCAGAGCCTGGACCGCCCGCGTCATGGCGAGCCCGGCCAGGAGCGGGATCCATCCGTAGCGGTCGATCGCGACAGAGCCACCGCCCGGAAGCGTCGGTCGCAGCAGCACGGACACCGCGAGCGCCTGCCCAGGCGGGGCGACCCATACCCGGTCGAGCCGGCCGCGGCCGGCGGTCTGGTTCAGGGTGACGACGACACTGAAGTCCGGCAGGTTCCCGGCCACGGCACTGTCCCTGAGTTCGTCGTTCGTCGAGCCGACCTCGGCGAGCGACACGAACTCGCGCGCGGCTGCCCGACTCGCAGGAAAGTCCATCACCCTAGGCTACGGGGCGCCGCGCACAACCCGTAGACGCACCGTGCCAAAACCCGCTAGCCTGTGACGCAAAGGGCGGTTGCCGCCCCGGAGTGTCAGAGAAATGGAGCCGGATTGACTGGATAGGTCGACGCCCCGTGAGGAGCACCCCCGCTGTTCCGGGCAGTGCATCTTCGCGCTCGTGGCCGAGACCCTTCACCCCCACCAGCCCCTGTATTCGTGCGGCCCCCTCTGGTGGAGTTGAGCAACCCGTCACCGGTCAGCGCGGCGGATAGGTTCACTCACCTCACCGTCACCGACAAGGACACTTTCTCGTGAAGCAACCCATCATCATGGATGTCGACACCGGCATCGACGACTCGCTCGCCCTGCTCTACCTCCTCGCAAGCCCGGAGGCGGACATCCTCGCCATCACCTGCACGAGCGGCAACGTGCCGGCGCGCCAAGTCGCGATCAACAACCTGGCCTGGCTCGAGCTGTGCGGCGCGCCCGAGATCGAGGTCTCCCTCGGCTCCGAAGTGCCGATCCTCGCACCCCTCATGACGACCGAGGAGACCCACGGACCCCAGGGCATCGGCTACGCCGAACTGCCGGAGCCGACCAGGACGATCTCGAGTCGCCACGCCACCGAAGTCTGGGTGGAACTGGCCCGCAGCCGTCCCGGCGAGATCGTCGGCCTGGTCACCGGGCCGCTCACGAACCTCGCCCTCGCGCTCCGGATCGAACCGGAGCTCCCCCGCCTGCTCAAGCGGCTCGTCGTCATGGGCGGCGCGTTCAATCACGCCGGCAACACCCTGCCGACAACCGAGTGGAACATCGCTGTCGACCCGGAGTCGGCCAAGATGGTCTTCGACGCGTTCTCCGGCCTGCCGGCCGATCGCCGCCCGGTGATCTGCGCACTCGACGTCACCGAACAGATCGAGATGAAGCCGGAGCACGTTGCCGAGATCGGCCGTCGTGCCGGGAGCACTCCCCCTGAGATCATCGCAGAGGAGGATGCCGACGGCACGCTGTCACAGGCCTCGAACCGGGTCGTTCGCTACCTCACGGATGCCGTGCGCTTCTACATGGAGTTCCACGTCTCGCACGATCAGGGCTTCCTCGCTCACATGCACGACCCGTTCGCCGCGGCGATCGTGCTGCATCCCGAATTCGGAACGACCAGGCCTGCGACCGTCGACGTCGAACTCGCCGGATCGCTCACCCGAGGGCAGACCGTCGCCGATTGGCGTGGCATGTGGGGCCGCGAGCCCAATGCCGACATCGTCGTCGCGGTCGACCCGCCCGCATTCTTCGACCACCTCGTCGAAACGGTCGGCGACTTCGCCCGTCGAGTCGGCTGACCAGCACCACCCAACACGCAACTCAAGGAAGAGCATCACCCGTCAACTGAAGGAGACAGAAATGAGTAGCACCGCAACAACTCCGGCTGATTCGAAGAAGGTCAGGAACCGGATACTGATCGCCGTCGGCACGGTGATCATCGTCGCCACCTACCTGTACCTCGTCGTCGGACAGCCGACCGACATCGCCGAGAACACGTTCAGCCAGGCCGGCCTCATCGCCATCGCCGGATATGTGATCGGTGCTGTCCTGCTAGCGATGGGCGCCATCCACCGCCTGCCGACCGCCACCGTCGCAATGGTCCCGGTCGCGATCGCCCTGAACATCGTGGTGGGGCAGCTCGTCTCGGTCCTCGGGCTCCCCATCTACCTCGACTCGATCGGGACAGTGCTCGTCTCCGCGCTGGCCGGCCCGGCCGCAGGTGTCGTCACCGGTATCCTCACGAACGTCATCTGGGGGCTCACGCTCAGCCCGATCGCGCTGCCGTACGCGGTCGTGCAGGTGATCATCGGCGTCATGGCCGGCTACGCCGCGAGGCTCGGGATGTTCCGCCTGTTCTACCTCGCCCCGGTCGCCGGCGCGATCACCGGCCTCGTCGCCGCGGTCGTCTCCGCCCCGATCTCCGCGTTCGTCTTCGGAGGCGCGACGGGTGGTGGCACCGGCGCAATAGTCGGGGCCTTCCAGGCCATGGGCCAGTCGCTCCTCGGCGCGACGACGCTCCAGGGATTGCTCTCCGATCCGCTCGACAAGGCGATCACGTTCACGGTCGTCGTGATCATCCTCGCGGCGCTGCCGAGCCGGTTCCGCCAGCGGTTCCCGTTCGTAAGGCAGTACAACGTGTTCGGCCGCAAGGCGCCTGTGCTGCCGACCCAGCCGGCCGCGGCGGCCCCGTCTCCGGCGGCCCCGGCGCCCGAGGGCGCCGACAGCGCGCGGGAGAGCTAGGAATCGATGTCGGCGACGCTCTTCGACAGTCGGAAGTCGGCTATCCACCGCCTGAACCCGGTGACGAAACTCGTGGCGCTGCTCGCGATCATCGTCACGGTGTTCGCGATACCGCTGTGGTGGGTAGCCGGTCTGATCATCGTCGTCGTCGTCGTGCCTGCCGCCGTGATCTCCAGATCCGGCGGCAGGCTCCTCAGCCTGAGCCTCAAAATCCTCCTACCGATCATCCTCGTCCTGTTCATCGTTCAGGGCTTCACCTACCCAGGCGGCAAGACGATCATCTGGCAGTGGGGCGCGGTGGACGTCACCACGGAGGGCCTGCTGTTCGCGCTCGGCATCGGCTCGCGCATCATCGTGCTCGTGCTCACCTCGATCCTCCTCGTGCTCACGACCCACCCCGGCGACCTCATGGCCGCCCTCACCGAGCGCGGGATGTCGCCCAAGTTCAGCTACATCATCAGCTCGACCCTGCAGCTCATCCCCGCGTTCAAGGACCGAGCGGACAGCATCCTGCTCGCCCAGCAGGCCAGGGGGCTCTCGATCAAAGGGAACCCGCTGCGTCGCCTGAAGATCATGCTCCCCCTGCTCAGTCCGCTCGTGCTCGGCATGTTCACCGACGTCGAAGAGCGATCGACCGCGATGGAGGCGAGGGCGTTCGGATCGAGCACCCGGCGCACCGCCCTCGTTCCGGTCGCCGATACCGTCGTCCAGCGCGTGGCCCGCTGGCTCATGATTCTGATCGCCATCGCGGCCATCGCCACCCCCATCGTGATTGGACTCCTGTGATCACCCTGACCGACGTCTCCTACGCCTACCCCGACTCCGAGAAGTACGTCCTGAGCCACGTCGACCTTTCGGTCGAGGCCGGCTCTGTCACCGGGATCGTCGGGGCGAGCGGAAGCGGCAAGACGACTCTCGCGAAGATCATGTCCGGGTTCATCCCGCATGTCGACGGCGGCGTGCTCAGCGGCACGGTCACGGTCGACGGGGTCGCGCTCTCCGAGGTCACCCTCGCCCAGGCCGTCTCCCACGTCGGCCTCGTCATCCAGAGCCCGTTCAACCAGATCTCCGGTGCGAAGTTCACGGTGCGCGAGGAGCTCGCGTTCGGGCTTGAGAACCTCGGCGTCGAACGGTCCGAGATGGTGGAACGCGTCGCGGAGGCGGCGGAGCTGCTCGGCATCACCTCACTACTCGGTCGATCGCCCTACGCCCTGTCCGGCGGGCAGCAGCAGCTCGTGGCGATCGCCTCCATGATCATCATGAGAACTCCCGTGCTCGTCATGGACGAGCCGACCTCTCAGCTCGACCCCGGGGGCACCCGGATGGTATTCGACGTCATGTCGAGCCTGCGGGACGCGGGCGTGACGATCGTCATCTTCGAGCACAAGCTCGAGTTGCTGCGCGAGCACTCCGACAGAATCCACGTGCTTGCGGATCAGCGCCTCGTCGCCGGCGGAGATTCCCGCACGACTCTCGCCGACCCTCGGCTCGACGGTTGGGGGGTGGGGGCCACCCGGTTCACCGACGCGGCAGCCAGCGCACGCGACCGAGGACTGCTCGACAGCGACGTGGAGCTTCCTGTATCCCTACAGGATGCGATCGTCGTGTTCGACCGCTACGAGACAGTGCGGAGTGCCTGACATGGACATCCGCTTCATCGACGTCCACTACAGCTACCCGACAGGAGTCGAGGCGGTGAAGGGAGTCACGCTCGACGTCCCGTCCGGGCAGCGCCTTGCCATCGTCGGTCAGAACGGTGCGGGCAAGACGACTCTCGTTCGCCACCTCAACGGCATCTTCCAGCCGACGACCGGCACCGTGCAGGTCGGCGACTGGGGGACGGCTGGTCGCAGCATCGCGGAACTCTCCGCGAGGGTCGGCTACGTCTTCCAGAACCCCGACGAGCAGCTGTTCGCCCGCCGGGTGATCGACGATGTCGCGTTCGGCCCGAAGAACCTCGGGTTCAGTGCCGAGCGCTCCGAGGAGCTCGTGATGAGCGCCCTCGAGAGCACCGGCCTGACGGCTGAAGCGCAGTCGCATCCGCACCACCTCTCGCTCTCCGAACGCAAGCGCGTTGCCCTCGCGGCCGTCCTCGCGATGGACACTCCTGTCGTCGTGCTCGACGAGCCTACGACCGGTCAGGATGAGCGCGGCGTTCGGATGATCGCCGCAATCGTCGAGAGGCTGAGCGCCGCAGGGCGCACGGTCATCGCGATCACCCACGACATGGACTTCTGTGCGGAGAACTTCGAGCGCGTCATCGTGATGGCCCAGGGCGAGGTGCAGGCGGATGGCGAGCCGGCGAGGGTGTTCGCGATGGACTCAGTGCTCCAGAAAGCACGGGTAGAGGCTCCCCAGCTTGCGAGGCTCGCGGATGCGCTCGGCTGGCAGGATCGACCGCTCACGGTCGACGCCTTCGTTGATGAGCTCGCGGCGCACCGCCGATGATGGGCGGCGCCGCGCTGGCCCTGCTGGCCAGCGTGTTCCTCGGGGTGTCCGACTTCCTCGGCGGAACGCTCTCCCGCAAGGTTCCCCTGATCACGGTCCTGCTGCTGTCGCAGGTCGTCGCGACGCTCGCCATCCTGCCGAGGATGCTGTGGGAGTCCCCCCTCGAAAACTGGCAGCCCGCATTGCTCTGGGGTGTCATCGGGGGCGTCGCGACAGCCATCGCGGTGTCGAGCCTGTTCAAGGCGCTCGCGATCGGCACGATGGGGGTCGTCGCTCCCATCACGTCGCTGAGCGTGCTCGTGCCGGTCGGCGTCGGGCTCGTGGGCGGTGACCAGCTCAGCTGGCTGCTCGGGGCCGGGCTCATCGCCGCCATCATCGGCACCGTGCTCGCGAGCGGACCGGAGGTGAAGACGCACACCATCGGGCATGGTTCGAAGCCGATCATTCTCGCGATCGTCGCCGCCGCCGGATTCGGTGTCGCGAACCTCTCGGTCGCTCTCGGCAGCGTCTCGAACGTCACGACCACACTCGTGTCGAACAGCCTCACGGTGCTCGTGATCTACGGCACCGGCGCGATCCTGCTGAAGCAGGTCCCGCGCGCGGGGAAACCGGCCCTGGTCGGCATCGCGGCGATCGGCCTCCTCGGGTTCGCGGCGAATCTGTGCTTCGCGCTCGCGAGCACCGTCGCCCCCCTCACGATCATCGCGGTACTCGCGTCGCTCTACCCGGTCATCACGGTGCTGCTCGGCTGGCGCCTCCTCGGCGAGCGCCTCCAGCGGATCCAGGTCTTCGGTGTGATCGCCGTCTTCCTCGGCGTCGCCGCCATCGCCGCGGCCGGCTGACGGTCGAATCGCGGAGGTGGGGCCCACTCGCCCCGTCGAGATTCCCCCACAACCTGGCCGACATCGCTGTCACATTCCGGAAGCGTAATACTCGGCTGCCGGGCGCCGCGTTCCGCGTCGGTCCTCTGCTAATCTGATGCAACATCCGCCGGAAATTGATTGAAGCACACATGACCATCGCCGTCACAATAGAGCCCTTCTCGCTTCCCAAGTTTGTGCACGGCATCACCCGCGTCGCGGCGCGGATCAACTGGGCCGAAGCGGAAGTCCTCGGTCTGCGTGCCGTTGTGAGGCCCGGCGACCACGTGTTCGACGTCGGGGCGGCGTACGGGATGTACACATTCCCCCTCGCACACATCGTCGGCGCGACCGGAAGCGTTCACAGCTTCGAGCCGCAGACCAGGCAGCTGCGCGCGCTCAAGATGATCCGTCGGGTCCTCCGCGCCAACCAGGTCGTCGTCAGCCACTCGGCGGTCGGTGACGACCCCGGGGATCACACGATGGTGTTGCCGTACCGCTTCGGGGTGCCCATCTACGGCCACACGCACGTGGGAGAAGGCACCGAGCACGCCCTGACCCCACAGGCGACGCACACCAAGCGCTGGACCGCGCCCATGCACACGGTCGACTCCTGGTGCGCGCTGAACCACATCGAAACCGTGTCGTTCATCAAGGCCGACGTCGAAGGCTTCGAACCCCATGTGCTCAAGGGCGCCGTCGAAACCATCGAGCGGTCACGCCCGAGCATGCTGCTGGAGATCGAGGATCGGCACCTCGGCCGTTACGGCCGGGATGCGAACCAGTTCGCAGAAGAGATCCGTGGGAACTGGCCAGACTACGGCATGTACACCTGGGTCGACGGTGAGTGGACCCGGACGGATCGCGTCGGACTGCAGTCGCGCAACTATCTTTTCGCCACCAGGGAAGCGTTCGTTCCACAGGATCCCGCCGCTCTCTAGAGCCCGGTGGAGGGTATGCGGCAACCGGTGCCGGTAAAGTGAACGGCGTGACCGACGACAGTGCCGAACCCGACCTCTACACGACCGCGGGCAAGCTCGCCGATTTGAAGCGCCGCTATCACGAGGCGGTGACCGCCAGCGGCGAGTCGGCCATCGAGAAGCAGCACAAGCGCGGCAAGAAGACCGCCAGGGAACGCATCGAGCTGCTGCTCGACCACGGAACGTTCGTCGAGCTCGACGAGTTCGTGCGCCACCGCACCCACGCGTTCGGCATGGAGAAGACCCGGCCGTACGGCGACGCGGTCGTGACCGGCACGGGCACCATCCACGGACGTCAGGTCGCCGTATACGCGCAGGACTTCACGATCTTCGGCGGCAGCCTCGGCGAGGTCGCCGGCGAGAAGATCATCAAGGTCATGGAGCTCGCCATGAAGACCGGTGTCCCCATCATCGGGATGCTCGACTCCGGCGGTGCGCGCATCCAGGAAGGTGTCGTCGCCCTCGGCAAGTATGGCGAGATCTTCCGGCTCAACACGAAGGCGTCCGGGGTGATCCCGCAGATCTCGATCATCATGGGGCCGGCGGCCGGTGGCGCCGTCTACTCCCCCGCCCTCACCGACTTCGTGATCATGGTCGACAAGACGAGTCAGATGTTCGTGACCGGTCCGGATGTCATCAAGACGGTCACCGGCGAGGATGTCGGCATGGAGGAGCTCGGCGGCGCCCTCACGCACAACAAGATCTCGGGGGTGTCCCACTATCTCGCGAGCGATGAGGCCGATGCGCTCGATTACGCCAGAACGCTCCTCAGCTTCCTGCCGGACAACAACCTCGCGGACCTTCCGGTGTACGAGAGCGAGGTGGAGCTCGAGATCACCGACGAGGACCGCAGACTCAACACGCTCATCCCGGACTCCGCCAACCAGCCGTATGACGTGAAGACCGTGATCGAGCACATCGTCGACAATGGCGACTTCCTCGAGACGCAACCGCTGTTCGCCCCCAACATCGTCGTGGGCTTCGGCCGGGTCGAGGGCCGCTCGGTCGGTGTGATCGCGAACCAGCCGAACGCGATGGCAGGGACCCTCAACATCGAGGCCGGCGAGAAGGCCGCCAGGTTCGTGCGCTTCTGCGACGCGTTCTCGATCCCGATCCTCACGCTCGTGGATGTCCCCGGCTACCTGCCGGGAACCGATCAGGAGTGGACCGGTGTCATCCGTCGTGGCGCGAAGCTCCTGTACGCGTACGCGGAGGCGACGGTTCCCCTCGTCACCGTCATCACGCGCAAGGCGTACGGCGGCGCGTACATCGTGATGGGCTCCAAGCAGCTCGGCGCCGACCTCAACTACGCCTGGCCGACCGCGGAGATCGCGGTCATGGGCGGCCAGGGCGCCGTCAACATCCTGTACCGCGGCGAGATCAAGGCGGCTGAGGAGGCCGGCGAGGATGTCGCGGCTGTGCGCACGAAGCTCGCGAACGAGTACACCTACAACGTCGCGAGCCCGTTCCTGGCCGCTGAACGCGGGGAACTCGACGGGGTCATCGAGCCCGCGGCGACGCGCGTGACCGTCATCAAAGCGCTGCGTGCGCTGCGGACCAAGAGGGCGAGTATGCCGCCCAAGAAGCACGGGAACATTCCGCTATGACTCTTCGACAGAGTGAACCCGACGCCCGTGACGGGCGTCGGCGCTGGCGTCGCGGCAGAGGCCAGAAATGGCCTCTGCTCCAAGCTCCAGCGCGCACGAAGCACGGGAACATTCCGCTATGACTCTTCGACAGAGTGAACCCGAGCACGGGAACATTCCACTGTAATGAACGACAATGCCGAGAAGGACATCCGGGTCATCGGGGGCAACCCGACGTCGGAGGAGCTCGCTGCCGTTGTCGCCGTCCTCCGGGGAATGGCCGAGGAAGTCGAGGGAACCCGCCGCACTGAGGCCGCCCGCGAGGTGAGCGCGTGGGTCGTGCACCAGCGCCCGATCCGGTCCCCGATCGTGCCGGGACACACTCGCTGGCGTAGTTTCGGCTGAGGCACCCCTGTTTTGGGGGCGTGGGGAACCTGTGAGTTCTGCACGGCGACCCGGATTCGAGCCCGGTGCAGAAACTGCAGCGAGAAAGCCGGATTCCGCGGCTTCCGTGCGTCTACGCTGCGGGATTCACACTAAAACGCACACCTGTACCCCAATTACACCCGCCACAGTTCTCGAAACTGCCGATATACCACACTATTGGAGCCCTGCGAGGATAGGAATGTCCCCCGATTGTCCCCCTAAGTGACGACTTTGGGTTATGGTGTGAAGACCCCAAAATAGATAGTGCTAGGTGTTCCTCTTTCGAGAGCGACATCACCAATCATTAGCCGACTAGGGTAAGCGGGTTAATGACTTGGGGGCGAGTCAGGGCGACATTCGGGTTGTCGCCCTGACTCGAGGCTTAGCGGAAAGGCCGGAGGATAATCCTCCGGCCTTTCCTGCGTTCTCGGCGCGGGATGGCTTGGACCCACGACCGAGCGCCGGGACGGCGCTCGGCGCTGGCGTCGCAGCGACGATCAGAAATGGCCGTCGCTTTCAGCTCCAGCGCGCAGCGCGCGCGGGATCTCGAGCCAGAGGCCGACCTGGTCCTCATCCTCATCGGCATGACCCAGCGCGCTTGCGTTCCCGTCGTCAACCGAGTTCAGGCCGACAACCGTCACAGCGATATCGGATCCCTCCGGAACCGTCCTCGCGATCAGCCGGTCCGTCTGCGAGCCCTTCAGAGCATCCGCGAGACTGTTGAGCACCCGCTCGAGATCCACCTCGGACAACTCGTCGATGCCACCCTCATCGAGCAACGTGACGCTTGCGCCCCGGCGGCGCGCCCTCATGACCTGTTCGCGCACGCGGTTGTTGAGGAGCTTCCTGCCCCGGATCTCATCACGAATGGCGCCCTCCAGGTACAGGCACTCCTGTCGCTGGGCGTCGTTGAGATCGCCACCGCTTGCAATGATCTGCCGAAGCATCGGAAGGGCCATCCGGTTGGTCTGGCGCAGCCGGAACTGCCGCTCGAACAGGTGCGCCTCCTGCGCCGCCTGCCACTCCGCGGCCTCCCGCTCCGCAACGGCGTAGTGCTCGGCGTCGCGACTGATCTTCGCGAGCGACCGGAACAGCACGTGCGACACGGCGACCCACATGATGCTCCCGACCACCCCCAGCGTGGCGAGAGCCGGGACCCCGGCCCAGGCAGCAGTCTGGATCGCGAGCGCCCCGACGCCGAGCCAGGCGAACAGATGGCGGTTCCTGGTCGAGGTGATCACCATGAGCGTTCCGATGGCGGCCGGGTACCAGGTCGAGTAGTCGGACCCGACCGTTCCGTTGATATCGAGCTGACCCGTGACGAGCAGCGGAAGAGCGACGCATACGGCGACGTTGAACACCGCCAGCCAGATCGGCATCCTGGGCTGCTTCGTGGGCCAGAGGCTCAGGACCGTCGCCACCGCATACAGCACCATCGCGAGGACGTACGGAGCCTTCTCCTTCGGAACGTCGAGCGAGTAGGCCGCCAGCAGCAGGATGTACCCGGAGAACACCGCGGCGAGCGCAATGATGATGTACCGCCGGATGGAGATCATGACGGCGCCTCGCTCCGCGGGGCGGTCGCACCCGCTTCAACGAGGCTCGGCCGTTCTGAATCGGGCTCCTCGAGATCCGGCCGGGAGATCTTGATGACGGTGCCCGATCCCGGGCGGGCCGCGATGTCGACGCGCCCACCGGCATTGGCGACCCGCTCGAGAATCGAGACGCGCAGCCCGAGTCGCTCCGTCGGAACCGTCTCGACGTCGAATCCGACCCCCGTGTCGCCGATCTCGATGTTCAGGCCGTACTGCCCCTCGCCGGAGATCGTCAGCCACCGGGAGACCGACGCGGCCGCACCCGCGTGCTGAAGGCTGTTGACCATCGCCTGCACCGCCGCGGAATAGAGCGCCTCGGCCACCTGCACCGGGACGGACCCGATGCCGATATCCGCGGTCCGGATTGTGAACGGTGCGGACAGCGTCGCCGCCGCGCCGCTGATCCGGTCAGCCAACTGGTTCAGCCCCACGGTCGACTCGTCGTCAGGAGAAGATGCCTCGGCCTCCCTGAGGTGACCGATCGCATTGCCGGCCATGACCGCCGAGAGTGCCATCGCATCTGGAGCATAGGCCCGCGCCGCGGAGAGCAGCGTCGTGAGTACGCTGTCATGCACGATCGAGTCGACCTGCACACGCTCGACCTCCGTCGCATGCTGCCGAACGGCATGCGAGTAGCGCGTGAGTGCGGTCGCCTGTGCGGCGTCCAGCGAGGCGGCCGCACCACGCAACAGCGTGATGATCATGAGAACGGCACCACCGAGCAGAATCGCGTAGACGGTGTCGAGTGCCGCGAGATCCCAACTTGCCCCGCCACCGGATGGGGTCAGCCGGATGACCCCATAGAGCACGGGTGCGACAACGAGGTACACCGTCGCCCCCCACGTCGACAGGGCGATCGTCGCCGACGCCGTTGCGACAGTGCACAGGAACCATAGCCAGGGTCGCCCAGGAGCGACCGCGGTCGGATCGACAACGGCGAGGGGCCACGTCGCCACGGCGACCAGATAGGCCGCCGGGAGGAAGATATTGACGATGCGAACGAACCGCCGAGTGAGTGCCGCAGCGACCGCGAGAAGGAGCCCGCCGAACATCACGACGTTGTAGCCCCAGAACCAGCCCGTCTGCAGCTGGGTGACCTGGCCGAGCATGACCGGGAAGGTCTGCGCACCGAACAGCAGCCCGAAGAACGCGACAGATCGCGATGCGACGGCCTCGATCTGGGACCGGCTGATCGGCCGCCGCGG
>DATCXP010000180.1:0-4636 GCA_036565765.1 Terrimesophilobacter sp.
ACACCCACCGGCCCAATCGCTCCAGGGCACCGGTGGTCTGCAGCAACGCCTCGTCGGAAAGCCTCCGGGCATCCTCGAACGCGAACACGCCGGCGAGCGCGCCGGTCGATGCGTCGAGGGTGGCTGTGAGGTTCTCCATGCGTTGATTTTACTGCGGAGGGGCCGACAATCTTAGAAGATTTCTACGATCTGTGGAAAGATAATCGCTGTTGTTACAGGGTCGTTATCAATCGAACTCACGACTCTTGCGTCACACTTGGCTCTTCATCATAGAACTGATGTTCACACATTGACAGTCCGGAGCGCAACCAGATCGAGCATGGATCTGCTCAGCCGCCCGGCATGAGCTGCGGGTTGCCGAGGGCTAACGGTTAGGCCGCTACGCGCTCAGACTCGCGGCGCTCCACGGCGAGTTCATCGAACACACCGGCCCTGATCGCGAGAAACACCTTCGTGGCCGCCTGCTGCAGGCGCCCCTGGCGGTGCGAAGCCTCGATCGCGGCAAGGTGACGTGCCTTCTCGTCGTACACGACATCCGCCGTCGCCGGGTCGTCGACGATGGTGCCGCCGAGCGAGGAAACCCACGCTGCCACCGTCCTGTGCAGCATCCGGTTGCCGAGCGTGACGGCCACCCGATCGCCGCGCGTGAACGGCCGCACCTGCGTGATCATCGCGTGGGCCACGAGCCCCGGGGCGAGCAGGTCGGCAGCCTGGCGATCGCTCACGTCACGCGGGATGCCGACGAGAGTGTCGACGCTGATCACCGGATACTCCCCCAGCGACAGCGGGTATGCCACCCGGTCGCCGCGCACGAAACCGTCCGCGGCGGCACCGACATCGTCGACCGTCGCAGCGAACATCGTGCCCGTCGCATTGATGCTCACACGAACCTGCTCGGGACCCGGACGACGGATTGCTGTGGTGCTCATACTCGTGAAAACCGCCGGTCAGTGGGGAATATTCCGGGACTGAGTCAGTACTCGGCACCCTTCGAGGCTCGTTGCGCTCGGCACCTCAGCGAGCGGGCGCAGTGTTCAGCTCGCATTCAGCAATCCACAAGCTCACACCCATAGCGTCACGGCATGAGCGAAGTCGTCATATTCGCGCCATCGCCCGTCCTGACGGTCACGGTGGAGGACCATCCCGACGGCTCCGACATCCACCTCCACGCCGGCGGCCAGGGTGTGTGGCAGGCCCGCATGCTTCTGCGCATGGGCGTGAAGGTCGCGATGTGCTGCGTTCTCTCCGGTGAAAGCGGTCGGGTCCTGCGCAGCCTTCTCGACGGGGAGGGCATTCGGGCGGTTCCCGTCGAGCGCGAGGCGAGAGGGAGTGTCTATGTGCACGACCGTCGGAACGGCGAACGCGTCGCGATCGTCGAGACCGACGGGGATCCGATCAGCCGCCATGAGCTCGACGAACTCTACGGCGTGACCCTGCGCGAAGGGCTCGACGCCTCTCTCGTCATCCTGAGCGGTCCGGCCGGAGGCGACACGCTGCCAGCCGATGTCTACCGGCGACTCGCAGCGGATCTCCGCTCCAACGACCGGACCGTCGTGGTCGACCTCGCGGGAGATCGGCTCACGGCCGCCCTCGCCGGTGGCGTCACGGTCGTGAAAGTGAGCGACGAGGAGCTCCTGGCCGACCACCGCATCCGGGAGAACACAACCCGCGATGTCATCGCGGCAATGCACGCGATCAATGGCGAAGGCGCCGAGACCGTCATCGTCACGCGAGCCGATAAGCCACTGCTCGTGCTCTCCGACGGTGTCGTCAGCGAGGTGACCCCACCCACCATGGAGGTCGCCGACAAGCGCGGCGCGGGCGACTCCCTCACCGCGGGAGTGGCCGCCGCGATCGCCCGCGGTGCCACAATCCTCGATGCGATCACACTCGGTGCGGCGGCGGGTGCGCTCAACGTCACCCGGCACGGTCTCGGCACCGGTGATGCGGAGACGATCGAGAAGCTGCGGACGCGCGTCGGCGTTCGCACGATCGGCGACGAGCCGGAATCGGCGAGGAGCCTCAGCCCCGATCAGCTCGCCGCGATGGCGAGCGAGAAGCCCTCCGACGACGCAGGTAGTCCCCAAGACGCGGCGGTGAGCGGCGGCGACCGATGACGACCGCCCTCATCACGAACGACGACGGCATCGAGTCGCCCGGCCTGCACCGGCTTGCCCTGGTCGCCGCGGACGAGGGGTTCGACGTCGTCGTCGCAGCGCCCGCCGGGCAGTCCAGCGGAAGCAGCGCGTCGATCACCGGGACGGAGGCCGACGGACGCATCCGGTTCGAACGCAGGACACTGGATGGGCTGGATGCGATCCCGGCCTTCGCGGTGGAGGCTGCGCCCGCGCTCATCGCCCTCATCGCGGCGCACGGGGCATTCGGGGCACCGCCAGATCTCGTCTTCTCGGGGATCAACCGGGGCGCGAATGTCGGGCGCGCGATCCTGCATTCCGGCACCGTCGGCGCGGCGCTCACGGGAGGTCTCAACGGCGCGCGGGGCATCGCCGTCTCCCTGGATGTCGGCATGGACCCGCTCGAGTGCCACTGGGACGCCGCGGCCGAGGTCGCCCGAGGACTGCTCCCGGGTCTGCTGGATCACCCGGTCGGTACCGTGTTCAATGTCAACGTTCCGAACGCGAGCGGCATCGACTTCGAGGTGCGGGAGGCACCCCTCGCCTCCTTCGGAATCGTGCAGACCACGATGGTGCGCGGCGATGACGAACAGGTTCGCCTCTCGGTCGCAGACGGGCCACGCGATCAGGCCGAGGGAAGCGATGCCGCACTGCTCGAGGCCGGATTCGCAACCGTGACGAGCATCACCTCTATCGCGGAGTCGCGGACGCAGGCTCTCGCTGCGGAGAATTCCGCCACCATGGATCCTCCGGGACCACTAACCTGAACCTGAGCCGCGGCGCTCGCTCGCGGACATGAAGTGCGGAAGGAACACCCATGGTCACCCTCTCCTGGCTCCTCATCATCACGATCCTCGCGGCAGCGCTCGCGATCTTCGACGGCATCACCCGGCTGCGCGGCAAGCGCGGCCGGCGCAGCGGCTCCATCCTCGCGGTACTCGAACTCGCCTTCGCGGTGCTCATGCTCCTGTCGATCCTGATCGCACTCCCGGCGCCGCTCACGACCTTCCTGTTCGCACTGATTCTCGAGGTCATTCTGCTGCTGATCCTGTTCGTGCGAGGCGCGGGCGCAAAAGGGGTGTCGACCATCACCGTCATCGCGCTCATCCTGAACTCGATCGTCGTGCTGATCGCGGCGGGCTGGCTGCACATTCCGGGGCTCGGCTAGCACGGGGCCCCCTTCGAGGCTCGCTACTCTCGCACCTCAGGGAGCGGTCCGGATCACCGCCCCCTCGAGGCTCGCTACTCTCGCACCCCGGGGAGCGGTCCGGACCACCTGTTCGCTACGCTCGCACCTCAGGGAGCGGTCCGGATCACCTGTTCGCTACTCTCGCACCCCAGGGAGTGCCCCGTCTCAAGCGTTGAGGATGATCTTGAGCGCCTTGGTCTCCGCCGCCCTGCCGAAGGTGTCGTAGGCATCGATGATGTCATCGAGTGCGAAGGTGTGACTCACGAACTGGTCGGCGTCGATCTTCTTCTGCGCCACGAGCTTGAGCAGGGTACCGAGCGTATTCGTGTTGACGAGACCCATGCTGATGTTGATGTTCGAGATCCAAAGGTCCTGGATGGGCAGCTCGACCGGCTTGCCATGCACCCCGACATTCGCGACATGACCGCCAGGGCGAACGATGTCGAGGCACATCGTGAAGGTCTGCGGAATTCCGACCGCCTCGATCGCGACGTCCACACCGAGGCCGTCGGTCATCGCGAACACCTGCTCCTTCCAGTCCGTCGCACTCGACAGGACGCCATCGGTGGCGCCGAAACGCTTCGCCTGCTCGATGCGGTTGGCATCCAGGTCGATGGAGATCACACGCGACGGGCCATAGAGCCCCGCCGTGGCAATTGCGGCGAGTCCGACCGGGCCGGCTCCGATGATCGCGACGACGTCCCCAGCCTTGACCTGACCGTACTGGATGCCGATCTCATGCCCGGTGGGCAGGATGTCGCTCAGAATCGCGCCTTCCTGCGGTGTGACGCCGGGCGGCAGCAGGTAGACGGAGGTCTCCGCGTAGGGAACCCGCACGAACTCCGCCTGCGTCCCGTCGATCAGGTGGCCGAAGATCCACCCGATGCCGGGTGCCCCCTCGTTGCCGAGGCAGTGCGAGAACATGCCCTTCTTGCAGTAATCGCAACGCCCGCACGCCGAGATGCAGGAGAGGATCACGGTATCGCCGACCTCGAGGTTCGACACGGCGGAGCCGACTTCGGTGATGACGCCGACACCCTCGTGACCGAGGATGCGCCCCGGTGTCACGGCAGGCACGTCGCCCTTCAGGATGTGCAGGTCCGTCCCGCAGATCGTCGTCGCGACGATCTTCACGATGATGTCGGTCGGCTCCTTGATGGCCGGGTCGGGGACGTCCTGCCACGCCTTCTGACCGGGTCCCTGATACACGAGCGCTTTCATGATGCTCCTCAACCGTCGATGATGAGCCTGACGCTACTCGGTCCGGCACGCGGCGCGGCCGGATAACCGCATATCCACAGCTTTCCCTAGA